>SVDS01000280.1 GCA_015057715.1 Paenibacillaceae bacterium
GGAGGACATGTATATGAACATGAATCATGAGGAAAATGTTTATAAAACACTTTCAGAAATCAATCTCTCAGATGTAATGGAGATCAGTCTGCTGCAAAAATTCCTTGATAATTTTGCAGTTAGCATGAATCTGGCCAGCGTTGCAGTGGACCGGGAGGGAAATCCTGTTACAAATCCAAGTTCCTATACCAGAATCTGCGCAAATTACACCCATTCAACAAAAACCGGAGATGACCGGTGTGCTGCATCCCATAAAAGAGGCGGTCAGGAAGCAGCCAGAACCGGAAGACCTTACATCTTTAAATGCCATTCAGGGCTGATCGATTTTGCAGCTCCAATCATGGTGGAAGGGGAATTAATTGGAACAATTCTCGGCGGGCAGACTTTAAGCGGCAAGCCAAATGAAGATGAATTCCGACGGGTTGCAAGAGAAATCGGAGTTAATGAAGATCAATACATAAATGCGCTTCATGAAGTGAAGGTTACCTCAGAAAAAAGCATACAGGCTGCCGCAGAAGTACTTTATATAGTTGCCAACTCTCTTTCCCAGATCGGTTATCAGAAATACAAATTAAAAACAATGAGCAAGGATCTGGTAGATCAGTTTACCGTGATTGAGGCAACCATGGAAGAGCTTGCCTCCTCCTCCATTCAGGTCAATGAAAATCAGAATGAACTAAACAAAGAGATTTTAAATGTAAAACAGATATCCGAGCAGATCAACGTCATTCTTAATTCAATTAAGAGCATTGCAGATCAGACCAAGCTGTTAGGACTTAACGCTTCCATCGAAGCAGCACGGGCCGGTGAGGCCGGTAAAGGCTTTGCAGTGGTTGCCACAGAGATACAAAAGCTTTCCCAGAATTCAAAAGATACTGCAACAAAGGTCGTACAGCTGACCGAAGACGTACAGAAATCAATCACAAAGACACTGCAGTTTTCCAATTCAACCATGAAAAATACGGAACAGCAGTCATCAGGAATTGAGGAAACGACGGCAAGTATTGAAGAGGTTTTAGCGTTAACCAATGAATTGAATAAAATGGCGAATACGAAATAGTAAATACCGGGAAATGATATCCTTAATACAATCATTTCCCGGTATTTTTTACGTCTTATATCTTAATCTTCACGCTTTCCTTTTACAGGGCTATAGTGAACCCGGACTTTAATGTCCTGGTTATAGTTACCAAAGCTGCTTCCAAATATGGTTAAACCGCCTGCATTTACTGCATCTTCCTTTACCTGGAATTTTAATTTGATGGGACTGCGTTTATCCAGTTTAAAATCATCAATGGTAACGGAAGATATCTTTAAACCATCAATAAAGGTTCCAAACTGATTGACCACAATCATCTTAAGCAGTCCGTACTGATTCCAGTTGGGGAACCACCAGTCCGGTGTGAAAATTCCCGGAACATCACCGAAATCCCCAGGACTGGTCCACGTTCCCAGTTCCACATTGTTAATGCTGATGGTAATATCGGAAGGCCAGTCATTGTTAATTCCAGGTGCTTCACTCCCGATTTCCACAGAAAATGTAATCTGATCAATTTTCTGAAGGGGAGGCAGCAGATTGGGAATTACATATTCAACGTATCCTTTGGTAAACCAGACAATGTCAGCCTGATACCGGTCCGGATGAGCAAAATAACGGGGATCATCTACCTCTCCAATAATTGCCTGGCTACTGGCCAGACCGCATGTGGGCAAAACCTCATAATCCGTAAAATATCCCACTTTAATATCCGTGGTATAGGTGTTTTTCCCATCGTCACTTTGTTTTGGAGCAATATCAACCAACAGTTTATCCACATTTACACGGCATATTTTCTGGTTCCCGTGACCATTGTGCTCTGAAATCACACAAATCAGGCCACAGTCTTCCAGTTTCTTAATATGACTGGTCAAAGCTCCATTGGTCACCCCTAAACTGGATGCCAGTTCATTCATATTCAACTCGGTGTGCTCAATTAGAAGCTTTATTATATTAATTCTTAATTCCGATCCCAGAGCCACAAAAATCTTCAGCCCTTCCTCAACACTCTTAATATGCAGCATAGCAAATCCTTTCACGCAGATGGGCAGTATACTATGAAAACCTTCTCTTTATTCTAACTATCATCATACATGAATTCTTGTTTTCATACAATACTGTTTTTTAATGAACCAAACGGCTCATTTTACCCTGCTCGCCCATATACTGGTGTTATTATCGCCTATGGCAGTAAACGTCATCACCTGCTCTGAATCCATTTTTTCGTTATGCTGTTTAAAGAATACTCCATGATACTCCGTATCATCCATACTGATGGTGATGTAATCATACTGAGCTCCTTTTGTCTTTTCCCACGTTCCTTCCCTGTCACCTTCAATTTTTCCGTTTTCTAACAATATAATCGATTCCGGGCTGCTAAGACTGGGGGAGGTATCCGATCCGTGATTTATAAATTCATATCTGCCCGTAATCTCACTATTCCGGTAATGCCCTGCCGTTTCATTGCGGTTTTCAAATACAGCCGTCACCGGCCAGCCCTTCTGATTAAGAAATTGCTGGTGAACCCGGACTTCGTGATACTCGGTACCCTGATCAAATCTCTGATGGTAAATCAGATAATGCTG
>SVDS01000031.1 GCA_015057715.1 Paenibacillaceae bacterium
CGGGGAGATATCTTTGATTCAACCATGAATTACGAATTCAGACGAATTTGCCGTGATCACATCATCGGTAATAATAAAAATGCATTAACAGCTGCCAGACAGCTGGAACAGATGAGGCTCCGTTACCCTACCAATCTTGTAAACGGGCAGCTGAATCTTCTGGATAGCCATGATGTACCCAGATTTTTATCTCTTTGCAGGGGCGATCTGCGAAAATGGAAATTAGCTTTTATCCTTCTTATGCTGTTCCCGGGAGTCCCCAGCTTATTTTACGGTGATGAACAGGCAATATGCGGAATGAAGGAACATGAATACAGGAATCCCATGGTATGGAGCCAGAATCCACAACTATATGAATTTGTGCAGAATATCATAAAGATAAGAAAAGAATATATAGAGGAAGACACTTCCTATGAAGTTTTATGGGAAGACACCGATGAGCGAGTGTTGACTTTTGTGAGAGATGGAAGAAAGGGAAGATTATTTGTAAGTCTGAATGTTTCAGAAATGAATCAGGAATGGAATAGAGAGGAGAAAAATATGATTCTTGCTTCCACGGGAAATAAAGAGATTCTGGAAGCAATGGGATATAAACTATATTTATAGATTTAATGGAAAGCGGTATTTTGCCATTTGTTCAAATTATCAATGGCAGGGTATCGTTTTTTTTATTGGTCAACAAGATACCAGGGGAATTGCATGGCACACTTTCTCTGTTGTAAATGATATTTTATTATGATAATATAGCAGTATTCTTGCTGCGTTTCATAGTAATTGCATCTTAAATTTTTTTAGTGACACTGGAGCACTGCATAAAATAGAGGCTTTTCGTTGATGATAACGCTGTGTTTGCTTCGTCATATTAAGTTATATCAAATTATACTTTACTACAATCAGCAATAAGGAGATAAAACTATGAATCCAATCATTCAGGTTAAAAACTTCACAAAAAAATATGGTGACTTTGTCGCAGTAAACGATATATCTTTTGATGTGGAAGAAGGCAGTGTATTTGCATTTCTTGGACCAAACGGTGCTGGAAAAAGCACAACGATTAATACGTTATGTACCATTTTTGAAAAAACTTCAGGTACGTTATTGATCGATGGAAAAGATGTGAGCAGGCAAAAAAGCGAGGTACGGTCTTCCATTGGAGTTGTATTTCAGGATTCCACTCTTGATGCGAAAATGACCATTGAAGAGAATTTAAAAATGCACTGTGTATTTTATAACATTTCAAACAGGGAAGTAGAAGAACGAATTAATTTTGTTCTCAATCTGGTGGATTTAACAAATGAAAGAAAGAAAATGGTTTCCGCTTTATCAGGAGGAATGAAACGGCGTGTTGAGATCGCCAGAGGCCTGGTGCATTATCCAAAGGTTTTATTCCTTGATGAGCCAACAACAGGGCTGGATCCCCAGACCAGGGCACATATATGGGAATATATTATGAAGCTTCAAAAAGAAAGGAACATCACAATCTTTCTAACCACCCACTATATGGAAGAAGCCGAGATCTGCAATAAGATAGCAATAATGGATGGCGGGGTAATTGTAGCACATGATACCCCTTACGCATTGAAGAAAATGTATACGAAGGATAAAGCTTATATCAATACAAATGATGAAGAAGGGTTTGAACGCCTGCTGACGGAGCATCAATTAAACTACTCAAAAAAAGATGGTTATTATAAGGTGGAAGCAGAGTATCTGGACCGCCTGCTAGAGGTGTTAAGCGTTCATAAAGAACACATTACCAATATTGAAATTAAAAAAGGAACCTTTAATGATGTGTTTTTAGAGATAACAGGAAAAAAGATCAGGGAGGAGGGATAATATGAATACAGTACTCGCCTTATGGAAAAGAGGACTAAAAGCATTTGTACGAAATAAAACCGGGTTAATATTTTCGCTCATATTTCCTTTTTTCTTTGTATATGTGTTTGGTGCAATATTTAAAAATGATTTCATTGAAAACCCCATCGCTTACATGCTTTCCGGTGTTATTATCACCACTGTATTTGAAAGTGCGCTAAACCTTGCGTCTTCAACGGTTGATGATATGGTCAGTGGTTTTATGAAAGAAGTTTTGGTCTCCCCTGCTAAGAGAGTTTATGTTGCGATGGGACAATTACTGTCTGCAGCAACGGTAGCCACCTTACAGGGTATCCTGATCCTGGTAATTGGTTTATTTATCGGTATAAAGTTTACCAGCTGGAAAACTCCTCTGTTGGTGCTCGTATCCATGATTTTTATCGGTATCGTATTTTCTGGCGTTGGGCTGTTTTTAGCTACGAAGGTACGCAACGGTCAGACCTTCCAGATTGTCAAAACAGCAGTAACCATGCCCCTCACGTTTCTGTCCGGTGCCTATGTTCCATTGTCCATGCTGCCAGGCTCTCTGAAGTTTGTAGCTTACTTTAATCCTATGACTTATGCCACAGCATTTTTTAGAATGATCGTTTTGGAAAAAGGGAATCTTCCTGTTTCCCAACTGATTAAAGAAGGATTGGTGGTTGAAATAAATGGTTTCGCAATTACTCCGATTATGACGTTTGTAGTTATTCTTGCCATTGGTTTGGTGTTCCTGCTTCTTTCAACCATATCCTTTGTTAAGACAGATTTTTCCCGTCTCAACCGAAGTGCCACCGATGCCAATGCGCTTTGGGGATAATAAGTCAGGCCCCTTAACGTTTAAGCTAAGATGGTTATAACAAGCCTTGAGAGTATGTCGCCTCAAGGCTTGCTTTTTTTTATATCAGTTACCAATCACATACCAGTTGACAATTGGTTTAATCAAGCTATAATTGTTTAAGGGGAATAGTCTAATTAGACTAATAATGTGTTGAATAATTGTAAACAAAAGAGAGGATAAAAAATAATGAAATCTTTTTTAATGATAGGGCAGTCTAATATGGCTGGACGTGGTTTTATTCATGAGGTGCCGCCTATTTATAATGAAAGAATACAGATGTTACGGAATGGCAGATGGCAGATGATGACCGAACCCATTAATTATGACCGTCCTGTTTCAGGAATAAGTCTCGCTGGTTCTTTCGCAGATATGTGGTGTCGTCAGAATCAGGAAGATGTAATTGGACTGATTCCCTGTGCAGAAGGTGGCAGCATGCTGGATGAGTGGGCTGTGGACGGGGTGCTATTTAAACATGCCATAACAGAAGCTAAATTTGCGATGCAAAGCAGTGATTTGGCAGGAATTCTGTGGCATCAGGGAGAGAGCGACAGCGTTAATGGTAACTACAAAGTATATTACAATAAATTATTACTAATCATTGAGGCGCTTAGAAAAGAGTTAAATGTCCCCAATATTCCAATTATGATTGGCGGCTTAGGTGATTTCTTGGGTAAAGAAGGTTTTGGGAAAAGTTGTACGGAATATAAATACGTTAATCAGGAATTACAAAAATTTGCATTTGAACAAGATAATTGTTACTTTGTCACAGCAAAAGAATTAACATCAAATCATGATGGAATACATTTTGATTCAATTTCTCAAAGGAAATTTGGGGTACGATACTTTGATGCGTTTTCTAACAAGCATCATGTATTAGAGCCATTGATGAATGAAAACGAACTGGTGAGCCTTATTGAATCCAGAACATTTACCAAGTCAGAAAAAGGTTATATAAAAAGTATGGAGTTTGCATTGGGGAAAATATCATATGAGGAATTTATATCGCATGTTATGTAGATTAATCATATTTTAGAGGAGGTATTTCTTGATCCCATTACTAATTTTAGGTTTATTGAAACAAAATCCCGGATCTCATGGTTACGAATTATTATCCTTAATGGAAGAGAGGCATTATAAATATATTGTTAATTTCACCAAAGGATCCTTTTATTACAATCTTCAACAATTAGAAGAGAAAAAATATATTGAGAAAGTTAATCAGTCAGATAGTACAAGAGAGACGAATAATTATATTATCACTGAATCGGGTAATCGGGAATTTGAAAAGCTGATGTTCAAATATGGCTCTAAAACCGACTATATTAATTTATCATTTTATATAGCTATGTTATTTGGTAATGAGTATAATGAAAATGAGCTAAAAAAATTAATAGAAATACAAATTGAAGAAACCAAAAAGAAAATATTTCTATTAGAACAATCAATTCAGCACGATGAAACTATCTCTGATAATTTTAGAAAGATGCTGGAAAATTCACGTTCTCATCACTTGGTAAATGTTCAGTGGTTTGAGGGTCTGTTAAATGATATGGCTGAACCTCGAAACGGTGAATAACAGGGAGTATACTGATAATGTTGGTATGTTAACTTTTGAGGTAAGTGTTTGGGAGGGGGTATTTAAAACTATGGAAAAGGTTAATATTAATCCGGATTGGGTGTTTAGTCCGCAGCCAATGTATATCATTGGAACAAAAAACGAAAATGGCACTCCTAACTTTTGTATTATAACATGGATAGGGTTTTCATTTGATAAAACACCACATTTAATGATGACTGTAGGTGGAAGCAAACTTACCAAGTCAAACATACTTCGGGATAAAAAGTTCTCTGCTAATATGATTACTGAGGATAATCTTTGGCTTGCTGATTATTTTGGTAATACGAAAGGCGAGAACAAGGTGAAAAATGAAGTACCTTACAGTTATGAATGGGGTAAAAGCCTGGAAGTTCCTATTATAGAGGAATGTCATTGGGCTTATGAATGCGAAGTCACCAAAATAATTGAGCTTGATGGTGCCCATCTATTTCTAGCTGAAATAAAAAATATTCAAATTGACAAAAAATATGAAACCATGGATCTGAAAAAAATTGATTTAACCGAATTGAAACCTGCAATCTATGCACCTTATAATTATTTTTCCATCGGCAAGAAATTGGGTGAGATGGGGGATTGGGAACAATACATTGAGTGAATTTATATGGAAACAGGATATAAGAAGCCTGGGCGGCAGCTTATATCCTGCATTCGATTGCTAATTTATCGTCTCTGATTCCTTTAAATACTGGCTGGCGGAAGCTGTCTTTTTCGGTCGGCATAGATTCAACAATACATACCAGCTCTGGCGCCAGCCAGACAGCGTCATCATTGCCTTTAGGCACATAACCAAAAGGAGAATAGTCAATAATCTGATACTTATGCTCATTTAAAATCCTGAGACTTACTCCCAGTGTAACATGTCCCTTGTACACTAATAAATCATCGTCATATTGCCCCAATATAAGGCTGGTCATGTTATTTTCCTTTTGTATATAACCGCAGATAACGCAATCATCAGAAGCCATTATTTTACACTTAATCCAATCTTTCGATCGATTCCCCGGCCAATACAGGCTGTCTTTTCTTTTTGCAACAATTCCTTCTAACCCTTTTTCTTTTACAAGGTTAAATAACATAATTCCGTTATTCTCCACGTATCGGGATACAGAGATCAGATTATTCTCTATAATCACATCATCCAAATATTTCTTGCGTTCCATAAGTGGGAGCATTGTGATATCTTTATCTTTGTAATATAAGATATCATAGGCGATAATACTGGCGGGATATTTACTGGCAGCTAATTTGATCTTAAACTGATTACTCATTAAAGCCCTTTTCTGGACTTCGTAAAAATCTGGTATTCCGTTTCTGAGGACTAGTAATTCATGGTCCAGGATGCACTTTACTTTTACCTGTTTATATAAGTCTTCCAGTTCCGGAAAGAGAGGTATCATTAATTTATTTCTTTTATTTCGCATATCAGTTTTATCGCTTAAAAATGACAAGCATCGGATACCGTCCCATTTTATCTCATAGATATGATCTGGTGAGTCAAATGGGGCTTTCATCTCAGATATCAGCATGGGACTTACATTCTTACTGTCAAATAGATCCATCAGGCTAATCCTTTTGTACCTTTTGCCATTTCAACTGTTCTCTTCATGGCTTCCATCAGGTCAATGATATTATTCTGACTTTCTGTATCTGCGTTTACAATCTCTTTACCTGCTATTTTTGTCTCGATCGCCTGGCGCAGTCTTTCCTGGTATTCGTCATGATAAAGACCAGGATCAAAAGTAGAAGTCATGGAATCAATTAAAGTTTTCGCCATATCTATCTCTGCCTTATTAACCTCAGCCTTGGCTGTTGCAACTGGTACTGCCTGTATTTCAGCCTGATAAAATAGAGTTTTTGCAATAATTCCATCTTTTGTCGGGTACAAAACCATTAAATTCTCAGTGGATCCGATTACTGTTTTTGCAATACCGACTTTCTTTTGTGAAAGCATTGCCTGACGGAGTAATTCACAGGCTTTTTCAGCTCCCGGCTCAGGAACAACATAGTAATTCTTCTCATAATAAATTTGATCCACGTCTGTTAATTTTGCAAAATGCTCAATATGGATTGTTTTATCTTTCTTGGTCTTGATTTTCTCCAGTTCATCCTCCGTAAATGTAACATACTTACCCTTTTCATACTCGTATCCTTTAATGATTCCGTCGGGTTCCACCTCTTTATTACAGGAGGGGCAGATCTTTTTGTATTTTATCCGCTCATGAGTATCTTTACAAAGCTGATTAAAACTAACAGAAATATCTTTTGTGGTTTTATATAATCCAACGGGGATATAAAGCATTCCTACACTAATTGCACTTTTATGAGCTACGGCCATTGTAACGCCTCCTTTTATTTTTATTATTGTTTGATAAAAGATTGAAAATATTCATTACGGAGCGGTTTTGAGTCATATTTTATGAATAAAGCAATACTTATAAAGTTACTGTATTAACTGGATTGACAGACATTTTTATGATATTATAATGGCAGTGAGATTAAAATTTTTTGCTTTTTCTGTTAGAAACATGTTTTCACCTTAGGTTCTCAGATCAGACAAGGCAGGTTATTTTTATTTCGTTATTTACTGATATAACAAAAATAGAAGGCAATGACAATAATCCAGCTTGAAAGAGGTGATACAAAATGAGTAAATACAATGCTTTATGGGAATACGTCCAGAAAAATGGCAGTCCGTCCTTCAAACTGACATTTGATGAGATCGGTGAGATCGCAGGAATACCTTTAGACCACTCTTTTTTAACATATAAGAAAGAACTTGCTGATTATGGATATCAGGTAGGAAAGATATCCATGAAAGAAAAAACGGTTATCTTCAATATTTTATAAGTAAGGGGGGAATCTTCTATGGAGGAAAAAGCAAAAATCAAGGGGAAATTTACTAATGGTGACCTTTTCTGGATCAGAGAACTGAAAACCTGCGAGATTTCAGATGACAGAATTGAGATGATTACGGAGCCTGGAACTGATTTATGGCAGCGCACGTATTATGGATTTCAGAATGACAATGCTCCGGTTCTTCAGCTGAAGACGAAAGAAACGTATTTTTCTTTTGTTGTAAAAACAGAGTTTGCAAGCGGCCACCGCTTTGACCAGTGTGGCGTAGTCATGTATCTGGACAGTGAAAACTGGCTGAAGGCATCTGTTGAATATGAAAATGAAGAATTTCAGCGGCTGGGAAGTGTTGTCACAAACCATGGCTACTCAGATTGGGCAACTACAGATATTGATGCTTCCATAAAAGAAATGTGGTATCGATTAAGCAGGCGGGAGTCTGATTATTGCATTGAATGCAGTCTTGACGGAGTGAACTTTAAGCAGATGCGAATCTGCCATATGTGGGAAGGTGCAGGAGAGATATCTTTTGGGATCTATGCCTGCAGCCCGGAAAACTCATCCTTTCAAGCAGTGTTTACACAGATGAATATCACGGAATGTATGTGGAAGGAACATAAATAAGTTAATTTTGAGAAAACCTTGAGTGAAAAGACTGGGGTTTTTTCTGTTTTCAGAGGTAACAGATAAAAAAATCGGGCAGAAAAATATCCCCTCCCCTGGCTTGTGGGTAATTTCACATTAAAGTATAATTGCAACTATGTGAAAATGGTACATTTGCGTAGTTTTACATTGTACAGACAGAACTGGGGGCAGATCAATGAACAGAGATGAACGACAGAAACCATGGGGAGATGGGGAGGACTATAACCGTTACATAGTTTCAGAACTGGCATCCTTTCGAAAAGATGCATGGAAAAGACAGATTGGAAACCATCTGAATGGAAGAAAAGGGTTAAAAATATTGGATGCCGGCACAGGACCCGGCTTTTTTGCGTGTATTCTTTCAGAGGAAGGACAACAGGTGACGGGGATTGACTATTCGGACGGAATGATTGCATGCGCCAAAGATAATGCAAAAAAACTGGGAGTGTCAGCAGATTTTAAGAAAATGGATCTCAATCAGCTGGAGTTTGAGGATGAAGAATTTGATGTGATTGTTACAAGAAATGTCACTTGGACATTGGAGTATCCTAAACAAGTTTACAATGAATGGAAGCGGATCTTGAAGAGGAATGGCAGACTCTTAATTTATGATGCCAACTGGCATCTTCATTTCTTTGATGAAGAAAAACTCAGGCGTGTCAGAGAAAGAGAAGAACGTTACTTACATAAATATGGACAGAAAGAGGTGGTAGCAATTGAAAATATGGATTTCTTTGCAGCCTCTCCACTGACAAGTACACTGCGTCCGGTTTGGGATAAACAGACACTTGAAAATATGGGCATGAGTGTACAGATACAGGATAATATTGGGGAAAACGTGTATGAAGAATGGGAAAAAGATCTTTACGGTGAGTCTCCCTTATTCGAGATTTGTGCCACAAAATGTTGATGAAGGGATTGTATTAAGGTGATAAAGAAAAACATAGCCAGTCGTATCTTGCAGATTATCATCGTATTGTTTGGGATTGGGTTCTTGACATTCGGCCTTACTTATCTTGCGCCCGGTGATCCTGTAAAGGCAATGTATGCTGCAAACGGAAATGTTCCCAGTGAAGAAGTAATGGAGGCTATGCGGGAAAAAATGGGTTTAAACAACCCTTTTCCGGTACAGTATTTCAACTGGTTATTCCGTTGTCTGCGCGGAGATCTGGGTACTTCCTATTCACTGAATAAACCGGTTGTGTCTGTACTGCTGCAAAGACTGTGGCCTACATTAAAACTTACGCTGTTTTCAATGATTCTTATGCTTGTAATATCCGTTCCATTTGGTGTTCTTTCAGCAGTAAAACACAATAAGGCGGCTGACTATATCATACGAGCCTTCTCATTTGTGGGAGTTTCATTGCCAAGTTTCTGGCTTGGCGTGATGCTGATTTACATTGTTGCACTGAAGCTTAAGCTGCTTCCTGTCATATCCTCTGACACTGGGTTTAAGAAAATGATTCTACCGGCTGTCACGCTCGCTTTTTCCATGACAGCAAAATATACCAGGCAGATACGAGCTGCCGTATTGGAAGAATTACATCAGGATTATGTTGTAGGTGCACGGACCAGAGGGTTAAAGGAGAGTACGGTTCTCTTTGGGCATGTCCTCCCTAATGTACTACTTCCGTTAGTCACATTGCTGGGGTTGTCCTTTGGATCGCTTCTCGGTGGAACCGCGGTTGTGGAAGTCATCTTTTCTTACCCGGGATTAGGCAATCTGGCTGTATCGGCAGTAGCTGCCAGAGATTATCCCCTAATTCAGGGATATGTTCTATGGGTCGCCCTGATCTATATGGTGATCAATCTGATTGTTGATATTACCTATGAGAAGCTGGACCCCAGGACGAAAGTGAGGTGAGAGACATACAGAAGATACTTGCATTTTGCAAAAATCATAAACAGTTTACGGTCTTTTGTATCTTAGCTCTTATTGTTATTGGGGCAGCTGTTTTTGCTCCTTTTATAGCTACCCATAATCCGTATGAAGCGGTGATAGCAAACGCGGAACAACCGCCGGATGCAAACCACTGGTTTGGAACAGATAAACTGGGGCGAGACCTGTTTTCCCGAGTTATATATGGAACACGAACGTCTCTGACTTCTGCATTGCTCTTAGTTGTGATTACACTGTTTACTGGCTCGATACTTGGCATTTTTGCAGGCTATATCGGTGGTGTCACCGATTCTGTTATTATGAGAATTTCTGATATGATGATTTCATTTCCCGGACTTGTACTGGCAATCGCAATTGCCGGAATTCTCGGCCCCAGTCTTTTGAATGCCATCATTGCAATCGTAGCTGTCAGCTGGACAAAGTATGCGCGTCTCGCCCGGAGCCTTGTACTTAGAATAAAGAACAAGGATTATATGTCGGCAGCTGTACTGACTGGATCGAAGACTGGTTATATCCTTAGAAACTATATATGTAAAATGACCATGCCTATTTTGATCGTTACGGCTGCTACCGATATTGGCACGATGATGCTTGAAATAGCTGCACTTTCCTTTCTTGGATTTGGAGTACAGCCCCCGGTTCCCGAATGGGGAATGATGCTGAGTGAGGGACGCGCTTATTTACAGACCGCCCCCTGGATGATGTTTTTTCCGGGTCTGGCTGTATTTATTGTTGTTGCTGTTTTTAATTTGCTGGGGGATAGTCTGAGAGATATCCTCGATCCGTTAAGTGATTGATAAAAGACCGGCAGCAGGAGGAAATTATGCTGGAAATACAGAATATTTCAGTTAATTATAATAAAAGCGGCAAACCAGCAGTAGAAAATTTCTCACTGGCTGTAAAACAGGGAGAAATCTGTTGTCTGGTGGGAGAAAGCGGAAGCGGTAAAACTTCTGTTATCCGTGCAGTTATGGGGAATCTGTCCGGACAGGGAAGGGTAGCACAGGGAGATATCTTCTTTGAGGGAGACTCTCTTTTATCCTATACTGCAAATGACTGGAGAAAGATTTACGGCACAGAAATTTCCATGATTTTTCAGGATTCAGGAGCCATGTTAAATCCAATCCGTAGAATCGGTTCCCAGTTTGTTGAATATATCCGCGCCCATGGGGATTATAGCAGAAAAGAAGCATGGGAAAAAGGTGTACAGATGCTGGAACACGCGTGTCTGCCTGATGGGGAGTACATCATGAAATCCTATCCGTTTCAACTTTCAGGCGGTATGAAACAGCGTGTTGGAATCGCTTTTGCCATGGTTTTTAAGCCGAAGCTGCTGCTCGCCGATGAGCCTACCAGCGCACTTGATATCACAATGCAGGCTCAGATGATCCGCCAGATGATGAAAATGAGAGAGGAGTACGGCACCAGTATTATTATGATAACCCATAACCTGGCTCTTGCAGCATATATGTCGGATCATATTGTGGTGATGAAAGACGGGAAAATAGCAGACAGCGGTGACAGGGATCACATTTTGCATAATTCCCAGGCTGAATATATAAAGAAACTCTTATCTGCAGTGCCGTCACTGGGAGGCTGTCATTATGTTTGAACGGGATGATCTGATTATTGAAGCCAGGCATCTTACAAAATTATATCAGATATCCAGGAATAGATTTCTGACTGCCTGTGATGATGTCAGCCTTAATTTCTACAAGAACCGGACGCTTGGTATCATTGGAGAGAGTGGTTGCGGAAAAAGTACTTTTATACGAATGGCAGTGGGGCTGGAAAAACCGACTTCCGGGGAAATATTGTTTCATGGGAAAAATATCACAGAGAGAAAAGGCGAAGAACTGCGTCTAAGCCGCAGAAACATTCAGATGATTTTTCAGGATCCTGGGGAAGCATTTCACCCGCGGATGAAAGTGAAAGAAATAATTTGTGAACCGCTTATTAATTTTAATCTGATTAAAAAAAATGGAATGGATTCAAAAGCCAGAGAGCTTCTTGAAATGGTAGAACTTCCGGGCAGCTTTGCAGAGCGTTATCCCCATGACATGAGCGGTGGCCAGCGGCAGCGTATCGGTATTGCCAGAGCATTGGCACTGGAGCCGGAAGTGATTATTTGTGATGAAATAACATCGGCACTTGATGTTTCTGTACAGCAGACGATTGTGGAACTGCTTTTAGATCTGCAAAAGAGGAAACAGATATCCATAGGCTTTATCAGCCATGATCTGGCATTGGTACAGCAATTTGCACACCAGATAGCAGTTA
This sequence comes from Paenibacillaceae bacterium, assembly GCA_015057715.1. Taxonomy (GTDB): domain Bacteria; phylum Bacillota; class Clostridia; order Lachnospirales; family Lachnospiraceae; genus Lacrimispora. Next base: position 11,992 of record SVDS01000031.1, read on the forward strand.
TGTATCTGGGCAATGTTGTTGAGATTTTAAGCGGAAAAGAAGTCACCACAAAAGCCGCACACCCATATACACAGGCGTTATTGGATTCTATTTTTGACCTTAACATGGATTTTTCAAAGGAAATAGTCAGCATGGAAAGTGAATTACCAAGTCCATTGAATATACCAGATGGATGTCCTTTCCAAAATCGCTGTATTCATTGTATGGATGTTTGCAGGGCAGAAAAACCAGGATTATGGGAGATAGAACCTGATCATCTGGTAGCATGCCATCAATTTAATCGTTTGAAATACCGGGAGGATAAATGAAGAAAGCAGGAGTTAAAAAAATAATTGCAGTTTTTGTATCAGCAGCCATATGCGGCAGCTTGTTGTCTGGATGCGGGGTAGCGGGCGGTACTGGGAAGACATCAACTGGCGCAGAAGAGGGTAAAAAGACACTGGTGATCGGAAGCGGGCAGTCCGCGGGTACCTTGGACCCCATTAAGGCTTATAATGGCTGGTATCCGGTACGTTATGGCATATGCCAGACTTTAACAAAAATGAGCGATGATTATTCCATATCCGGCTGGCTTACAGAGGATGATTATTCCTCCAATGAGGACAATACGGTATGGACTTTTAATATAAAAGCTAATGTAACATTTTCCAACGGAAACAAGCTGGATGCAGAGGCAGTTAAAAAATCTCTGGAGAATGTTTTTGAGAATGGAGAAAGAGGTGTGGAGTATTTCGCCCCTGTTTCCATAGAAACTGATGGCCAGAAGCTGGTGATTACCACCCAAAAGCCGGAGCCTATTTTGCCGAATAAGCTGGCTGATCCTTTATTCTGTATTATAGATACATCGGTAGATAACAGTAAAATCGGGGATAATGGTCCAATTGGAACTGGTCCGTATGTATGTGAATCGTTTGATACTGCCACAAAAAAATGTGTGGTAGTTAAAAACGAGAACTACTGGAATGGTGAAGTAAAGATGGATCGGATTGAATTCATTTATTCTGAGGACCAGTCCACAATCAGTATGGGACTTCAGTCAGGTGACTTGGATGCGGTCTATAATGTCAGCATGAATGATATTGGTACATTTGAAAAAAACAGCGATTATAAAATAAAAACAAATCCCAGTGGGCGTACCACCATCGGTTTTATGAATCAGAACGGACCGTTGGGCGACAAAGTACTTCGTGAAGCAGTTCTTCAAATGCAGGACAAAGATTCTTACTGCAAAATTCTGTTGAAAAATCAGTATGTTCCAGGGAAAACACTGATAACTTCAGCATCCGATTATGGATATGATACGCTGACGGATCCCAACGCATATAATCCTGAGAATGCAAAAAAACTGTTGGATGAAGCAGGCTATACTGATACGGACGGAGATGGTTTCCGTGAAACTCCCGCTGGAGAGCAGGTCAATCTTCGTTTCATCTATTATACCGGACGTCCGGAACAGCAGATCGTTGTTGAGGCGGCTCAGGCAGCAATGGCCAAGGTGGGAATCAAAGTCACTCCGGAAGTCCATGATACCCAGACTGTTATGGATATGCAAAAGACGGGTGATTATGATTTGCTTTGCATGAGCATTAACATTATGAACTGCGGAGACCCTGAGAATCAGATCAATACCTATTTTAAAGCGGGCGGTACCTATAATGCGACTGGATATAACAGCGAAGAGTTTAATTCTCTTATGGACCAGGTGCATGTAAGCGCAGATCCGAAACAGAGAAAAGATTTGATCAAACAGGCAGAGCAGGTTCTGTTAAATGATGGAGCAGCAATTTATTTTTGTTATCCCATCATGAACTTTGTTATGAAGAAACATATTGATGGAATTAATTCTACCCCTGCAGATTTCTACTGGGTTGATGAAAATACAACGATTAATAATTAGCAGGCACTGGAGGAACAGTTACTTATGAGTGAAGTGAATGACATAAACTTAAATAAAAAGATAAAAGAAGAGATGACGGACTACTGGTCCTCACGGGCAGAGATATTTAATGAACTGAAAATACAGGAGTTAAATTCTGATATGCGCGGGCGATGGCTGAAGGAACTTCAAACCTATCTCCCAGCTAAAAAAGGTCTTAAAATACTGGATATTGGCACAGGAACTGGTTTTTTCTGCTTTTTACTCGGGGCGGAAGGCCATGATATGACGGGGATTGATCTCACTGAGAAGATGATCCTGGAAGCAAGAAAGTCATCGGCAATTCTTGGAATACCCGCTGAATTTTATGTGATGGATGCAGAGATGCCGGATTTCCCAGATAACAGCTTCGATGCGATTGTCACCCGCAATGTGGCATGGACATTGCCGGATCTTAAAAAAGCTTATGAGAATTGGCATAATCTGTTGAAAGAGGATGGCGTACTCATTAATTTTGATGGAGATTACAGCAGAGAAAATGATCAGCAAGAACTTCCGGAAAATCATGCTCATTCAAAGATTACACAGGAACAGTGGAGTGCATATGAACATTTAAAAACAGAACTGCGTCCCATCTCAAATCCAAGACCTGCATGGGATGTTCAGCTTCTGAAATCTGCAGGATTTAAGGAGATCAGGCTGGATGAACAGGTGGGAGACAGAATTTACAGTGAGATAAACCAATTCTATAATCCTACCCCTATTTTCACAATAGCAGCAAGAAAATAAAAACAGATTGAGTTACTCCGGATGTTTCTCCTCCATACATGCTTGACCTGCCGATGGTGTTGAATTAATATGGTATTAATTGTATAATATGACTAAGCATTTCAGAAGCAGGAGGATAAGATGTTCAGCCCAATTAAAAACACGAAGGTTTATGAACAGGTAATGGATCAGATCAGGGAAATGATTGACAACGGAGTTTTGAAAAAAGGAGACAAGCTTCCTTCTGAGAGAGATTTAGTTGAAGAATTACAGGTGAGCAGAGCGTCAATCCGGGAAGCCCTTCGGGCGCTGGAAGTCATTGGATTAATCGAGTGCAGGCAGGGAGAAGGAAATTTTATTAAATCAAGCTTCCAGGATAATTTGTTTGAACCTTTATCCATCATGTATACGCTGGAAGGAACCAATCCGGAAGACATACTGGAATTAAGAAAGATTATGGAGGTAGAGGCTTCCGGTCTGGCTGCAAAGAAAATAACGGATGAACAATTAGGCGAATTAAAAGAAATCATGGAACGGTTTGAAAACTGTACAGATGAAAAAATGAACGCAATGATTGATAAAGAGTTGCATTATAAGATTGCAGAGTACTCAGGAAATGTGTTGATTTACAACATTCTAAGAACTGTTTCACATCTGGTTGATAATTTCATTAAAGATACCAGGAAATTAATCATAGCGGACCAGGAAAAGAAAAAAATACTTTTGTTACAACATAAGGAAATCTATCTGGCCATTGAGATGCACAGCTCAGTTGCAGCACGTAAAGCGATGCGCCAGCATCTTGATTACACCAACAAGTATATTAAAATGATCTGATGATAAGGAGAAAAAATATGTTGGAACTATACAAAGCCATTGCAGACTGCGATCCCAACAGAAAAAATATGGTTGCGACAGTGATAGATGGAGAAGCATTGGGACAGAAGGCATTGTTTTCTGATGGGATGCTTATCTGTGAGACAAAAGAGTCCGGTTATTTTTCCAAACACGCTGAAACGGTATGGAATGTGGCGAGTGATAAAGACCAATGCAGAAAAGGGATGATTACTCTAGATGGCAGGCGTATTTACTGTGACTGGCTGGGCCAGGAGATTCATCTGGTGATATGTGGTGCAGGTCATGTCTCAATTCCGGTGATACAGATTGGTCTCATGATGGGATGTGAAGTCACCGTGCTTGAAGACCGTCCCCAATTTGCAGACAATGCAAGGCGGGCAGGAGCGACAACGGTTATTTGTGAACCATTTGAGCAGGGACTGAACCAGGTGGAGGGCAGCAGTAATACGTATTTTGTTATTGTAACAAGAGGCCACCGCTATGATCAGACATGTCTGGAACTGATTGCAAGGAAAAAACATGCCTATATTGGAATGATTGGAAGCCGGGCACGGGTGGCCAAGGTAAAAGAGACCGCATTGTTAAACGGCTGCGATCAGGCAGTTCTTGATCAGTTATACAGTCCCATAGGCCTGAGTATCAATGCGGAAACTCCGGTTGAAATCGGAGTTGCTATTATGGCAGAAATCATTGAAGTGAAGAACAAGAAGATGCGTTCCAGTGGATATTCCAAAGATATATTGCATGCCATTTTGAAGCCGGAAGAAAAAATAGGCCGAAACGTTCTGGTTACCATTGTGGCAAGAAAGGGGTCTGCTCCCCGGGAGGTTGGGACTAAGATGCTGGTAACTCCGGAAGGAAGGTGTATTGGAACCATTGGCGGCGGTTGTATGGAGTCAGAGGTTCTTCAGATCGCATACCAGATGCTTCACAGTGACAGGGAGAATTCTCAGCTTTTCCATGTTGATATGACCGGAGCAGATGCAGAAGAGGAAGGCATGGTTTGCGGTGGGGTTATTGATGTATTGCTAGAAGTTATCTGAATCTGATGGTACAAGGTCAGAACGGCTTAAAATCATAATGATGAGCCGCTCTGACCTTTTTATTTTTATATTTTTACTATAATTTTTGGAAATGTATAGATGTTTTTTTAATATTGTGATATTATGGCAATAAGTGGTCAGACCATTATACCAATAAAGCAATACAAATTCATGTTACGTTTGTATGATTTGCCACACTATATTTAACACATAGAAAGAGAGGGATACGAATGGATATTTTAGTCTGTATCAAGCAAGTTCCGGATACATCAAAAGTTGAAGTGGATCCGGTAACTGGTGTTTTAAAAAGAGATGGTGTAGATTCAAAAATGAACCCTTATGACTTGTATGCTTTGGAAACAGCACTGAAGATGAAAGAGCAGCAGGGCGGATTGGTAAAGGTGATCAGCATGGGACCGCCTCAGGCGAAAGAGGTAATTAAAGAAGCATATATGATGGGAGCAGACGACGGAGCCTTAATAACGGACAGAAAGTTTGCGGGAGCAGATGTACTTGCTACCTCTTATACCATTTCCCAGGGTGTAAGAAAAATGGGAAATTTTGATCTTATTTTATGCGGAAAGCAGACAACAGATGGGGATACCGCTCAGGTAGGACCAGAGATGGGGGAATATCTTGGAATCCCGCATATTACCAATGTTTTAAAGATTGTAGAAATGAAAGAAAAATCAATCATAGTAGAAATGGATATGCCCGACACCATTGAAGTCGCCGAAATCCAGTTTCCATGTTTAATCACCGTGGAAAAAGATATTTTTCAGCCAAGACTGCCATCTTACAAGAAAAAGTTAGAGGCAAAAGACAAGGAAATCAAAATCCTGACCATCAATGATTTTGAAGATAGAGATGAGATGAAATATGGGTTAAATGGTTCCCCCACACAGGTAGAAAGAATATTCCCCCCATCTGTCAACAATGACAGAGAGATATGGACTGGAACTGGCGATAAACTCAGCTTACAAATGGCATCAAAACTGAAAGAGTTAAAATTCATATAAAGAAGGGTGGGGATTTTATGGGCAAGTTAATATGTAACCAGGAGAATGTGAATGAATCAAATATCGAAGAATTATTAAACGTCTGTCCTTTTGGAGCAATTGAATACACGGACGGAAAAGTACAGGTGAATGCAGGCTGTAAGATGTGTAAGATATGTGTGAAAAAGGGTCCGGCAGGGGTAATGGAATTTGTTGAAACAGAGACAAAAAAGGTTGATAAGAGCCTGTGGAGAGGAATCGCCGTCTATGTTGATCATGTAGAAGGAACCATTCATCCGGTAACAATGGAGCTGATCGGAAAAGCCAGAGAGCTTGCCAGCGTTGTTGATTTTCCAGTGTATTGCGTTTTTATCGGCCACAATATAAAAAAGAAAGCAGAAGAACTGCTGCATTACGGCGTGGATGAAGTCTTTGTATACGATAACAAAGAATTAAAGGATTTCAGAATTGAAACTTACACAGCAGCCATGGAAGACTTTATAAATAAAGTAAAACCATCTTCCATACTGGTGGGTGCCACGACCACAGGAAGATCTCTTGCTCCCAGAGTAGCTACCAGGTTCAGAACCGGATTAACTGCTGACTGCACCATACTTGAAATGAAGGAAAACACAGATCTTGTTCAGATCAGACCGGCCTTTGGCGGCAATATTATGGCTCAGATTATATGCCCCAATACAAGACCCCAGATGGCAACGGTAAGATATAAGATTATGAATGCACCGGAAAGACAGAGAGATCCTAAAGGAACAATAACGGTATGTGAACTGGAACCGGAAAAATTAAAATCCCAGATAGAGGTTCTAAAGGTTACAAAGAAAAAAGTTGAAGAAAACATATCTGATGCAGAGGTGATCGTGGCAGTAGGCAGAGCTATTAAATCAGAAAAAGACATGGCCATGGTGCAGGATCTGGCAGATCTTCTCCATGCCCAGATTGCTGGAACAAGACCTCTTGTGGAGGCAGGACTGATTCCGGCAAAGAAACAGATTGGCCTTTCCGGGAGAACGGTAAAGCCAAAGCTGATCATTGCCCTGGGAATTTCTGGTGCCGTTCAGTTTGTGGCTGGAATGAATCACTCAGATCGTATTTTTGCTATCAATAAAGATGAGAATGCCTCGATCTTTCATACAGCACATTATGGAATCGTAGGAGATATTTATGAAATTGTGCCCCAGCTTGTGAAAGAATTAAAGTGTACAGGAGCGTAGTTAACAATTTATACATAGAATGCGGGTCGATTCATTGATAGAAAAATTACGAATCAAGGAGGGAATAAATGTGATGGATTATAAAAAAATTAATACCGGAGACGTGGAATATCTGATAACTCTGCTAGGCAGGGACAGAGTATTTACCGATGATGAAATTAATGATGACTTTAGTCATGATGAAATGGGCGGAATAAGCCGGAGACCAGATGTACTTGTGGATGTTCTTACAACAGAAGAAGTATCAAAGATCATGAAATATGCCTATGACCATAGAATTCCTGTTGTAGCCAGAGGATCAGGTACTGGTTTAGTGGGAGCATCTGTTCCGGTTTACGGTGGAATTATGATCAATATGTCTAAGATGAACCGGATACTGGAAATAGACGAAGAAAATCTCACACTGACTCTGGAACCGGGAGTCTTATTAATGGAGATCAGTGAATTTGTTGAAGAACATGATTTATTCTATCCCCCAGATCCAGGTGAAAAATCCGCAACGATTGCCGGTAACATCAATACTAACGCAGGAGGCATGAGAGCGGTTAAGTATGGAGTTACCAGAGATTACGTGAGAGGGCTGGAGGTTGTTCTTCCAAACGGGGAAATCCTTGAAATCGGTGGTAAGGTGGTAAAAAACTCCTCTGGCTATAGTATAAAAGACTTAATATGCGGGTCAGAAGGAACCCTTGGAATTGTAACAAAAGCCATTTTAAAACTGCTCCCCCTGCCTAAAAAGGCAATTTCCCTGTTAATTCCATTTCCCAGCCTGGATATGGCAATCAGTACGGTTCCGAAAATCGTGAAATCAAAAGCTGCCCCCACTGCCATAGAATTTATGCAGAGAGAAGTAATTCTGGCAGCCGAGGAATACTTAGGAAAGAAATTTCCTGACAATTCTTCCGATGCATATCTCTTACTGACATTTGACGGAAATACCAGGGAGGAAATCGAAGGGGCATATGAAAAAGTTGCGGATATCTGCCTGAAGGAAGGTGCCTGCGATGTATTTATTGTTGATACAGATGAGAGAAAGGATTCTGTCTGGTCTGCCAGAGGAGCATTTCTTGAAGCTGTGAAAGCATCAACCACAGATATGGATGAATGTGACGTAGTAGTTCCAAGAAATAAAGTTGCTGAATTTATTAAATATACCCACGAACTTCAAGACAGATTTCAGGTGAGAATCAGAAGCTTTGGTCATGCAGGAGATGGGAATCTTCATGTATATGTATTAAAGGATGATCTTTCAGAGGAAGCCTGGAAGAAGAAACTTTCAAAAGTATTTGAAGCCATGTATAGCAAATCAAGGGAGCTAAGCGGCCTGGTATCCGGAGAACATGGAATTGGTTTTGCCAAGAAAGCATATATGCTGGAACAATACAGTCAGGAATATGTAGAATTGATGAAAAATATAAAACTGGCCTTTGATTCCAGAAATATTTTAAACCCTGGGAAGATTTTTCAGTAAATCAATCCGATAAAAGATCGTGAGGAAATCTTATGGCTAAAATAAAAATACCATATTCAAATAGACTTTTAGAGGTTGAAATTCCAGATCATAATCTGGTTGGAATATTAGAATCAAAAGCCCATACGTATCACGCCAGTGGAAGTCAGGAGGAGATTGTAAACAGGGCTTTGGATTACCCGATGGGAAGTACATACTTAGAAGAGCTGGTTCGGGGAAAGAAAAACATGGTGATTATAACAAGTGATCATACCAGGCCGGTCCCAAGCAAAGTGACAATGCCGATCCTTCTTAAACGGATCAGGGCGGTAAATCCTGATATTGACATTAAAATATTAATTGCTACCGGCTTTCACAGACCCGATACAACGGAAGAACTGATTCACAAGTTTGGGCAGGAAATAACAGACAATGAAGTGATCATCAATCATTTATCAGAAGATGAAAACAGCGTAGTGAGAGTAGGAACGCTACCTTCCGGCGGAGAACTCTGGCTTAATAAGCTGGCAATGGAAACAGAGTTATTGATATCTGAAGGATTTATAGAGCCTCATTTTTTTGCAGGATTTTCTGGAGGAAGAAAGAGTGTACTTCCAGGCGTGGCATCGGCGAAAACCGTAATGGCAAACCATTGCTCCGAATTTATAGCGAGCGAGTACGCCAGGACTGGAGTCATTCATAACAATCCCATTCATAACGATATGCTTTATGCAGCAAGACAGGCAAAGCTTGCATTTATACTGAATGTTGTCATTGACAGTGAAAAAAATATTATTAATGCCTTTGCAGGAGACAGCGAACAGGCACACGCAGAAGGATGTAAATTTGTTATGGATCTGGCAGAGGTCAAGGCTGTAAAAGCAGATATTGCAATAACCTCCAATGGAGGATATCCTCTTGACCAGAATGTATATCAGTCTGTGAAAGGAATGACGGCAGCAGAAGCTGTGTGCAAAGAGGGCGGGGTTATTATTATGGTCTCGGCCTGCAATGACGGGCATGGAGGGAAGTCCTTTTATGAAAATTTGGCAAATGCAAAGAGTCCGGATGAGGTTCTTAACCGTGTAATGAAGACCGGAAGAACAGAAACAATACCGGATCAATGGGAGTTCCAGATACTTGCACGGATACTAATAAAGCATACAGTCATTCTAGTTTCCGACCTATGTGATCCGGAAATGATAAAAAAAATGCATATGCAGCATGCATATACATTTGAGGAAGCACTTAAGAGGGCTTTCGAAATAAAAGGGTCAGATGCGGACATAACAGTCATACCCGATGGGGTGGGTGTAGTAGTGAAATGAATCAGGGAAAGGAGTTCTCTTTGGAGAGCTCCTTTCCTATTTTGCGTACAGAATGATTATGGAGTTACCGTTCCTGCTGGATTGACGAAACCGGGTTAACACAGTACTTCTCCATCACAGGTGCGTACCTGCCCCAATCAAATCATTGTAATAATATTTATTATCGTCGATTTTGAAATGGTTAAAATAATAATGATTGCCATTATCAAATAATTTATAAAAAGTTTATTTGCATTGAGAACGGATGTTCTATATACTGGTAGCATATAAAATCATTGGTATTTGATTTTATATTTTAGGTATATTATAGACAGATGGTCATTATAAAGAAATGAGAGGAGAGAATCATATGGCTGGATTATGCAATGAGAATCTTATATATAACAATTTAATCAATGGGCAGTGGACAGAATCTGCATCAGGAGATGTCATTACCATAACATCACCTGCGGATGGTTCTTTCGTGGGCAAGATACAGGCGATCAGTAAGGAAGAAGTAGATGAAATTGTCCGGTATTCCAAAGCTGGTCAATCACAGTGGGCTACTGTACCCATATACGAAAAAGCCGCAATCCTTTATAAGGCGGCCGCGCTCCTGGAAGAACGGACAGAAGAAATATCGGATATCCTCATGATGGAAATCGCAAAAGATAAGAAATCTTCCGTATCAGAAGTCAAACGAACTGTGGACTTTTTACGTTTTACAGCAGATGCAGGGAAAAGTCTGGAAGGAATCGCAGTGAGCGGTGAGAATTTTCCAGGGGGCTCACGCAATAAGATGTCCTATATAAAGAGAATTCCTCTTGGTACCGTATTGGCAATATCCCCCTTTAACTATCCAATTAATTTATCGGCTTCCAAGATAGCACCGGCATTAATGGGGGGAAACGCAGTCATATTGAAACCGGCAACACAGGGCGCCATTAGTGCACTTCACCTTGTAAAGGCATTGCAGGATGCAGGGCTTCCGGCAGGGGTGATACAGACAGTAACCGGCAAAGGAAGTGAGATCGGCGATTACATTGTAACCCACCAGGGAATTGATTTTATTAATTTTACAGGCAGCACGGAGGTGGGCAGGCATATATCACAGATTTCCTGTATGACGCCCCTGCTTCTGGAACTTGGCGGTAAGGATGCGGCTCTTGTACTGGAAGATGCAGATCTGGAGTATGCGGCAGATAATATTGTGGAAGGCGCTTTTTCCTATTCCGGACAGCGCTGTACAGCGGTGAAACGAATTATTACCACAGATAAAGCGGCAGACCAGTTAGTCACCATGTTGAAATCAAGAATTGAAAAATTATCCGTAGGAGATCCCAGAAAATCTGCGGTTGTTACACCCTTAATTGATCAGAAGGCTGCGGATTTTGCGGTATTTTTAACTCAGGATGCCATTGACAAAGGGGCTGAGCTGATTGTGGGCAATAAACGTGAGGGGAACCTGGTTTATCCTACCTTGTTAGATAAGGTGACAGTGGATATGGAGATCGCTTGGAAAGAGCCATTTTCGCCGATTCTGCCTATTATCCGGGTAAAGAATATGGATGAAGCTGTGGAAATCGCCAACCGTTCCGAGTATGGTCTACAATCATCTGTATTTACAAAAGACATTAATAAAGCGTTTCTCATTGCTGAGAAATTAGAAGTGGGGACGGTACAGATTAATAACAAGACAGAACGAGGACCAGATCATTTTCCATTCCTGGGAGTAAAGGCTTCCGGTATGGGGACTCAGGGAGTAAGATATTCCATAGAAGCCATGACAAGACCAAAAGCTGTTACCATTAATGTCACACAATAAAACCCAGATACTGCAGCCTGCCCGGTTTAAACGGGCAGGCTGCAATTTTATGTCTGATAAGAACCGAATCAGCTTTCATCGTTGGGAATGCTGTCGGCCTTGGTTGGATGTACGGTACCCCATTCGTAGTGAGGAGGAGCATAAACGGAAGTCATTCTAAGGGGCTGGTTTCCAATATTAACAATATTATGCCAGATACCTGCAGGAACAAATATGCTGTAATTGTCAAATACCAGATATTGGGAATCCATGGAAAGCTTTGAAGTTCCAAGCTGAACCAGGCCCAGGCCTTCCTCCACTCTCAAAAACTGGTCAAGATCCGAATGGACCTCCAGACCTACGGTTCCTTTCACTGGTATGTTCATAAGTGTGACCTGAAGATGGTCTCCGGTCCACAGTGTAGTGCGAAAATTGTCATTTTGTCTGGCTGCTTTTTGCATATCAATAATAAATGGATTTGGCCCGAAATCCGAAGGAAATTCCGGCAGATTGGTCATTTCAGAATCGAATTCGGTCTTGTCATTTTCAAACATAGCATCATTCACCGATATAATTGTTTCTATTATTATATGAGCTGTAAAATATGAGTGATACCGTTTTTGGTGATATTTGGAAAAAATATGACTTAATAAACGAACCTTTGTAATCGGACAAGTAAACCTTTTGACAAAATACGCCATTATATGATATTGTTGTATAATACAAAAGGTAATAATCATTATTAATTACAGGAGGCTTTATTCTATGGCGGGTACAAAAGTTGTTATAGTTGATGATTCTCCCTTCTCTATCGCGTTTATCAAAGGAATTCTTGTTAGAAACGGTCTTGAAGTAGTTGGAGAAGCGGGGACACTGGAAGAAGTAAAACAGGTGATACAGGAAACAAAGCCTCAGCTTGTGACGATGGACATGACACTGCCTGGAACCGATGGATTGGAGTGCACCCGTGCAATTCATGAAATTGACAGAAACATTAAAGTTATTGTTATCAGTTCCATGATGGATGATGAAATTGTGAAAGAAGCAAAAGAAAACAAGGTTTCAGCTTATGTACAGAAACCAATTGACGAAGAGGAGCTGATGACTGCGGTAAACCGTGTTATGTCATCGGAAGAGCTGTTTCGCTTTTTATCAAGTGAGTATATTAAGATTTTTAAAGAAGCACTTCTTGACGGAACAAACAAACTTACAAAGTCGCTGATCCAGTATAAGGATGAACATGTCTGCAGCAAGGAATTCCAGTCAGAAGGTCTGGCGGTAATCGTAGGTATCATCGGTAAATTTTCCGGAAGAATGCTGATTGATGTTAAGATGGAGACAGCTTATAAGCTGACTGCTTCCATAATGAAAAGAGAGGCGTCGGGCATTGATGAAGTGCTTGCAGTACTTGGAGAGTTTACCAACATTGTATCCGGAAACGCCTGCTCTATCATAAACAGAATGAATAAGGCCTATGGGCTTAGGGTGGCACCACCGACAATCATGCATGGTGAAAGTATTCATATTACTGCTCCTGGATATACAACTACAAACATACTGGCAGATTCCGATTTTGGAGAGATTTTATTAAATATAGGTTTTCAAAGGGGTGATGATCAGTGGATGTAAAATACATAAATCCTTTTATTGAAGCATTTCTATCCGTTATGCCCCAACTGGGATTTGAAAAAGTTGAAAAAACCAATTTAAGCCTGAAAGATTGCAATCTCACTTATACAGGAGTCATTATGACAGTTGGTATTGTGGGAGAGATAAAAGGAAATGTTGTCTATTATCTGGATCTGGAAAGTGCAAAAAAAGTTGCATCTACGATGATGATGGGTATGCCAGTGGATGATTTTAATGAAATGGCGCAGAGTGCAATTTCAGAATTAGCCAATATGCTTACAGCCAATGCTGCCACATTTTTTTCCAACATTGGTATTACAGTAGATATTTCAACTCCTACGCTGCTTTATGGAGATCAGGTTTCTGTGAAGATGAATTCCAATCAGATTCTTTGTATTCAGTTGCTGGCAGATAATATTCCATTTGATATTAATATTGCATTTTCATAATTTGATTTATAAATAATTTAGTCAGATAAAGACCTGTGAATGAGGAAGAATCCGAATTCACAGGTCTTTTTCCTATCAGGTAAAAGTAGAGATCTGCTCAAAAAAATGATGCATGTCAATTCTTCCATAACCCCATATGTTATTTGGATAGAAGTAAGCGTTATCTCGTTTTGCATAGCGTATTATCATACGGTTTGCCTTCACGCCGGTGATCGGAGTATGGTTGCCTCTGACAAATCCCCATTCCATTATCATTGCAGCAGCACCTGCGGCATGAGCGGCAGCAGCGCCGGTGCCAGTAAGCGTACCGTACCGGTTTTCTGGCAGAGCGCAGGGAATTTTAAAACCAGGAGCAGAAACATCTGGTACAATCTCTCCAAACCGGGAGAATCCTCTGCCGGATTCCTCCAGAAAACAGTTGTCAAGTTGATTATAAGCCGCAACTGTCAGGGGAACACGTGCATCACCTGGGGAGGTAATGGTTGTATTTGGATCTGATTGATAAAAGAAGGTATCAGCAGTAATAAGGTTTCCCGAAGGGAGCCAGCAGTGGAAGGAAAAGGGCTCATTTCCTTCGCTTTTAACCCTGCAGTGCCAGATACCGGGTAATGGATTATTAAAACGTACCAGAATCATCTGATCTCCAGTAGACCCTTCCAGAATAATATTATTGATGAAGACAGAACTCTGTCCCTGCAACAGACTGAAGGTCTGACAGGTATTAATGGAAGTATAGTGACTGCTTACTATTTCACAGTCCGGAGAGTAAAGTTCAAGGGTGATCCGCCCTGCGGGAAATGGCCAGATTTCCATGGAGAACATACGGTCCTCTATTCCTACATTTAAATCAAAGCTGCTGTAAAAGGGCGGTATATGAGAATAACAATAATAATGCCGCTTAAGGGCTGCTTCGTTGCCTGCTGCAATGACAGTACCAATACGTGGCTGTCTGGTCAGCTGGTCTAAATAAGAACCAAGGGGGCCACGCCCATCATGTCCCCCCTGGCTGCTGCCCATGCAGATACAAAGAATCAGAGGCCGGTTTAACTGTTCCGCCACACCCAGAAGATATTGGATACCAAGCATAATATCAGATTCCTGATAACACAGGGAATATTCCGGAATAAAATAAATCTGCTTTAAATTATCTTTTGCTTCTTTTAATTTTACAACAGCCAGCTTACTCTGGGGAACAATTCCCATGAAAGAATTTTCCTCATTATGGCTTCCTGATATGATACTGGAAATAGCAGTACCGTGTCCGACTGTATCGACTTCAGGGACAATATTTAATGGAAGAGGAGATTTTAAAGCAGTATTAATATGATTCTTTGTATATTCAGAGCCAAACGCAAACCCAGACGGAGGCTTGCCGGTCTGGTCAGTCTGATCCCAGATTGAAAGTATTCGGGTTGTTCCATCGTGATTTTGAAAAGCAGGGTGGGAATAATCAATGCCTGTGTCTATGATACCAATTACAATTCCAAGCCCCATATAATTGGAAAGGAGCTGATCAGCAAGGGCGGCACTGTCGGGAGGATCCGTGGATATGGTGGAAGTCAGTGTAAAAATGGAAGGAAAATTTTCGTATGGATGTAAGCCTAAATCGCAGGCCTGCATATTTTTTTTTGCCAGATGAAGCAGAGAATAATCACTGTTTAATTTTGTGACATTTTCTGAAAAGTCATTAGAAGGGATCAGGGAGTTGCTGATGATAAAGTCATAATAATCATTATCCAGTATTTTGTTCATGACAAGCCTGCCTTTCTATATACAGTATATAACCATTTTATGCCAATGGAGTAACCAAATACCTAACAAATGCGGGATTACAGGAAAAAACAGTAAAACCTCCATTGACAATTAGTCAGTACTGAGTATAATAAGAATTATAAATAGTCAGTACTGACTAAAAAGAGGAGCAAATTCTTATGATACCACTGTATATACTTGGAATATTACTGCGCTTTGGACCGCAGCACGGCTACCAGATTAAAAAAATTATGGAAGAGCAGCTTGAGGATTTTACCAGGATCAAATTACCAAATGTGTACTACCATCTTGAGAAGATGGAAGCTTCTGGTGTCTTAACAGCCCTAAGAGATAAGCAAAGTGCCAGACCTGAAAAAACTGTTTACTTTGTGGGAGAGAGTGGGGCAGAAAAATTTAAGGAGTTGCTAAAGCAGACTCTGGACATGAGTTACCGTCCGGTTTTTGAGGCTGACGCTGCTTTCTATTTTTCTGAATATCTTACTGCTTCTGACTTTTTACAGAGCCTGAATCTTCATATCAGTAAGTTGAAACAAGTAATGATGGGAATTGAAGATCACAGAACAGAAATGGAAAAGGTAATACCGGAAGAAATGAAGATTTATGCTGATATTATATTTAATCACCATCTGATGCATTATAAGACTGAGCTAAGCTGGGCCGAAGAATCCATAGATGCGATCGGGAAGAAAGGGGCAGGTTATGACAGCAGCAAGAATAATTGAAACCAATCAGGGGATCCAGAGTGAAGTGACAGCAGAGATATTCGATGAGTTTGCAAAGGGTATGAGGGATAAGGGCTGGAATGGAGTGGCTGAGATGATAGCTTCCGGGATAAATGGAGGAGATATACTGGAAATAGGCCCCGGTCCTGGTTACGTTGGCCTGGAGCTGGCGAAACAGGTAAATCCAAGTACATTTACTGGCTGTGAGATCAGCCCCGCCATGATCCGTATTGCAGAGAAAAATGCCAGGGAGTATGGAATTCCAGCTCGTTATGTACAGGGCAATGGAATGAATATGCCCTTTGAAGATGAAGCATTTGATGGAGTAGTATCCAATGGATCCCTCCATGAGTGGGAAAATCCGGTACAGGTTTTTAACGAGATTTACCGGGTTCTGCGCGTAGGAGGAAGATATTGCATTACAGATTTGAGACGGGATATTGGTTATTTTAAAAAATATATGATATATTTCAGTACAAAGCCCAAAGAATTAAGACCTGGATTTCTTTCCTCCCTGTATGCCTCTTACACCCAGGAAGAGATGGAGAAACTTCTTAACAGCAGCAGGCTTAATGGTGGCGTAGTGATAAAGGATTTTTTGGGTTTACGTATAACAGGCGAGAAGCACTTGCCGGTTCCGTTTGGATCATATAATTATTTTTACAATAAAGATGTTGACAAGAGATAAAAAAAAGATTATATTGAGTATACACTCAATGAGTTGGCGGTCATTAATATGAAATCAAAAAGACAGATACAAAAAGAAAGTACCAGGCAGAAAATCATTGATACGGCTTACCGGATCTATGCAACGGAAGGCTTCTCCGCTTCAACAGCGAGAATTGCCAAAGAGGCCGGGGTCTCACATGGAACTGTTTTTGCCCATTTCCAGTCTCTGAATGATTTACTGGAGTGCATCATTGGTGAGTTTCAGATCAGCCTTGCTGCTGAATTTCACGATATGGGGGAATCAAGTGGCAGTGTCAGTGATTTTCTGGATGCACATTTAAAGGTTCTGATTGATCATGAGGAGTTTTATCTGCGCCTGATTACGGAGAGAAGCCTTTTGCCAGAAGAGGTACAGTATATGTATGCGGATAATCAGTCTACAATTGCCCATCATTTCAATCTCCTATTATCAAGGGAGATAAAGAATGGAATTGTAAAAGAGGTTCCTGTCCATATGCTTTTTAATACCTGGCTAGGAATGATCCATTATTATTTATGGAATAAGGATTTTTTTTCCCCGGACGAACCGGTTTTAGCCCGCTATGCAGGAGAATTGAAACACACATTTATAAGTCTGATTACGAAATAGAGGAGGAGAGCGATATGAAGGTATGCATCGCCTGCGGTATGCCTATGGAAAAAAAATCGGATTTTCCACAGGGCGACGAGCAGAAAGAATACTGTGTTTATTGTGCCAGACCCGACGGAACCATGCGTTCTTTTGAAGAGGCGAAAGCCGGTATGACAAAGTTTATTATGGAAACACAGGGGTTTGATGAGTCAGCAGCAGAAAAAATTGCAGTGAGCAGTATGAAGAAGCTGCCCGCCTGGAAAGATCGGTTTTCTAAAGAATAAACAGAGATACACAGAAAGAGAGGATTAAAAGTATGAAGGTAAGCAATGCATTTTCAGTATTTGCACAGGAGGTACCGGAGGTTCAGACCCCATGGATGGAGATGATCCACAAGCTGGATTCAGTGAGCAGCCTTGATAAAAAGACAGAGGAACTTGCATATATAGCCGTTATGGCTGTTATGCGGCTGGAGAGCGGATTGCCTTTCCACGTTCAGATGGCAAAAGCCCATGGAGCCACAAGAGAGGAAATAATCAGCAGCATTCTGGTGGGACTGCCTGCAGCGGGCAATGTAGTAATACAGGCGCTGCCCGTAGCACTGGAAGCGTATGATAAAGAATAGAGGAAAGTAAGAGAAGGGAGAAAGCCATGATTTAGGCTTTCTCCCTTTTGCTTATTCCAGTGTAAGATCTACACGATATTCTGTTTTTCCAGCCTGGAATGGAATCTCATTCCCCTCAATGGCAGAACCATCTACCAGGAAGGAAGAAATCTTATTGCCAGTTTCCCCTTTTCTTACTACATGAATGTGATAAGCAGCACCCCTGAATTTACGGATCGCAGAAAATTCTCCGATTGAATCCGGAAGACAAGGGTTAACAATCAGTCCGTGGAAGCCGGGACGTATTCCCAGGATGTGCTGGGAGATACAGACAAAGGTCCAGGCAGCTGTACCAGTAAGCCAGCTGTTCTTTGCTTCACCGAAATTAGCAGCATCCTTACCGGCAATCATCTGAGAATAGCAGTAAGGCTCTGTTTTATGGATCTCACTGATTTCCTCAGTATAGGCAGGAGCTGTTTTCCGGTATACTTCAAATGCGCGGTTTCCTCTTCCAATCATGGTTTCTGCAATGGAAATCCATGGGTTATTGTGGCAGAATATACCGGCATTTTCTTTGTAACCTGGCGGATAGGAAGAAATCTCGCCCAGCTCCTTATGGTAAGTCTGATAGGCCGGCTGATGCAGAACGATTCCATAGGTGGTATCAAGTCTTTCCTGTACACTGTCAAGTGCTTTCTCTGCCAGTCCTTCTTCAACTCCGATGCCGCCCATTACGCAGAATCCCTGAGGTTCAATAAAGATCTGTCCCTCTTTGCACTCTTTTGAGCCGACTTTATTGCCAGCAGCATCATAGGCTCTCAGGAACCATTCTCCATCCCAACCGGATTTAAGGACTGCGTCATAAACCGCTTTTACAGAAGTCTCTGCCTCAGTGGCTTCTTCTTCCAATCCCGTCAAACGGCAGATTTCTGCGTATTCTTTTCCATACTTTACATACATTCCTGCAATCATCAGAGATTCCGCAACAGGTCCTTCGGATGGTCCGGTGGTCTGAAATGATTCCCCAGGCTCTGTTGAGAAGCAGTTTAAATTCAGGCAGTCATTCCAATCGGCACGGCCGATCAGCGGAAGTCCATGAGGCCCTAAATGGGATTTTGTAAATCCAAAGGAACGTCTTAAATGTTCCATTAAAGTCTGGCTTCTGTCAGCATCATTATCGAAAGGAACATTTTCTTTTAAAATATCCCAGTCACCGGTTTCCCGTATGTATGCGCTGACACCTGCAATAAGCCAGAGAGGGTCGTCATTAAAACCGCTTCCAATGTCCATGTTTCCTCTTTTGGTAAGAGGCTGATACTGGTGATAAGCACTTCCGTCTTCAAACTGGGTAGAGGCAATATCGATGATCCGCTCTCTGGCCCGTTCCGGTATCATGTGTACGAAACCAAGCAAATCCTGGCAGGAATCCCGAAATCCCATACCTCTTCCTGTTCCGGACTCGTAATAGGAGGCAGAACGGGACATGTTAAAGGTAACCATACATTGATACTGGTTCCAGATGTTAACCATGCGGGCTGTTTTTTCCTCTTTCAGCGATACGCTGTAGGTGGATAGAAGATCTGTCCAATACTGTTTCAGCTTTTCCAGTGCAGCCTCAATATCAGCAGCAGTGCGGTATTTTTTCAGCACAGCATCAGATGGTGCTTTGTTAATAACATCTGGTGCACTCCATTTTGCTTCTGGTTCATTCTCGGCATAACCAAGAACAAAAACAAAGGTTTTTTCCTCTCCGGGCTCTAAATGGAGTGTAATCCGGTGAGAACCGATGGGAGACCAGCCGCTAGCCATGGAATTACCGGAAGCATTTTTTTCCACCATAGCAGGGTTCTGGTTGGAGCCATATACGCCTACAAAGGTATTCCGGTCAGTATCAAATCCCTGGATCTGTGAATTGACGGAATAATAGGCATAATGATTTCGTCTTTCTCTGTATTCTGTTTTATGGTAAATAACAGAACCTTCCACCTCAACTTCACCGGTACTGAAATTCCTCTGAAAATTGGTCATATCATCCATGGCATTCCACAGACAGAATTCCACATACGAATATAGGGTAAAATCTTTGGACGCGGTGCTTTCGTTCTTTAATGTTACCTGGTTGATCTCGCAGGAGTCTCCCAGTGGTACAAAGGATGTTACATTGGCTTTTAAACCATTCTTCTTTCCAGTGAAACGGGTCACTCCAAGTCCATGACGGCATTCATAAAAATCCAACGGAGTCTTTGAAGGCTGCCAGCCCGGATTCCAAATAGTGCCGTTTTCATTAATGTAGTAGTAGTGTCCGTTGCTGTCCAGAGGAACATTATTGTAACGGTACCTTGTGAGCCGGAGCATCTTGGCATCTTTATAGAAGCTGTATCCCCCTCCGGTATTGGAAACCAGCGAAAAGAAATTCTCGCTTCCCAGATAGTTGATCCACGGCAGAGGAGTATCTGGGGCAGTAATTACATATTCTTTGTCCTGGTCATTAAAATATCCATATTTCATAGTTGAATAACTCCTTCCTGTTGGATGACCCAAATCCCTAAAAACGACATTTTTCGAAAACGATTAAGAAAGATATTAGGGAGTTATACGGTCATAATAGCGCGGGTTGAGAAAAAAAACAAGAGGAATCTTTGAATTTATAGAAGAAAAAATATATTAGTCTTTTGTATAATGTAAATATGCACAAAAACAATTGATAAAAACTATTTAAACTAGACAAAAAAGAAAAAACATATTGATTTTTGCCAAAGAAAGGGGTATAGTGAAAATACGAAAACGATTAAGTTAAAAGGATGAGACATATGATTTCTATGAAAGAACTGGCACAGCACTGCGGAGTTTCCGTTGCCACAGTGAGCAAAGCGCTTAATGATCAGAGCGACATCGGGGAGAGTACTAAAATAAGAGTTAAGCAGGCAGCGGAAAAGCTGGGGTATTTTCCCAATGCTGCAGCAAGGTCCTTAAAGACAAACAGAAGCTATAACATAGGGGTTCTGTTCGTTGATGAGGCTAACAGCGGTCTGACCCATGAATATTTTGCCGCGGTTCTTGAAGGGTTTAAGGTAGAAGCGGAAAAGCAGGGTTATGATATCACGTTTATTAACGGGCAGATAGGAAAAAAGAAAGTTTCCTATTATGAACACTGCAAATACAGAAATGTAGACGGAGTGGTGATCGCCTGTGTTAAATTTGACAACCCTGAAGTGGTTGAACTGTTAAACGGGGACATTCCCGTTGTAACAATCGATCACATCAATGAAAACTGTTCTTCTGTATTGTCCGATAACGTAAAGGGCATTGAGAGCCTGATGGAATATGTTTACGAAAAAGGACATAGAAAGATTGCTTACATACACGGACAGGCGAGCACTACCGTTACAAAAGCCAGACTCACCAGCTTCTATCGATTTCTTGAAAGCCGGGAACTTTTAGTACCAGATGATTATGTACTGGAAGCAGATTATCTGGATGTCAGCCAGGCTATGGCATGTACCAGTGAGTTGTTAGACAAAAAAGATCCACCAACCTGTATTCTATATCCGGATGATACCGCACTGATCGGCGGACTTAATGAAATCCGGAGGAGAAATTTAAGGGTTCCAGATGATATCTCAATTGCCGGATATGACGGCAGCAGATTATCACAGATATTGAACCCAAGGCTTACTACCATTCGCCAGAATACGTCGGCAATTGGTATGCAGGCCGCTAAAAAACTGATAAGCACGATCGATAAACCTAAGACGACTTTCACGGAACAGATTATTGTGGAAGGCGAACTGATTAAAGGGGAATCGGTTGGTAATGCTAATATTTCATGATAGTAATATCAGAAAAGGAGAGGGAAATATGAAGAAGAAAGTTGTAAGCGGATTATTATGCGCGGTGATGGCAGCTTCACTGGTTGCCGGTTGCTCCTCAAAGAGCGCACCGAGCGAAAGCGGAAGCACAGCTGCAGACACGACGACTGCCAAGGAAACTGAGGCAAAGACGGAGACGCAGAAAGAAGCTGGTGGTGAAGGAGGAAAAGTGATTAATATTTATGTCTGGAACGATGAATTCAAAGCCAGATATGAAGATTATTATGCTTCTAAGCTTCCGGCAGGTTATAAGGTTAATTTTGTGACAACTCCCAGTGAGAACAACGCCTATCAGAATGCTCTTGACGAAGCACTGTTAAATCAGAATGACGCAAAGCCTGATGATAAAGTGGATATGTTCCTGGTTGAAGCAGATTACATTCTGAAGTATGTAAATTCCGATTACACCATGGATTTAAAGGATGTTGGTGTTACGGAACAGGATATGTCAAAGCAGTATGACTATACCAAAGTAATCGCTAAGGATTCCAAGGGAGCACAAAAAGGTATTTCATGGCAGGGCTGCCCAGGACTTTATATTTATCGCCGCTCTATTGCCAAGGCAGTACTTGGAACCGATGATCCTGCAGAAGTTCAAAAAGCAATTAATGACTGGGACTCTTTTGACAAAACTGCTGCCAAGATGAAAGACAAAGGTTATTACATGCTTTCCGGTTTTGATGATTCCTATCGTACTTTCTCTAACAATGTAGCTGCTCCATGGGTAAATGGAAAGAAGATCGCTATCGATCCAAGTCTTGAAAAATGGGTTGATCAGACAAAGAAATACACAGACAGCGGTTACAATCAGAAAACCACACTCTGGGCAGCTGAATGGGCTTCCGGACAGGGTCCTGAAGGAAAAGTATTTGGTTATTTCATGCCTGCATGGGGCGTAGATTTCGTTCTTGCTAAAAACTCTCTTGCAAAAGCAGAAGCAGACGGCGGAAAGCAGGAAGTAGGAAATGGTGTTTACGGTGACTGGGCTGCAACCATTGGACCAGAATCCTATAACTGGGGCGGAACCTGGCTGTGTGCTGCAAACGGTACAGATAACGCTGATATCGTAGCAGATATCATGAAGACAATCTGCTGTGATGATGCAACCATGAAGAAAATCGTAGAAGAGAAGAATGACTTTGTTAATAACAAGACAGTTATGGAAGCTCTTGCAAAGGGCGATTACAAGTCAGCTTTCCTTGGCGGACAGAATCCTCTTCAGATGTACTGTGACGCTGCAGAGAAGATTGATATGAGCAAGATTTCTCCTTATGATCAGGGTCTGAATGAAAGCTTCCAGAATGCGATGCATGATTATTTCAATGGTACTGTAGACAAAGATACAGCACTTAAGAATTTCTACACATCAGCACAAGAGAAATATCCGGAATTAGAAACACAGTAGCAGCAAAATACAGGGCGGGATTTTCCCGCCCTGTATGAAAACAGGAGGCTCCATCATGGTAAGAGAAAAAAAGGCAAAAGCCAGAAAGAAAGTCAGCTATTCAAAATGGGGATATATTTTTTTAATACCTTTCTTTGCTACATATTTAATATTTTCCTTTATCCCCCTGGTAACTACGTTTTATAACAGCATGTTTGAAAATTACCGTTCAGGGTTAACCCAGATCGGACCTAATTTTGTGGGATTTGAAAATTATATTTCTATTTTCCAGAGTGATCTTCTTAAATACCTGGGCAATACGGTGATTCTCTGGATAATCGGTTTTATTCCTCAGATTTTCTTTTCCCTGATTCTGGCGGTTTGGTTTGCTGATTTCAGAATGAAGCTAAGAGGAAGTACTTTTTTTAAGACAATTATTTATCTTCCTAATGTAATTATGGCAGCGTCTTTTGCCATGCTGTTTTTTGCCCTGTTTTCAGATGACGGTCCAATGAACAATCTTTTGATAAGAATGGGGCTGATCGACAGTCCGATCCGTTATCTCACCACAGTATGGGGAACCAGGGGACTGGTCGGTTTTATGAATTTTATGATGTGGTTTGGCAATACGACCATCCTTTTGATGGCGGCTATTTTAGGAGTGGATTCTGCTTTGTTTGAAGCTGCGGCCATTGATGGGGCGAAATCTCTTCAGATATTCACCAAAATCACCATGCCTACGATTAAACCCATTTTTATTTATGTGCTGATTACTTCACTCATCGGTGGACTACAGATGTTTGATGTACCCCAGGTACTTACCAATGGAAAAGGTACACCTGACCGGACCAGCATGACGTTAATTATGTTTCTGAACAATCATTTATACAGTAAAAACTACGGTATGGCAGGAGCGTTATCTGTAATACTCTTCATCATAACAGCAGCACTCAGCCTTGTAGTATTTTTCATACTTACCGGTTCCGGTAAAGAGAAAGGAGGATCAAGATAATGGGAAAAGTGAAGAATTTAAAAAAGGCAGCAGCCTATATCGTATTGTCGCTTTTATCGTTTCTGTGCCTTTTTTTCTTTTATTGCCTGATCATCAATGCGACCAGATCCCATCCGGAAATAGCTAAGGGATTCTCATTTTTACCGGGAAAATCATTTGGTCCTAACTTATATAATGTACTGCACAACAAGAATCTGCCAGTAGTAAGCGGAATCATAAACAGTTTATTTATTGCCAGTGCTTCTGCGGCTCTTTCAGTATACGTATCAGCACTGACTGCATACGCGATTCACGCCTATGATTTTAAGTTCAGAAATGCTGTTTATCTTTTTATCATCCTGATTATGATGATTCCGAATCAGGTTACCACCCTTGGATTTTTAAGCCTGATTGGTAAAATGGGGCTGATGGACAGTTTTGTTCCACTGATTCTTCCATCTATGGCTGCACCAGTCGTATTTTATTTTATGGTTTCTTATTTCCAGAGCAATTTACCCTTAGAAATCGTGGAATCAGCCAGAATCGACGGATCCAATGAATTTTTCACCTTTAACTATATTGTAATTCCTATTGTAAAGCCTGCTTTGGCAGTACAGGGAATCTTTGCATTCGTGGCTTCCTGGAACAATTATTTTGTTCCTTCCCTTGTACTTAAATCCAATACGAAAAAAACACTTCCAATCCTGATTGCCCAGCTGCGAAGTGCAGATTTCTTAAAGTTTGACATGGGGCAGGTTTATATGCTGATTACCATTGCCATTGTTCCAGTTGCAATCATCTATCTGTGCCTGTCAAAATTCATTATTGGCGGTGTAACAGCAGGAAGTGTGAAAGGATAGATACGATGGACTGGAAAAAAGACTTTATATGGGGAACCGCAACTTCATCCTATCAGATTGAGGGGGCAGCTTTTGAGGATGGAAAAGGGCTGTCTGTATGGGATGTCTTTGTAAGAGAAAAAGGCAGAATATTTGAAGGACATACAGGAGACGTGGCATGTGATCATTACCACCGGATGAAAGAGGATGTAGCCCTGCTTGCAGAACTTGGCGTAGGGGCTTACCGCTTTTCCGTTTCCTGGCCAAGAATTATGCCTCATGGTATTGGAAGCATCAATGAAAAGGGACTTAAATTCTATTCGGATCTGATTGATGAACTGTTAAAGCATGATATTACCCCATATGTGACCTTATTTCATTGGGATTATCCCAATGAACTGGAGATGCAGGGCGGATGGTTAAATCCCAGCAGCCCTGATTGGTTTGCCCAATATACAGCAGTTGTAGCAAAAGCATTTGGGAACCGGGTAAAGCATTACTTTACGTTTAACGAGCCACAGATATTTACCTGGCTTGGATATGACAGATGCACCCATGCTCCTGGAATTAAATATCCGGCCGGCAGAATCCTTGCCATGTGCCGGAATATTGCTTTGGCACATGGGAAATCTGTGCAGAAATTACGGGAGCTGGTACCGGATTGCCGGGTAGGATATGCACCTACCTGCGGCAATGCCTACTGGCCTGTGGAAGAAACTGATTTGCTGGCTGCAAAAGCAAAGGAGCTGCAGGACTCCATAGAAAAGGAGGACTGGATTCATTCTTCCGCATTCTGGAATGAACTATTTATAAAAGGAAGATTTCACCGGCAGTGTACTCAATTATTTGGGGAAGACTTACCAGAATTGTCCGAAGGGGACCGGCTTCTGATCAGCCAGCCTCTTGATTTTTGTGGGATGAATCTCTATCAGGGAACCTCTGTTAATTTATCCGATGCAGGTGAGTTAATTCTTGGTAAACTTCCTGCCGGGCATGGGAAGACCGGAATGGGCTGGCCCATTACTCCAAAAGCCATGTACTGGGCAGTAAAGAACTTTTATGATACTTACCAATTGCCTTTGTTTATAACAGAGAATGGTATGTCAGCCCTGGATGTAATATCCTTAGATGGGGGTGTTCACGATCCATGCAGAATTGATTACCTGGCGCGCCATCTGTCTGAACTGAAGCGCGCAGTATCAGACGGGGCGAAGGTGGAAGGGTACTTCTTGTGGAGCTTTCTGGACAATTTTGAATGGGAAAAGGGTTATGACGACCGGTTTGGAATTGTTTATGTAGACTATGAAACCCAGAGAAGAATACCAAAGGACAGTTTTTACTGGTACCAGAATATAATTAAATCATAATATTATCAAAAAGGACCATTGCTCCATATGTGTAAATCACTTATGGAGCAATGGTCCTTTTTTATCACCCCAGTGGGGTGGTCTGTCCGGTTACCTCGTCATATTGAAAGCCTACGCTGTTATCGTTGCAATCACATAAATAGGTGGCAACATAGGCCAGGGTACTGTCCGGAAGCCGTTTATAAGTCCGTACAGTGTAGTAGTTCTTTCCTTCGATTTTAGTTATTCCCGGAGAAGCTATAAACTGATAGGAATCTGCACTTTCTGTAAGCTTTAATTTTTCCTGCCCCTGAGAACGAACTGTGTTCTCTGCCTCTTCAATGGAAGTTTCTGACTTGGGCTGCTTTTGAATATCAGATATTACTTTTTTCTGCTCATTCCATTGGTTTTTGAAAAAGTCGTTCCAGGATTCGCTGCCTTTTCCTGCTGTTACAGTCACACTGTCGCCTGCAGTTTCCAGCGTGATGGAGAGGTAGGTCTTGGAGTCGGAAGAAGGACCGGCCAGCTGATAACATTCCGCATTCTCGCTTTTTGTTTCACTTTCCGTGCTTTCTGCCGTTGTGTTTTCCTTGGTCACATCGATAAAACTTTTCTGGGTTTCCAGGTAGTCCTTATAGGTTTTTAAATCTGCTGAGGCATTCTCCAAATGTACATATTTGTAGGTGTCTTTTGCTTCATCGGCTGTATCACCTTCGGAAGCTGCCTTACCTTCTGCCTCTGTACCAGACTTTGCGGCATCGTCGGACTCTTTCTTTTCAGCCCCCGATTTTTTGGTCTCCTCTGAGCTTTCGGGAACAGGTGCTGGTTCTTCGTAGGTACGTTCTCCTACAATTGTAGTGAAAGAGGAGATGTCCTCATCTTTTGAAAAATAATAATCCGGTGCTTTGGCCACCTTTTCTTTTACCGTATTCTTATTTTTCATGGATAATAAAATTATGGCTTGCGCGGCGCCGATAATAACAATGAACAGGGCTGCTACCAATAGGATAACGACTCGTTTGTTTTTCGGCAATAAAGATTTTTTACCAGTTTTTGCAGGCTTTTCTTTCTTTACTCTTGCAGCTT
>SVDS01000281.1 GCA_015057715.1 Paenibacillaceae bacterium
GTTTTTTTGACGACAAGTAGTTTCAATTTTCAACACCGGTAAAAAAAAGGGGGAAACGTGGATTCAGACCGGGCAAGACCTTTTCTTCATTCGACAGTGGGACATTTTTGACATAATCCCATATTCGATAAAATAATCGTTTTTCCTGTCGAATAATGCGATAGAATCACGTTGCGGCATAAGCTGAGGCAAGATTATAATGGCTATACACTAGTTTTAATTATTTTGAAGAATCAGGAGGAGAGTATCAATATGTCAGAAATCAGTATTGCTATTGCAGATGATAACCTGCAGACCTTAAATCTGCTGAATGATATACTGGAAGGAGAGGAGGACTTTCATGTAGTGGGAAGAGCGGATAACGGCGAAGACGCTTATAACATGATCCTCAAAACAAATCCGGATGTTGTCTTATTGGATGTGATTATGCCGAGAATGGACGGAATTACAGTAATGGAGCGGGTTAGAGGAAACGGTGCTGTGACAAAGATTCCCTCATTTATTATGGTAACCGCCGCAGGAAGTGAGAATATTACCGAAGATGCTTTCCGAATGGGGGCGAATTATTACATAATGAAGCCGTTTAACAAGGAAGTTATCGTCGATAAGGTGCGAAGAGTAGGGCAGAGAAAGACGAAAGCACCAAGTCTGCAGGGTATGAAAAAGGTGAAACCTTATGTCAATAAGACAGAATACATGGAGCAGAATTTAGAAAATGATGTAACACAGATGCTTCATGAGATTGGAATTCCGGCGCATATTAAAGGATATCAGTATTTAAGGGATGCCATTGTGATATCGGTACAGGATCAGGAGATGCTTACCTCTGTTACAAAGATTCTTTATCCTTCCATTGCAAAGAAACATCAGACAACACCCAGCCGTGTGGAGCGTGCCATCCGCCATGCCATTGAAGTGGCCTGGAGCCGTGGAAAGATGGATACCATCAACGAGCTGTTTGGATATACCGTGAGTACAGGAAAAGGAAAACCAACCAATTCCGAGTTTATTGCACTCATTGCTGATAAAATAAGGCTTGATTACAAAAAACTTTCATAAAACTTAAGGGAAAGATACTTCCTTATTTTCTGAAAATGCAGTATACTATAGCATAACAGACAATGCCCGGAAGGGATAAGGATAAGGGAGGTTTTTGGATGAAGAAGATTTTGTTCGTTGCATCGGAGGCAGTACCTTTTGTTAAAACGGGTGGTCTTGCAGATGTAGTGGGATCCCTTCCCAAGTGCTTTGATCAGGAGTATTATGATGTGCGGGTTATGATTCCCAAATATCTCTGTATCAAAGAAGAATTGAGAAATCAGATGACTTACGTGGAACATTTCTATATGGATTATCTGGGACAAAGCAGATACGTTGGAATTCTTCAGTGTGTCTGGGACGGAATTACCTTCTATTTCATTGATAATGAAGGCTATTACCAGGGACCAAAGCCATATGGAGACTGGTACCAGGATTTAGAAAAGTTCTGCTTTTTTTCAAGAGCTGCCTTGTCTTCTCTTCCGGTAATCGGATTTCAGCCGGATGTGGTTCATTGCCATGACTGGCAGACCGGTTTAATACCTGTTCTGTTAAAGGACCGTTTTCGTGAAGGAGATTTTTTCCGGAACATGAAGTCGGTAATTACCATTCACAATTTAAAATTCCAGGGTGTGTGGGATGTAAAGACGATACAGGCACTGACCTGTCTGCCTGATTATTATTTTACACCTGATAAACTGGAGGCCTACAAGGATGGAAATTTATTAAAGGGCGGCATCGTATATGCAGATGCCATCACAACAGTCAGCGAGACCTATGCTCAGGAGATAAAGATGCCCTTCTATGGGGAAGGTCTTGACGGTCTGATGCGGGCCAGAGAAGGCAGTTTAAGAGGAATTGTAAACGGAATTGATTATGACGAATTTGATCCTGAGACGGATTCGTATATTGTAGAAAACTATAATCTGCGTAATTTCCGCAAGGAGAAAGAAAAAAATAAAGCTGCGCTTCAAAAGGAACTTTCTTTGGCGCAGGATGAAAGTAAGTTTATGATTGGAATCGTTTCCAGACTGACTGACCAGAAGGGACTTGATTTAGTCCAGTGTGTTATGGATGAGTTATGTCAGGACAATATCCAGCTGGTTATTCTTGGTACCGGAGAAGAACGGTATGAAAATATGTTCCGCCATTATGCATGGAAGTATCCGGATAAGGTTTCTGCCAATATTTATTATTCGGAGGCAATGTCACATAAGATTTATGCTGCCTGTGATGCGTTCCTGATGCCGTCTTTGTTTGAACCCTGCGGTTTAAGCCAGCTGATGGCACTCAGATACGGCACAGTACCTGTTGTCCGGGAAACCGGAGGTTTAAAAGACACGGTAGAACCCTATAATGAGTATGAGAGTAAGGGAACGGGATTTTCCTTTTCCAACTATAATGCTCATGAGATGCTAGGTGCCGTCCGCTATGCACAGCGCATTTATTATGATAAGAGACGTGAGTGGAACAAAATTATCGACCGGGCTATGTCGAAGGATTATTCCTGGAAAACTTCAGCCATGAAGTATCAGGAATTATATGACTGGCTGACTGGCTGTTAAGCCGGT
>SVDS01000032.1:0-9487 GCA_015057715.1 Paenibacillaceae bacterium
TTAAAGGATGAAGAATTTGATGAACCACTGGGAGAATCTACCGGCGCATCAGTTATATTTGGAACAACCGGCGGCGTCATTGAGGCAGCCTTGCGGACCACATACGAATGGCTTACCAATGAAACCCTTGAAGAGGTAGAGTTCCATGAACTAAGGGGTTTCGAGGGAATCAGAGAGGCTGTGGTAAAGATCAATGACCAGGATATCAATATTGCTGTTGCCCATGGACTGGGAAATGCAAGAAAGCTTCTGGAAGATATAAGAGCCGGTAAATCCCATTACCATGCGATTGAGATCATGGCTTGTCCTGGAGGCTGTATCGGAGGCGGAGGCCAGCCTTATCATTTTGGAAACTTTGATGTTCTGAAAAAACGAATGGAAGGAATATATAAAGAAGATAAAAGCAAAAAATATAGAAAATCACATGAAAATCCGGCAATTAAAAAGCTCTATGAGGAGTATCTGGGTGAGCCCAATGGAGAAAAGGCACATGAACTTCTCCATACCTATTATGTGAAACGTGAGAATATGTAAATCAGTGAATCAGTGAGCCACAGACGTAAATGTTTGTGGCTTGCGTATTGTATCAGACTAAAAAACGGGACTTGCTCATGAGCAAATTCCATTTTTCAGTATTATCTATTTTTTGTTAATAGAATTACCTTACCAGTGTCGCCGTAAACGAAAACCTCATCCCCATCCTCCAGAAGATCGGTAGCATTTCCTATTCCAAGTACTGCAGGAATGTTGTATTCTCTGGCAACAATTGCGCTATGGGACAGAGGACCGCCTGTATCCGAGATAACCGCCGAAGCAAGAACAAACAGGGGAGTCCAGGAGGGATCTGTATAGCGGCAGAGCAGTATGTCACCGGACTGCATTTTATCAAATTCCTGCTGAGTCAGTATTTTCCGTACCCGGCCCCGGCATCGTCCGCCATTTCCGGAAACACCGGACAGAGTATTCTGGTGACCTGCTTTTGTACCAATGGAAAAGCCAGACCAAAGTACTTCATTTTTATGACGGTTGTTTTTTCTCACAGAAATCAATTCTTTCAGATCTGTTATGTTACCCGGTAATTCATAGACTTCATCCAAAGTGAGATATCGGATGTCTTCCTCCTGTTCAAACAACTGGGGGAAACGCTTTGCCAGTTCAAATGCAGCCCTGCGGGCAAGGCCGTAGCACATTTCTATCATATAAAGGCTTTCTTCCCGATTCACGTGATAGGTTCTTATTTCTTCAATTTTGGTTTTTAACCGGTCTGCTTTCTTTTTACTAAACGTGGTTGTGATTTTTGTCATTATGTTTTGAAATTTGACAGGTGAGTCATCGTTTCTGCCGGAGCTTTGCAGTACCTTCAGCATGGAAAACAAGGAATCCAAATTTTCAAACCAGGATACGGAGCCAAAGGCGCAGTAGCTGCTGCTTGATTTCCAGCCGAATTCATTTAAGAAACCTTGTAATTTTGCTTTAAAATCAGGCTGATTCTCCAGAAAATCCTGAATTGCCTGGGGATTGGTTCTGTCCAGTTCCATAAATAACTGTTCCAGCCCGGGGGTGCTTTGAATGTAAGCGGATAGTTTTTTTAGTTTCAGGTTTAGATCCCACGTTTTATAAGAAAGATTACTCAGCAAATCATATTCGCTCATATTTTTGTCAATTTTTTTCAAGTCATGATGAATTAATTTTGATACCGCCACAGACGGAAAGATGTTGTAACGGAAACGGGTGTAAGCAAGTTCCTCGGACAATTCCATCAGTTCCATGATCTGCCGGATCAATGCTTTGACAGGTAATGCAGAAAGATCCGTTTTCTCTTTTGAGAATAATTCCTTCCTTATATTATCGAAAGAATCGTTTGTTTTGGCTGAATTGATGGAATAGTCATTAAAACTGCTCAGCAAAAACGGAATTTTTATCACATTGGGTGAGATATGTATTTTTCCGGCAGATAGGGAAATCAATCCATTATCTGCCATAGTCAGCTCATTTTCCATGGAAATGCCCAGCTCATGAAATGCTTTATTTTTGGCTTCAACCACTATCAGGCATGGTTTCACATCAAGGGGGTAAAGTGGGTTGGGGAAGTGTTCGATCCAGTTGTTTAATACGGCTCGCTGAGATTTTGTAAGCTGGATATCGGTGCTGTTTTTTGCGTTCAGCGTGGTGATTGGCCGTGCCTGCAGCAAATATAACCTGTTCTGGGAGATGGCCCATTCCAGATCCTGGGGGCACTGAAAGTGCTGCTCTGTTTTTCTTCCCAGTTCAAATATTTCAATTGCCTGTTTGTCTGTTAAACTAAATTCCCTCCGCTGCTGTGAGGAGGTTTCTCTTTCTTCGGTTCCTTCTGCACTGTAGCAGACCATAATCTTTTTATCACCTAATCGTTTTTCAACGATCTGCCTGTGGTTTCTGTCGTACACATAGATGTCAGGAGTCACTTTCCCTGATACAATGGATTCGCCCAGTCCCCATGAGGCATTAAGCATCATCCTGCTTTTATTTTTACTAATAGGGTCAATTGTGAAAAGGACACCGGATATCTCACTGTTCACCATGCGCTGAACCACCACCGATAAGGAGATCTTTCCTGTATCGAAGTTCGTCTGCTTCCGGTAGGCTGTCGCCCGTGATGAGAAGAGTGATGCGAAACATTTCCTGACGGAAAGATAAAGCTGATCCAGTCCCTCTATGTTAAGATAAGTTTCCTGCTGTCCTGCAAAGCTTGCTTCCGGCAGGTCCTCGGCTGTTGCAGAGGAACGTACCGCAACTTTTGAATCGGGTCCCAAAGCATGATAGTAGTCTGCGATTTCATCCTCCAGTTCCTTCCACAGCTGACCTTTTGCAACTTCCTCACTGGTAAGGGTGTTGCCTGATGGGGGAGCATTAAATCCATTGCGTTTCATATACTCATCAAAAGCATGGCTTGTAATACTGAATCCCTGGGGAACTGGAAAACCGGCGTTAAACAGTTCACCCAGATTCGCACCTTTACCGCCAGCAGCTAAGATATCTTCCTTTCTTATTTCACTGAATTTCATAACATATTTCATAGATAAGGCCCCCTTTCTTCTGGATTATAGCACTGCTCTGTGAAAAAAACAAATAAAATTCATAGCTTTAATAAAAAATATCAAATAAGCTCCAAAATTAATTTCTGTATTTTTTCATACCAGTAAGAAAAGCCCTCGCCAATCATTTCTTTCTGCATGCATAATACAGCCAGTGTGGCAACTGCGGAAGCAATTTCTTCCTCGGAAGCTTTCAGGAAATACCCTTTGCCAGCCCAGATATGTTTCAGTTTTTTGATAAAGTCCAGATTATCATGGGATCCAGATGCGTCATTGTTCCAGACCATCGATTCTAAAAGACCGCTGTATTCACTGGTGTAAAATTTGTTTGTTGAGGTTTTTTCCAGAAATACATTTGCCAGATCCGAGAAGAACCCCTGAGGTGTCTGATTTTCCTCATCAATGATTGTCAGAATTTTCTGCCGTATTCTGTTGGTCTCATCCCGCAGGATTTCTTCATAAAGTGCCTCTTTGTCTTTGTAGAAGGTGTAAAATCCTCCCATGGAAATCCCGGCCTTTTTGGTAATCTCCTGTATTTTACAATTTTTAAACCCTTCCTCCATAAACATGAGAGAAGCGATGTTCTTTATTTTTCTCTTTAATTCTTCCCGTTCTTCCTCTGTGTAAGGTCTTCCCAAAATGACTGCCCCCTTTCCCTCATGTAATTGTATATTAACTTGCCATCTTAAATTCGTCAATATCAGATTTTGCAATGCTTATTTTCTGAATATGTCAATCGCATAATTTGTCACACCTGGTATTGCAATAATAAATTAAATGTGTCGTTGTTCATAGCATCTACTGATTCACGCGAAAGTGGGTAAGCCAACGCTTTACCCACTCTTTTCAAATTCATATATTGATTAAATAAAAATCGTTACATAAGGCTTTTAACAAATTCTAAAGGATACATGGTTCTCTCCGCAGTTTCCTCAACACTAAGCCCCTGTGCTAAAAAACGTTTTGCCACACTTGCCATACTTTCAGCCACTTCAACTATAAATTTATCATAGTCATAAAATCTAATAACCCGCTGTCCCCACGGATATTCTTTCGCCTTGTGAATAAATTCAATTCCTTCTGTACTGCTGATTTTATTCTGCCAATAATCCAAATCCTCCACTTCAAAGTAAAGCTGAAAGTTGTTTGGCTGTGTCTTGCCGGGCAAATCTGCACCAACAAGTTCCGCGTAATTAGATTGCAGGGAAAATCCGCCAAAAGCCACATGCACTCCCAAATCCATTATAACCTTTTGCTCCATTACAGTTTCATAAAATTGCTTTGCTTTCTCCATATCAGATACAGCAATCAAAGTACCCTGATATTGCATATGATCACTCCTTTTTCGTTTTACTAAATTATATATTAGAATTTAGCAATTTCGCTGTAAAAATCGGACATATTATCCCGGTACTCCTGAGGAGTAATACCACAAATGGCCTTAAAATCATGGATGAAGTGAGGCATATCATAAAAACCTGTTTCCATAAAAACCTGCGTTAAGTTATAGTCGTGTCGCTGTAAAAGCCGGATAGACCTGTTTACACGTACAAGGCGGGAGAATGATTTTATCCCTACCCCCATATATTCGTCGAAAAGCCGTCCTAAATGGCGTTCGCTATAAAAAACATTCTGCGAGAGCTCTTTCACTGAAAAAGTCCCGCCACTATTTATAATTAAATTACTTGCCTGGGAAAACTCCTGGCGATAAAAAGCACCTTTTAAATGCGCAAGAAACAGCCGGTCCATTTTCGTAATCAGTTCTTGAATACTTAACGACGTTTCCAGTTCATTTGCCAACAGGCGGTTCATAGAGGAATTAACATGTTCAAAGTCAATGACACAATCTGTTATTTCTTTTTGCGGCATTCCGCTAAAGGCATAATAGCCAGCCGGCTGAAACTCTACAATAAACAAAAGGCTGAAACTATTGGCTGACTTGCCAACAAAGGAAGGTTTCGTAATGGGACCAAACAAGTTGCCGTGAATATGGCTGTCAGTACATGATAGTACAAGTGTAGCGCTCCCGTGAGGCATAACAGCGTAATTATCTGACATCATACCGATACCTGGAAAAGTAATTGTGTAATTAGAAATGAAGTTTCTAAGCTCTGAATGTGGTTGCATATAAATGAAATCAACGCCTCGTATTAACACACGGTTATTATTCATATAGTATTGAATGGAATCTTTCATAAGCATGACATCACCACCTTCCTGTTTCCATTTTACTAAATAAAATTTTATTAAACAAGGAGAAATCAGGTAATAATAACGTTGATGAAAAAATTTAAGGAGTCAGTAAATATGGATAAAACACCTAAAATAGAAGTCTGCTCATACTGTTCTGGATTTGATGTCAATGAGTTAAAGAATAAAGTAAAGGTAAAGATCGGCTGCATCGGAAAATGTTCCAAACATAACCCAGATTTAAATGGAAAAGTATATGGATTTTTAAATGGTGTTTTTACGGTTTGTGATACCAAGGAGGAATTCTTTGAAAAGATTGAAAAATTAGAACCCTTTGAATTAAATAGTAATAAGAATCCTTTGGTTGACGCATTTTTGGAGCACCTTGAAAAATGGCAGGATGAGCATGAAAAACTACGGGAGCTTTGTCTTGCCTGTCAGCTGACCGAAGAATTAAAGTGGGGACAGCCCTGTTACACGTTAAATAATAAAAATGTAGTTATAATTGGAGGATTTAAAAATTATATTGCCTTAACCTTTTTTAAGGGAGCATTGCTAAAGGATAAAGACAAATTACTTGTTCAGCAGACGGAGAGTGTTCAGGCTGGCCGGCAGCTTCGATTTACCTCAGTGGAGGAAATTTCTGAGAGAGAGACGATAATCAAAGCATATATTGAAGAATCCATAGAAATTGAAAAGGCTGGTTTAAAAGTACCTGTTGAAAAGAAAGTGGAGATGCCGATTCCCGATGAACTGCAAATAAAATTTCATGATGATCCCGCGTTTAAAAATGCATTTTACGCATTGACACCTGGGCGCCAAAGAGGCTATATTTTTTATTTTAATGGAGCCAAGAAGTCTGAAACCCGAATATCACGGATTGAAAAATATATGGATAAAATCCTCCACGGGTTGGGGATTGATGATTAACAGTATAATATAGAAAAGCGGAATCGGGCTTAGTCACCTGACTCCGCTTTTCTATTATAAGTTAAAAGTCTTTCTGAACTGGCTGGGTGTTACTCCATGGACTTCCTGAAATGCTGCGGTGAATTTAGATGGATTTTTATAACCACACAGCTCAGCAATATGATGGATACTTAAATGATCAGAGGAGAGAAGCTGCATTGCCCGCTTCATTTTTTCCCTTCTGATATAATCGTAAAGAGGGATATGATAAGTGTTTTTAAAACTGAGGCGAAGTTTGCTTTCACTCATATCTGCAATTTTTGTCAGTTCGCTCATAGAGGGGATGTCCAAAATGTTTTCATCCAGCTTTTGCTTCACAGCATACATTTTCTTCTCATTTTCCCATGTTACATAATTTCGTCTGTTATTTCTTCGATCGGGAATAACAGGATAATTGCGTGCAATGGAACCAAGAAGGTGAATCACCATCCCCTCAAATGCAAAGGGCGGCATATCCCCGTTTCTGATTGCCCAGCGGATCTGCTCAAAGATGAGCATGGTACCTGGGGAATTTAAATGCTCTGTTTCCCATGATTTCCCATCCGCAATGCTGATTTTAGGCGCATTAGCTCTTGCCTGCAGGAAGGGTTCTAAAAAGTCCTGGAAAATTAAAATGCTGGTAAAACAGGTATGGACATTCTTTGGAAAGGTAAACTGGAACGCTTTTTGAGGATTTATTAATTTATGGCATATGGGGGAAAATGTAGTTGCAGCTTTTCCCTGCTGAGAATAAATAATATCACCGCAATCGACGCAAAAAAGCCAGAGACATGGTTCTTTGATATCTATTTTATGAACAATTGTCTGGTTGGGCGTAAACCACGCACTGGAGACATAAAGCCCCTCAGCGGGGGAGACTTCCACAATCCAGCCGTTTGACCAATGGGGTGGAAAATAATATCCCTTACCCGGTCCATAAGGGGTTTGATGGAGGTTATATTTTTTTGCCATGGAACCCCAGGATGCATCATCATATCTGTTCATTTAAAAGCCTCCTTTTTTCGTGAGATATTGAAATTATACTGGAAACAAGAGTTTAATGCAATTGAAAGTACTCCATTTTGTTTTAGTTATGATCCAATCTCAAAACAGAAAAAAAGGAAATTTGGCATAAAATACATATAAACACAGAGTTTTTAGCGTTTGAAGAAATGTGAAACTTCCTAATCCTGGAGAACAGCTATATTGACGATTATTTTTTATTATGCTAGTATTTATTAGGTTAGTCTAAACTAACAAAAACTCAGATTTATCATCATACAGACATAAAAAGTATAAGGAGAATGGATATGAAAAAAAGAGGGATGTTGCTCTGTTCCATGATGTTATTATTCGTTTTAGCAGGATGTGGAAACGCGGACATTGCAAATAATAAAGGGGCAGATATCAATAAAATTGATACGGTTATGGGAGAGATTGAAGTGCCCCAAAAGCCTGAACGTGTGGTAGTGAATTGGTATATCGGCGATGCCTTTTCTCTGGATTTAAATGTGGTGGGTTATTCAGCCTGGGAACAGGAGACCATGCCATTTTATGATAAGTTTTCTACATCTTCAAAATTGGAGAATTGGGCTGCAGAGGATATTATGGCGGTAGAGCCAGATTTGATTATTACATATAACACAGCAGATTTTGAGAATTTTAATAAAATTGCACCTGTTTTAGTGATTCCTGAAGGAGAGGTAACTTCGGCAGAACGGCTGAGAATGATTGGCAGAGCCACAGGAAAGGAAAAGGAAGCGGAGGCACTGATTACCACATTTGATGAAAAGCTGGCGGCGGCAAAGACAGAGCTTCAAGGTGAGACGTATGAGGGAAAGACCTTTAGTATTATGGAAGACTGGGGATCTACCGGCGAGTGGAGTGGTGTAGCATATGAAACCGGCTCCAGAGGAGGCACCCTGGTATATGACTATCTTGGGTTAAAAATGCCTGAAAAACTGGAAGAACTGATTGCCAAAACGGGAGAAAAAAGAGGAACGCTCAGTTATGAGGTCGCTCATGAATATTTCGGTGATTATATCTTGTGGTTCCAGCAGGAGGGAAAGGAATCTGAATATGCAAAGTCTGATATCTGGAAGAGCATACCAGCTGTTTTGGAAGGCAGAGTGGCGGAGATTCCGGGAGAAAACCTTGGATTGTTTTACTATGATGATATCGCCAGTTTAACTGCACAGTTGGACTATGCCATTGATGCCATCAAAAAAATATCGAAGTAATTATAGAAGGAGAAATCTGCATGTTAAAGTTCAAAAATACAGGTGCTTTATTACTGGCCTTTGCCATTGGCATTTCTGTCTCGGGCTGTGGTTCAAAGACGGCAAAAACAGAAGCGAAGGGATCGGCAGAAATCAGAGTAATCAGTACAGAGCAGGGGGAGATAGAAATACCCGCTGATCCCAAAAGAGTCATTGTGACATATTGTGTAGGGGATGCCCTGGCTCTTGGAGTTAAGCCTGTAGCAACCTATGATGCAGCTGGCACAGCTTATGAAAAAGAATTGGATGGAGTGCCTGTCTGGGGAGAATTTGAAGCAGAACAGTTAATCTCTTATGAACCAGATTTGATAATTGTTGCAAATCAGGAACAATATGATATTGCTTTCAAAATAGCTCCCACAATTCTGCTTCCATTTACAGCGCAGTCCATGGAAGAGCGGGTACGCTTTATGGGTGATGTATTAAACAGGCAGGAAAAGGCAAATGCAGTTCTCAATGAGTTTCACCAAAAGCTGGAGGGTGCAAAGGCTTCTCTTAGGGAAACGAATGTTTTGGATAAAACCTTCAGTGTGATTGAAAGTGATGGAAACGGTGGTATTTGGGTTTACGGTGATAAATGGGGGCGCGGGGGAGATTTATTATACAGTCAGCTGGAACTTCAGGCGCCTGAAATTGTTGAGAAGGAAATTATTGCAGCGGAACAACACAGAGATGTTTCCATGGAGGTCATCAGTGATTATATCGGCGATTATATCATAATTGCCAGAGGTCTTGAGGAATTGAAGGGAAACACTATCTGGGAATCTTTGCCTGCGGTTAAGGCAGGAAATGTGATTCCTATTGATTTTACCTTGTTCTACGATATTGATATTTACTCCTCAAACGTACAATTAGATTATCTGTTAAATGCTCTGCTGAAAACACAAGAGTAATGTTATTATCACCACGGAAAGGAACGACACCATGAAAAATACCACAACAAAGGGATGGAAGGGTTCCATCAACTTTGCCTTTTACATGGCTCTTGGATTTGGA
>SVDS01000032.1:9587-38915 GCA_015057715.1 Paenibacillaceae bacterium
ACACCATGAAAAATACCACAACAAAGGGATGGAAGGGTTCCATCAACTTTGCCTTTTACATGGCTCTTGGATTTGGACTTTTATTGATTGTTTCGGCAGCCTCCATTACATTTGGTGCTGCCGACATGAGAATTGCCACTGCATGGGAGGCGGTTTTTCAGTTTAATCCTGAATTAACGGAGCATCAGATTATCCAGACACTGCGCCTTCCAAGAACCGTAGCGGATTTAATGGTAGGCTGCAGTTTAGCTATTTGCGGTGCAATCATGCAGGGGACAACCAGAAATCCACTGGCTGATTCCGGACTGATGGGTATTAGTTCGGGGTCAACGTTTGCTATGGCACTTTGCATGGCATTTTTGCCTATGCGGACTTATGGACAGACCATGCTGTTTGCATGTATGGGCGCTGCTGTCACAACTGCAATGACTTATTTTATTGCATCTATGGGAAAGGGAGGAATGACGCCCCAGCGCCTTGTTTTGGCTGGGATTTCAATTTCCATGCTGTTTGGCGCATTCAGCCAGTATATTTCCATTAAATATCATTTGGGACATGCCCTTGCTTATTGGACAGCAGGAGGAACGGCGGGGGCTAAATGGAGTGAGCTGGTGACCGTTATTCCGGCTTTTGTTCTTGGTGTGGTTGGTGCCGTTGCACTTTCACCTTCTGTCACAGTGCTCAGCTTAGGGGAAGATGTGGCCAAGGGTCTGGGATTAAAAACAAGATTTATAAAGGGAATTTCTACGATTATTGTGCTCCTGCTCACAGGACTTTCCGTGATTATTGTTGGTCCGGTTGGTTTTGTCGGTTTAATTACTCCTCATATTGTCCGGTTTTTTGTGGGAGTAGATTACCGTTATATTATTCCGGCATCAGGACTTTACGGTGCGTTACTTACGGTTTTTGCGGATCTGGCAGGAAGATTAATCAATAAGCCTTATGAAACACCCATAGGCATTATCTTTGCCGTTATCGGTGTTCCTTATTTCCTCTATCTGGCAAGAAAGCAAAGGAGGGAATTTGAGTGAAAAAGAAAGGTTATATTCTGTTATTTATGACTGTTTTAATGGTGCTGGTTGGGATTATCAGTATTAATTCAGGTAAAATGAACCTTACTCCTGCAGAGGTAATGAGTGTGATTTTAGGAAAAGGTACACCGAAGCAGAACCTGATTATTATGGAATTTCGCCTGCCCCGCATAATACTGGCGGTTTTCGTTGGAATCGGCATGGGAATTTCAGGCTGCATCAT
This sequence comes from Paenibacillaceae bacterium, assembly GCA_015057715.1. Taxonomy (GTDB): domain Bacteria; phylum Bacillota; class Clostridia; order Lachnospirales; family Lachnospiraceae; genus Lacrimispora. The sequence continues at coordinate 10,842 of SVDS01000032.1, forward strand.
GCAGAGTCTGTTAAGAAATGATATGGCAAGCCCAGGTACCTTGGGAATCAGTTCCGGATCAGGACTCTTTGTATTAATCTTTGTTGTAATTTTTTCTGCAAAATCCAATTCTTCGGCTATCTTAATGCCTGTACTATCTTTTGTGGGCGGGATGACTGCCGCAGGGTTAATTTTTCTTCTTTCCTACCGGAAGAACAAAGATATTTCCCCCACAGGATTGATTTTAACGGGTGTGGCACTGGGAAGCGGTTATGGTGCGTTAACCACACTGCTTACTCTGAAACTGGACCAAAATCAAATGGAATTTATACAGCGCTGGAGTGCAGGCAGCCTGTGGGGAGATGACTGGCGGTATCTGGCGATTTTGGTACCATGGACAGCCATTTTGTGCGCATATGCATTATATAAATCCCATGTGCTGAATATTTTGAACCTTGGAAATGAAACGGCTACAGGCCTGGGAACTGCGGTAAAGCCGGAATTTATCGGGCTGACGGTGGCGGCAGTGGCGCTTTCTTCCGGAAGTGTATCGCTGGGAGGCAATTTCTTTTTTGTAGGCATGATTGCTCCTCATATGGCAAGAAAAATCGTTGGTTCTAACCACAAACTGCTTCTTACAGCGGCTGGGCTGTGCGGAGCGATAATTGTTCTGCTGGCAGATACGATAACAAGAACCATCAGCCTGGGTACAGATGTACCTACGGGCATTGTAATTACAGTGCTCAGCACACCATACTTTTTGTATCTATTGGCAAAAGCAAATAATTAAGGAGTACAGTATGAATAGTATTGCAACAGAAAACTTAGACATTGCGTATGACAATGCATTGATTGTAGAGAATCTGGAAATGGCCATCCCTCGTAATAAAATTACGTCAATCATCGGCCCTAACGGATGCGGGAAATCAACGGTGCTAAAGGCTGTAGGACGCATTTTGAAGCCGAAGAAAGGCATGGTTTATTTAAATGGCGGGGACATTTCCACTTTACCAACAAAAGAGATTGCAAAGAAAATGTCCATTTTACCTCAGACCCCTTCGGCACCTGGTGGACTGACGGTAAGTGAACTGGTTGCCTACGGAAGATTTCCTCATCAAAATGGCTTTGGAAAGTTAACAAAGGAAGATAAAAAAATAGTAGAGTGGGCAATTTCCGCAACAAAGCTTTCTGACCTGGAGCATCGGGAGGTAAACACCCTGTCAGGCGGTCAGCGTCAAAGAGTCTGGATTGCCATGGCACTTGCCCAGCAGACAGATTTGATTTTACTGGATGAACCTACTACATATCTGGATATGGCTCATCAGCTGGAGGTGCTGGAGCTTTTATACAGCTTAAACCGCAATCAGGGTTGTACCATTGCTATGGTACTTCATGATTTAAACTTAGCGGCGCGTTTTTCTGATTATATGATTGCCATCCGCAGTGGAAAAATCATACAGCACGGGTCACCTAAGGAAGTAATGATTCCTGAGGTTTTAAAGAAGACCTTCTCTATTGATGCAGAGGTTGTGCATGAATCCAGAACGGGAAGGCCGGTTTGCCTGACCTACTCACTGCTACATGAGGATTTACCAAAGAGGGAGGCGATTTCACTATGAATATAGCACTGCGGATATTTTACGAGGCAAAAAAATATCGTGTCTATCTGGTGTTTGCATTCTTTGCCCTGGTCGTATCTACAGTAGCCGGATTTTACACCCCATGGGCATTAAGAGAGTTAACCTCTCTTGCCACAGAAGGAAGGGGAGATTTTGGCACAGAAGCCTTACGCATCGGCCTGCTTTTGCTGGGGGCGGCAACGTTACAGGCAGCGGGTGCATCGGCAGCAGGATATATGAACCATTATGCGGCACTGCATTATGTGGCGGATTTACGCAAACTGCTTTATGGAAAGCTGCAGAATATGAGCCTGAGTTATTTTCACAAAAGCAGAACTGGCGACCTTACCAGCCGGGTGGTGAATGATACATTAGATGCGGAGGTGCTTTTGGCGCATGTAATTCCTGATTTTATTATGAATATCCTTACTTTTATCGGGGTCGGTATCCTGCTGTTTACAATTAATGTAAAACTGGCTTTCGTGAGCCTGGTTACCATTCCGTTTTTATTCGGCATCACTCTTTGGCAGGGGCATCACGTTTCACCCGTATGGAAGGAGAACTCTCGTGTGAGAGGAGCGCTTGCCGGGAAAGTTCAGGACAACCTTTCAGGAATGAAAGAAATACAGATTTTTAATCAGCAGGGTCATGAAGAAACCAGTATTGCCCATCTTGCCATACTCCACAGCCGGGCCTATCTTCGTGCCAGTTTCTTTTTTGAAACAACATATCCATTGCTGGCATTTGTGACTGCAATGGGCACGGTTTTTGTGGTGATTTACGGTGGACATTTAGTAGGAAAGGGAGAGGTAAATATTGGCGACATTGTTGGCTTTGCCATGTATTTATCCATGTTTTATGGACCAGTGAAAAATTTTTCCGCTCTTGTTGAACGCGCTGGAGAGGCAGGGGCGGGATGCAAGCGTGTTTTTGATGTGTTTGATGAAAATTCAGAGGTAAAAGAAAAAGAAAATGCCATTGTGCTGAAGCGGGTTAAGGGTGAGATCGAGCTAAGAGATCTAACCTTTTCCTATCATGAAGATATTCCTGTGATGGAGAATATTAATTTAAAAATACAGACGGGACAGACGGTGGCACTGGTTGGAACCACGGGTGTGGGAAAGAGTACCATTGCAAACCTGATTAACCGTTTTTATGATCCTCAAAACGGGGCGGTTTATATTGATGGAATCGATATTCGGGATGTAACCCTCTCCAGTCTGCGCAATAATATTTCCATGGTATTGCAGGATACTTTCTTATTTAACGGCACAGTGTATGAGAATATAGCCTATGGCTGGAAAGGTGCCACGAAAGAAGATGTACTTGCTGCGGCAAAAGCTGCCAATGCCCATGATTTTATTCAAAAAATGGAACATGGTTACGATACAACCATTGGAGAAAGAGGTGTCTTACTTTCCGGAGGGCAAAGACAGAGAATTGCGATTGCCAGGGCTATTTTAAGAGATTCTCCCATCCTGATTTTAGATGAAGCGACCTCTGCCTTAGATACAAAAACAGAAATGGAAATTCAGGCGGCGTTAAACGAAATATCTAAGACCCGTACCACCATTATGATTGCACACAGACTTTCTACAACCCGGGATGCAGATTTGATTGTGGTGCTGGATGGAACAGGTATTGCGGAAATTGGCAGCCACGATGAACTAATGGAAAGAGACGGGATATTTGCAAGCCTGCATGGTGTACATGCATAATGAAAGGAATGTACTTTATGTTTAAAAAGCAGATAAGAAGGAAAATTGTGGCAGTATCTTTTACGATACTGCTTCTGCTTTCGGGCTGTAGCGCCGACATGAAAAGCAGTGAACAGGCAGCTAAAAGCAGCACGGAATCAACAGATACAAGGCTGTTCACTACTGACAAAGGGGAGATTGAAATTCCTGTGCATCCTCAAAGAGTGATTTCGGATTTCGGTTTACTGGGGGATGTTTTAGCCCTTGGTGTAATGCCTGTTGCAATTGAGAATTATGGCGCAACAGATGTGGCATACAAAGAGTTGATCAAAGAGATAAAGGTTTTGGAAAAATGGGAGCCAGAGTACCTTATGACTGAAAATCCCGATCTGATTATTACGAGAGATGAAGAGAATTATGAGCAACTTTCAAAAATTGCACCAACGGTTTACATACCGGTCTACGAACTTGAAACGGGAGAAAGACTTTCTTTTTTATCCGATGTCTTAGGCTTGGGACGGGAAAAAGGAAGAGAAGTGGCAGATAACTTTGAAACTAAGGTGAAGGACGCAAAGATCAAATTAAAAAACACCGGATTATACAATAAAACCTTCAGTGTTATCCGGGTGCAGGGCGAAAATGAAATCGGTGTGCGTTGGAGCAATAATCTGGGGGGACAGATTTTATTTGGTGCTTTGGAACTGCCCCAGACAGAAGCTGCTTTAAGAGAGGTGAAAGCAGGCGTTGATTGGGGTGCTACACTTTCTTTTGAGGCAGTGCCTGAATATATGGGAGATTACATACTGGTAACAGAATACGGCAATTATCAGTTAATTGAAAATAATCCTGTATGGAAGTCTCTTTCTGCAGTGCAGAATGGGAATGTTATTGTGCTTTCTGAACCGTATATGTATTTAAATGATATTTATTCCTGGTCAGCCCAATTGGATTTGGTTACTAAGGAACTTCTCAACCTGGCTGAAAAAAATGGTGTACCAGAGCAGTAAGCTTTTCTATATGCACGTCACTACTCTAGAAAAATACTTTAAGTTGAAATTAAGACATCAATAATTTTCTGCTTCCAGAATTATGTAAGGTATTGTTTGTGATGGTAAAATATGTGAAGGCAACCCCATTCACCCCCAAGTAAGTGTTTATATTTCAATATCCTGCTTGGGGGTATCATTCCATAGAAAATGGCTGCGTTTTTTTCTATATTTTTCTGTTTATTTCCAATCCGAAAGCCAGGTTTTGTCATTTGCAACAGCAGTAACAACTTCCTCGCCGGATTTGAAATTATCAAAAGTTCCTTTGTCAATTTCGTTTATAACTTTACCTAACAGTTTTTCATAATACGCTTCCGGTGTAACCTCGGTTGTTGTCTGATGGAAATGCTGCTGGGATTCCGATGAGGCTATTCTAGCGTATTCATCTTTTACCTGGGCTATAAGTTTATCATGATTCATTTTATTTACTCCTCTGTTTAAAAAGATTTTTATTACTTGCCATTAATAAAAATTATTATTTGCAGGTAATGGGAAATTATTCAACCAGCTAACTATAACTGAAATTCATATTAAAATTTCATTTCACATCCTCCGTTTTTAAATGATAAAAAGTTGAGGATAATATAAAAAGAGTTGCACAGAGTCTGGAATACCTTGAAATATAGGTATTATAGCAGGCGGGCTGATGACGGCGGGACATAGACAAGGCGCTGATTGCTTACTATTTCAATTCTCAACAAATTTTATAAGAATATCACGAAGTTGACCTTTGATACAGGTATGGATATAATAGGATTGGAATTTAGAATACAGCTCGGTTTAATAGAAAAAAGGAGGTTTCTCCCTGTGATTGATGATAAATCATGCGAAGCGGAAATAAAGAACAATTTACATTTCGTTTCTATAGAAGGAAACTGGGATAAAGACATACATGATAAAAGAATTGCTCATGCAGCAATGATTTTGATGAAGGACAAGTCATCTCTTGCTATAGCATCGGCGACCTGTGCCCCGCCATCATACTCCTCTTTTTTTCAAGGGCGTCTGGGGGAATATACGAAAGATATTTTAATAAATAAATACGGTATTCCGGCAATGAGAATCATACCTGCATATCGATTTCCCTATGGTTCGACCTATACAATTATTGACGCTTTCACAAATGCTGTGGTAATAGGCTGGGTAAGTTGCGGCCTGAAGAGAAGAAATAGCGAGATCAATGTTTTGTTTGAACCAAGCACTACAGATTTTCATGGTTTACGAGTTGAAGCTCTAAATAAACGTTCCTGTCAATATCTTCGTGATTTTAATGTTAATATGGAGCTGTTATGTAGAAATAAGCTTCCGTTGCCAATCCTTAAAAAGGATTATCCACAAGAAGCCGTCAGATTATCTGAAATGCAATCAAAGAAAGGCATCATAGCGACTGGAGAATGGGTGGATAATGGAAAAACGAGAAGCTATGATGACATACATAGTATGAAATATGACTTAGTTGAGGCGTTTAAATCAGTGTTTCATTATTCATTATCTGATCCTGATCACTATTTTCAATCTGACATGGATAGGATAATCCTTACTTTGCTATGGAATCAAATGGCAAACAGTAATAATTTATCAGATAAAGATATTAAGAGTATTTGCTCATTCGCTGGTCTATATTTTGATGCCGATATTACCGAATCTGGGATGAGAACAATCAACAAAATCATACACAACCAAAAAATCTCAGGATTATGAAAAAAAGCCAGGTGCCTGCTAAGCCAGGCACTTTAAGGCTATTTTTTTTGCTACAGACAAACCCTCACGTATTTGATTGATTTACTATAACCTGTTCCACCACCGCAATTCTTTTACCCAATTCTGAGCATAGTTCTATTTCATGCAATCATATAAAATATACCCGTGATTTACTATAATAACATATATTTGGTTTACTTAAAATTTAAGTAAACAAGCCTAAAAAACAAATGGATTTGTTTACTTAATAATATAATGGCGAGTTGTGCAGAATACACAAAAAAACCGGCTTAAATTATTAAAAATGTAAAAAATAACGTTGAAATATGGATTTATATTGACAAGACTTAACTGGAATATTATACTCTAGATATGGTAAACTAGTTTACTAAAAGTGAAGTTAATGGTTAACCTAATGGTTGAAAAAGCGAATTAAGGTAAACATAATAAGAAAGGAGTGTTCAATATGACGGGAATCCTTGTAACGGGGCATGGACATTTCTCGACTGGCATATTAAATGCTATAGAATTAGTAGCGGGGCATCCGGATCAGACCATAGGGGTTGATTTTGAGGATGGGCAAAGTCCACAAGATTTAAAAAGTTCTTTGGAACAGGCAATGGAATCTTTGCAGGGAGACGAGGTACTGATTCTTACCGATCTGATAGGAGGAACGCCTTTTAAAATGGGAGCAGAAATAAAAGCAGAGAATCCAAGCCGCAAGATCAAGGTAATAGCAGGTGTGAATATGGCGGTTCTTGTTGAGGCAGTATTTTCAAGATCTCTGTATAATCTGGAAGAATTGGCAGCGGCTATTATTCGGTCGGGAAAAGATGGATTGGCAGATTTAGATCAATTCACAAATGATTCTGAAGAAATTAAATTTGAGGATGGATTATAGTTATTTAATAACAGGGGATTGATTAATAAGGAGAGGAGATGAAATTAAATGATAAAAGAAATTCAAGTGGAATCAATTGTTAAAGCACAGGAATACAGGAAAACGCCTCTTCTTGCAAGAACAGAGATAGAAAAGGCCATTGACAAAATAGTGGAGCAGGTACGCTGTAATATGAATTACTTTCGTATCGGATTCCCCACGCCTGCCACGAAAAATGATACATATGGTGTAATTGATAATATAGAATGGACCAATGGATTCTGGACCGGGATGCTATGGCTTTGTTATGAATATACTGGCGATGAAAAATTTCGTGTAATGGCCGAACACAATATATCATCTTTTTTAAACAGGATAGAAAAAAGATTGGAACTGGATCATCATGATCTTGGTTTTTTATACATTCCCTCCTGCATTGCCGGATATAAGCTGACGGGTTCAGAAGATGGAAGGAAGGCAGGCATTCTGGCTGCTGATAAGCTGATGGAACGATATCAGGAAAAAGGCGGCTTCATTCAGGCATGGGGAGTGCTTGGAGCACGGGAGGACTACCGATTAATTATTGATTGTTTGTTGAATATTCCACTGCTTTACTGGGCATCGGAAGTTACAGGAAACAATACCTATAAAACTGCAGCAATGCACCATTATGAGACATCATGCAACAATGTGATACGGGATGATGCTTCTGCATACCATACCTTTTATTTTGATCCCCTAACTGGAGAACCTGTAAAAGGAATGACAAGACAAGGGTACAGCGATGATTCCTCATGGGCAAGAGGACAGGCGTGGGGAATCTATGGTATCCCCTTAAATTACAGATATACGAAAGGCGAAAGTGGGTTTAACCTGTTTAAGGGGATGACGAATTATTTTTTAAATCGACTACCAAAAGATGATGTGTGTTACTGGGATCTGATATTTTCGGATGGTTCCGGTCAGTCCAGAGATTCTTCGGCAGCAGCTGTGGCAGTGTGTGGAATTCATGAGATGTTAAAATATCTGCCGCAATCAGATTCAGATAAGGAAACCTATCAATACGCTATGCACCGTATATTAAGATCCCTGGTGGAAAATTACGCAAATCCCAATCTGGAGGAGGGGAAACCCGTTCTTCTTCATGGAGTTTATTCCTGGCATTCAGGGAAAGGTGTAGATGAGGGTAATATATGGGGAGACTATTATTATCTGGAAGCTTTAATGCGGTTTTATAAAGATTGGAACCCGTACTGGTAAATAATTAAGGAGGAAAATATTAATGGCAGTACCTAATATCGTATCATTCAGAATCGATGAAAGACTAATACACGGGCAGGGGCAGCTTTGGATAAAAGCCTTGGGAGTAAATACAGTAATTGTGGCAAATGATTCTGCAAGTGAGGATACGATGCAGCAGACATTGATGAAAACAGTGGTGCCAAAATCCGTAGCCATGCGTTTTTTTTCAATCCAGCATACATGCGACGTGATCATGAAAGCATCTCCAAGGCAGACTATATTTATCGTGTGTAAAACTCCTGAGGATGCCAGGATGCTGGTAGCAGGAGGGATTCCAGTTCAGGAAATTAATGTAGGCAATATTCACCATGGGCCTGGAAAAGAGGAAGTGAGTAAGTACATTTCGCTGGGACAGGAAGATAAAGAAGCTCTGCGGGAGATGCGAGACAAATATGGCATTCGGTTCAATACAAAGACCACTGCATCCGGAGATGACGGAGCGATAAAAGTGGATTTAAATAAATACTTATAAGAAAAAAAGTCAAGGAGGGATTTATTATGACAATCAGTATTGTTCAGTGTCTGTTGATCGGCTTATGGACAGCATTTTGTCTTTCAGGCATGCTGTTCGGCATTTATACCAACAGATGTCTGGTAATGGCCGCAGGGGTAGGTCTGATTCTGGGTGACCTGCCGACAGGACTTGCAATGGGAGCTGTGGGAGAACTTGCATTTATGGGATTTGGTGTGTCCCAGGGAGGCTCGGTACCACCCAATCCCATGGGACCCGGTATCGTTGGTACTATTATAGCAATAACCATGAAGGATTCAGGAATCGATGTGGGTTCAGCCCTGGCTCTTTCCTTCCCGTTTGCGGTAGCATTTCAGTTTGTAATCACAGCTACCTATACGTTTACAACCACACTCACCAGTTATGCAGTGAAAGCCCTTAACAAGAAAGATTTTAAAGGATTCCGCATTGCAGCAAATGCGACTGTATGTGTATTCGCAGTGGTGGGCTTTATCATAGGGTTTGGTGGAGCGTACAGCTCAGAAGGACTTCAAAAGGTAATTTCCCTGATACCATCATGGTTAAGCAGCGGACTGGGAGTAGCGGGAAAGATGCTTCCTGCCATCGGATTTGCAATGATTTTGAATGTTATGGCAAAAAAGGAATTGATTCCATTTGTTTTAATTGGCTATATATCCATTGCTTATTTGAATCTTCCTGTTATGGGAGTAGCAGTATTGGGTACGGCGATTGCTTTACTTGTATTTTTCAATGCTGGCAAAAGCGGGAGCCGGTCCATAGAAGAAGTGGAGGTTGAATTTGAAGATGGCATATAATCAGTTAGAGAAAAAAGATTATTTAAAAACATCCCTGCGGGCATACTTCCTGCAAAATGGGTTTAATTATGGAAATTATCAGGGACTTGGTTATGCCAATGTCATGTTTCCGGCTTTGCGCAAGCTGTATAAAGGGGATGATGACAAACTGCAGGAAGTATTGCAGGAAAATATAGAGTTCTTTAATACAAACCTACATTTCTTCCCATTTATTACCAGCCTGCATCTGGTAATGCTGGAGAACCGCACGCCTTCCAAAGAAATCCGTAACATCAAAATGGCACTTATGGGACCACTGGCAGGTATTGGAGACTCTCTGGCTCAGTTCTGTCTGGCACCGCTTTTTGCAACTATAGGAGCGTCCCTGGCGCAGGATGGCCTGATTATGGGCCCCATCCTTTTCTTTGCAGCCATGAATATTATTCTTCTTGCCATTAAAATTCTTACCGGCATGTGGGGATACAAACTGGGAACAAACATAATTGGTACTTTAAGTTCTAAGATGGAACAGATTTCAAATATTGCCAGTATGATCGGAGTGACCGTTATTTCAGGTCTGGCTGTAAATTTTGTCAAAATCACTACTCCCATTCAGTATGTGGCTAAGATGCCAGGTGATCAGCAAAAGATTGTGGCTGTTCAGGAAATGATGGATGCGATTGCACCAAAGCTTCTTCCAGTCCTATATACAGGCCTCATATTCTATCTGATTAAAAAGAAGAAATGGACCACATACAAACTGGTTATTCTGACCGTTATATTGGGAGTTATCCTTTCACTTTTACATTTAATCGCATAATCTCATACATCAGAGGAGGTGCCGGACAGGTACCTCCTTGCGTCTTTGAGTAAGAAAAAAGGAGTTATTCACATGCAGGGTAAACAATTTGAAAGCTTGAAACGTTTTGCGCAAGAGTACATGAGACAGTATGATGAGGTCTATGTTACAAAATATATGGAACGTTACTGCCAGAAAGAAATTGCAGCAGTATTAAAACAGGCAGATTTGCTTTTAAAGCAGGTGTTTGTTTTTGAAGACAAATGGGATATGGAACCTTGTTCCATTCCGTATGCACTGGATCCTATGGTATGGGATTGCAGTCCCAATGGTGATCCGGAGTGGATATACATGCTAAACCGCCATGAATATCTTCATAAGCTCCTTTTGGCATATAATTTTACAAAAGATATCATTTATATAGAAAAACTCAAGTGGTATCTGAAACACTGGATCAGCACCAACCCCATTGTTTCGAAAGGCACGGAAACAACAAGAACCATCGACACCGGAATCCGCTGCATGAACTGGCAGTTTCTCCTGATCCAGATGATAGGAAGAGAACTTATGGATGAGGATGAAGCCGGGGTGGTATTGGACAGCATGAGTCAGCAGTTTCATTACATGCGTAATAGTTATATAGAAAAGTATACGTTGAGCAATTGGGGCGTGCTGCAAACGACTGCCATATGCCAGGGATACTTGTGGTTTAAGGAATATCTTCCGGATAATGGTATGGAGCAATGGGCTTTCAATGAGTTAGAGCATCAGACACAACTACAGGTACTGGATGATGGATCCCATTGGGAACAGTCCATTATGTACCATATCGAGGTACTTCTGGCATTCATGAAGCTTTTCTCAAATCTGGAAGAGGGGGATTGGCTGCTGACTGTAATTAATTCTATGAGCCGCTACGTTCTTTACAGCTCGGCGCCGGATCATTGCCAGATTGCCCAGTGTGACAGCGATGTTACCGATGTTCGGGATGTATTGATAAAAGCTGCAGTTTTCACGGGTGACGGCAGATATAAGTACGCCGGATATCATACCATGGATCTTGATAGTGCCTGGCTGCTTGGTCAGAAAGGGATTCGAAGATATAATGAGTTAAATGCGGTAAAACCCCAGTGCCGGTCTTTCAATGGAGCAGATTCCGGAAATATTTATTTTAGAAGCGGCTGGGAGGAGGACAGTCATTTTACTTATTTGAAATGCGGGGCATTGGGCAGCAGTCACGGACATGTGGATTTGACACACATTTCCCTCTATTATAAAGGAAAATCCTTTCTGATTGATAGCGGCAGGTACTCGTACCGGGAAGAAGAACCGCTGAGGGTCTTGTTAAAGAGTGCACAAGCTCATAACGTTTGTGTGGTGGATGAAGAGTTTCCTGGAAAACCTATAAGTTCCTGGAAATACGAAAGCTTTGCTCAATCTATGAAGAATTATTACAGAGAGGAGGGGCCGGTCCATTATGGGGAAATGACCTGTTACGGAGCGCTGTCCACGGGAGATCAATGTATGATCCTGCGCAAGGTAATCGCAGTGGATTGTGGGATCTGGCTGATTGTAAATGATATTTGCTGCACTGGAGTCCATAAGGTAAAAGAATATTACCATCTGGATCCTTCCGTCAGAGCAGTTTTGTCGGACTTGGGTGGTGCTGGCAGACAGTGGGAGCTTAAGAATGGAAACGTAAAAATGAACCTGTGGGGATCCCATAGTTTTCAATCTTATCCCTGCCTTATTTCATCCCGTTACAATCAACTTTCAGATAGCACACATCTGGTCAGGGAGTCTGGTTTTACAAACAGGCACACGGACTGGACATGCCTTTCAGGAAGCGGAGTCAGCCTGACGGATGCTGTGGTGTTTCAGACTGGTAATCTTAAACCTGCAGATCAAGAGACAGTGACAGCAAAAGAATTTACATTATCAGAACAGGAATCCTGGATTCTTCTTATCTGGAATCGGGAGACCAGCAGTGGGGGTAAATTATATTACTGTCAGGATACACCCATCTATGGAAAAGCCGCAGCCATTCACAGGAAAGAAGGAAAAAGTACCCTATATCGCCTAAGAATTTGATGGAAACCCTTTCCACAAAAGGATTAGTTATGGTATATTATAAAAAGGTAAAACTAACCCCGGTTCATTTCGGGGAGATATAAGGTCATGGAGGTTATGATGAAAAAGCTGACTATTAATGAGATTGCTGAGAAGGCAGGTGTTTCAAAGACAACGGTATCCTTCTATCTTAATGGTAAGACCAATAAGATGTCCGAGGATACAAAGCAGAGAATCCAGCATATCATTGATGAGACAGGATATGAACCCAATGCCGCAGCGAGAGCAATGAAAGCAAAAAGCACCGGCCTTATCGGGGTTATTCTGGGAGATGTTTCGGAATCATATAGTGCCAGAGCATTAAAAGGTATTGAAGATGCGGCCAGTGCCCAGGAGTACCAGATCATGATCGGAAACAGTGGGCTGGCATTTCAACACGAAAAGGACTATGTAAATCGTATGATAAAGCTGGGAGCAGAAGGATTTATCATACAGTCGACTTATCGTTTTGGTATGCTTGCCAGTGAACTGGAGAAGAAGAAAAAGCCCATCGTTTATCTTGATGCAAGGCCATATGATTTTAAGGGCAGATATGTCAAGGGAAATAATTATGACTGCGTATATCAGGTGATTACAGAATGTATTAAAAAAGGATATGATGACTTTCTTATGATATCAGACGGAGAGGCAGATATCAGTACTGGCTTTGAGAATACCCAGGGCTACAAGGATGCTCTTTCGGACGCCTGGAGGGAAGGGGGGACCCGTTTTCTTCAGGAAGGAATTAAGTCAACAGAAGTGTTTGATATGCTGAAACAGGTTGTAGATCTGAAAAAGAAAACCCTGATTTATGTGGCTAGCCCAGGCCTGCTTCAGACCGTATATCAGGCTGTGCGCAATTATCCGGATTACAATTCACTGTTTCCAGGAACATTAGGTCTCATAGGCTTTGATGATCAGGGGTGGACAAGGCTGACAACCCCTGCCATTTCGGCTATCATCATTCCAGCTTATGAAGTAGGAGTAAGGGCGATGGAAGAACTGATAGATTTATTGGAAGGTAAGCGTGCAGAAGGCGAAGTTGTATTTAAAAACATCGTAAAGTGGAGAGAGACAACTTTGTAATTCAGCCTTATTATAAGATTTAACGGAACAGAGCCCTTGCATCGGCTGATGCAAGGGCTTAATTGTATGCCCTAATTTCCTCCAACTGATATTAGATTTGTTGTATAGCTTCTGATTTTGGACATCAATGCTGTATTTAAGTCAGAAGAAGTATCATCAACTGCGTTATTAAATTTCCAGATAAAGTCCCCCTGATTGAACCGTCCGGCGCTTGTTGTAACAATTCCTTCAACATTATTCACGGGATCAATATCAGATAGGCTGACGCCAATGTCTTTGCCGGTATCGAAATTATTGTAAACAGTACTGCCTGCAATAGTTTTATAAAGACTGGGAACAGTTTCATTTCTTGCAGATGCTAAATATGCATCAAAGGAGACCGTATTTTTGCCTGTGGTTCCTTCATCGGAGTTTGCATAGATCAGGCTGGAGGCATTTTCTATTCTATTGTTGAAGGCTTTAATCATACCACCGTTTTCTCCGGAAAACGTACCCTGGCCCAAAGCATCTGTGCCTTGTAAAGAACTCATCATAGGGTATTTGCACTGTCTGAAATAGTTTGATTCTACAAATGCAGAACTGCCCTTTGTTACTCCAACGCCGTATTTTGCATTACCGTCAAAATAATTGTTGTAAATATGAACGGAGGCGGCACGGATTCTTGGATGGCGGGAATCGGAATGATCGTACCAGTTATGATGGTAAGTTACAAAAAATTCCGCCGTATCCTTCATTCCGCAAAGAGAACATTTCCCGGAATCCCAGAAATGATTGTAGGAGAGGGTTACATATGTGGAACCGCTCTTTACATCAGCAGAACCGTCTCCCTTAGCCTGATCAGCATCGGATCCTGCTTTTCCGTAAAAGATATCATTGTTATGAACCCAGACATTACAGTTAGCCGTATCAAGTGAAATTCCATCGTCAGGGAACAGCATAATTCCTAAGTTCCTGATTTCCAGGTTCCCGCAATTTCTGATTAAAATACCCCATCCATATGCGGTTGCATCATCGCCAATACCTTCTAATGTCATATTCATTTCTTTGTAGGATGCTTTTCCTTTTACCTCAAGGTATCCATTGCTGTTAAGCTCTCCAGCCATATTGCTGTCCGTAACCTGTCCGATGAAGCGGATAGCCAGAGGAGTTGTGTCGTATCCTTTCTGACGCAAAGTTAAAATCTCACCAATACCGGTACCTGTTTGCTTTTTGCCGGAACTGTTTACCTTAACATCAAGAGATACGGTTTTTGCAGTTTCAGAAGTCACATAAATTACCTGGGCATTTTCTTTTAAGATTCCGTTTTCCCCATACGCGCCAGATCCGGATTTATACTGGGAGTCATGGGAAAAAGCAAATCCGGTTCTGTCGTTTGCTTTTACGGTGATAACTCCGGAAACAATGCTTTCTTTCGTGTTGTTGGTGAGGATTGCTTCCGCTTTCATAATGTATTTGCCGGCTGCAAGGCCTACCGCATCCGCTCTCCAATAGGTGGGATACTTTCTTATTAATTCATCATCGAGTTGTACATAAGCAGAATCGCCAGCAGTTGAGGGTTTAATATAGACCTTGTAAGAGATTGCATTGCTGGCAGGATTCCATTTGATATAAGCGCTTTCAAACCAGCCCCCGCTTTCAGTCAGGGAAATACCAGCCACAGAAGCTGGACTTAAATAATTTTCAGATATCATTTTTAAAACCTCCTGTTATTCTAATTACAGAAAATCGGATCCACGTTTTCTATGTCTGAATATTATAATGATTGGTTCGTGCAATACAATGCAATCCATTGCAATAAATGGTCAATTCAAATAACGGATAATTAAATATACAATCAGCAGCCAAAACAGCACAATCGGTACGGCATAATACCATTTCTTTGGCTTGCCGCATTCCCAAAGTCCTTCCGCCTCCCGTTGGCTTACGGCAAATATTTCAGGTGGTATCAGCTGGATGGTAAGTGCCACCAGTACAGGCAATAAGATAATATCGTCTATGTAGCCAATAACCGGAATAAAATCAGGGATTAAGTCAATAGGAGATAAAGCATATGCTATTGTAAGACCGGCAATTAATTTTGCTGTAATGGGTGTTTCCTTCTTTTTCATAGCAATAAAAACAGCGGGTATATCGGTTTTAAGTTTTTTAGCTCGTTCCCTGAAGTTCATAGTATTCTCCCCAATTTTCATTATTTACGATCTGCATTCAAAGGTTAACAATCCTCCGTTTTTTACAACACTTTTTCTAAAGTCATAATCATCAGGTTTTCCTATAAAATAGTAGTTAATGATCCGCGCGTTAGCACTATGGGTAATAATTAAAACATTATTTTTTATGTGATCTTTCATAATCATATCACAAAAATCCAAAGTTCGATTTACAAAGTCCTGGAATTTCTCTGTGCCTTTATCGCCGGCTTTTATTGCCTGCAAAAATAATTTAAGGGAATCTGCAGTTTCGTCTGTACCTTCAAATTCACCACAGTTAATTTCTGCAAGTCTGTCGTCAAATATAATTGGTCCTTCATAAATAATTTCACAGGTTTGGCGTGCCCTTGTTTGAGGGCTGCTAAAGCATGCTTTAAAATCAACATTTCTAAGGTTTTCTGCCTGCTGTTTTGCCTGTGCGATTCCGGTCTGATTCAATTTTATATCGGTACAGCCGTTGAATTTCTTATTAAGATTCCAGTCGGTTTCCCCCTGTCGGACAAGGTATATCATGTCAGTTCCCCCTTATTTAATAGTTTTTTAAGACCGCCAAAGATGAATCCATATTACCATGTATCACCATGGTTTTCTACTTTATCTGGCATTAAATATCAATCAAAAAAAATTCAGGTTTACAAATTGCTTCCATTCCTCTTTTTACTTAGTAAATACCATCAAGGAGGATTATCTGATGAATGGCAATACAGATAAAAAAGAGCTGAAAAAAACTTACTTACAATCGTATCTGGCTCTCAGTTTTTCAATTAAAACGTTAGAAGTCTTGATGAATCGTATGAAAGAGGAACAAAGACAATCCATGTCTGTCTTAGCGGCGCATTCTGGTGCAGATCAGTCTGATGCTGAGATGACGGATGTATTTACCTGTCTCAGAAAGCAGCTGGCAGAAAAGAATCTAATTTGCAGTGCAATTGTTAAGAAAGTGGAGTGTATGGACTGCGAGATAGAAAAAAACATTCTTTTATTAAAATATATATCCGGATATACGTGGGAAGAAATCAGTGAGATAACCAATTATAGCTTAAGACAGGTTTATAACATCCATAATCTTGCGCTGAAACATTTTCCCATGTGATAGAAACCGGTATTAATAAAAATAAGAAAGGGGTAACGAAATGAAGAATTACGGACCATCAGTCATGTATACGTCACCTGCAGGTTCGCCTGCTCCAGGCGTGTTATATGCAAGGGCTATGCAGACAGGCAATGGAGCAATGTATGCAACATTTGAACAGTACACCACGGGGGCAGCGTCATTCCCCATATTTGAAAGCACAAATGAGGGAGAAACCTGGACAAAGGTAGGAGACGTAAAGGATACCCATAAGGGAGTGGGAATGAGATGGGAGCCACATTTATATGAGCTGCCTCAGGCCATAGGGAATATGACGGCAGGTACGCTTTTGTGTGCCGGACTTGTATTACCTTATGACCGGTCTTTCTGCGAGATTGATTTATATAAGAGCAGCGATGCAGGCAGAAACTGGACATATGTAAGCACAATTGCAGAGGGCAAGGCTGCGTATCCTGGAAACGATCCTGTCTGGGAGCCATTTTTAATGGTAGCCAATAACAGGCTGATCTGTTATTACTCCGATGAACGGGATACTGCCCACAGTCAGAAATTAGTGCATCAGACTACAACAGACGGCATTCATTGGAGCAGTGTTGTAAATGATGTTGCACTTTCCGACAGCAGACAGAGACCGGGTATGGCAGTGGTGACAAAAATGCCAGACGGTAATTATATTATGACTTATGAGATCGTTGGAAGTCCTGGCGGTGCATTTTATAAAATTTCATCAGATCCCGAAAGCTGGAATCAGGCGGAGGCCGGAACTTGTTTTGATCCGTCAGGAAGTGGTCCATATTGTGTAAATTTAAATGGTACTATTCTGTTAAGCAGCGGCGGTAACAATAAGCTATATACCAATCAGAATAATGGTATTGGCAGCTGGACGCAGATTGATTCGGTTATTGGTGCATGCTATTCCAGATGTCTTGTGCCAATGCGTAACGGACTCCTGTTTGTGATCGGAGCGGGCTGGAATGGCAGTGGATTAAATAATGTGACTTATGGTGATATGTCAGTTGCCCCAAAGTCAGATACCAATGTAAAACTTGTAAACCGGGCTACCGGATTGTGTATGGATGGATATGGATATACCATAAATGGCTCCAACTGCAGTCAGTATGCAAGCAATAGCAGTAACAATCAGAAATGGGTGCTTGAGCAATCTGGAAGCTATTATATGATCAGAAACGCGGCAACCGGACTGTATTTAGATGGTATGGCGCGTACGTCTAATGGCTCTGTCTGCGGTCAATGGAGTAACAGCGGAAGTAACAATCAAAAATGGCTGCGGGAGAGTACAGATAATTTTTATAAATTTAAAAATGTTACAACCGGACTATATCTGGATGGAATGGGGGCAACTGCCAATGGAACGAATTTGTGCCAGTGGGCAGCCAGTACAAGCTATAACCAGCAGTGGTCGGTTGTAACGCCTTAAGTGTATAGGAAGAATTTTGCAGCTAATTTATTTCCATGTTTACATTACAGTTTAAATATTCTTTATCTAAATTAGAAGTCAATTGGTTATCAACCTGAAATAACAGGAAAGGAGAGGTGAGTGGTAAGAGGTATTTTACAGGCAAGGAACCAGCTGATGAATAAAATGTTAAATAATAAAGGAGGTCATCGTAAGATGAGTAAGAAAGTTATTAGCAAAAGCACTGACAAATATCAAAACAGATTTATGGAACTCTGGGGAGACATTAAGGATCCGAAAAATGGGTATTTCAGTAACAAGGGTATTCCATATCATTCGATTGAGACTATGATTGTAGAAGCTCCGGACTATGGGCACGTAACAACAAGTGAAACTCTCAGCTATTATATGTGGCTGGAGGCAATGTATGGAAAATTTACAGGAGATTTCAGCGGATTTAAAACAGCCTGGGATACAGCAGAAGCCTATATGATACCAACGGAAAAAGACCAGCCCGAATCCAGCATGAGTAAATATTCAGCCAGCAAGCCTGCTACTTATGCCCCGGAATGGGAATTGCCAGATTTATATCCTGCCCAGCTGAATTTTGGTGCAGCTGTTGGAACCGACCCAATCAACAGTGAACTGGCCGCTACATACGGCAGCAATACCATGTATGGAATGCACTGGTTATTAGATGCAGATAACTGGTACGGCTTTGGAATCAGAGGCGATGGTGTGTCAACGCCATCTTATATCAATACGTTCCAGAGAGGAGAACAGGAGTCTACCTGGGAGACCATTCCTCAGCCCTGCTGGGAAACAATGAAATACGGCGGCAAGAATGGATATCTTGATCTGTTCACCGGAGACAGCAGCTATTCAAAGCAGTTTAAATATACCGATGCACCCGATGCAGACGCCCGTGCAATCCAGGCTACTTACTGGGCAAATAAATGGGCGCAAGAATATGGCGTTGACCTTGGAACCTATAATTCCAAAGCCGGCAAAATGGGCGATTATTTAAGATATGCCATGTTTGATAAATACTTCCGTAAAATCGGTACCCCGTCAGCTGCTGGTACTGGGTATGATGCAGCTCATTATCTCATGTCCTGGTATTATGCATGGGGCGGCGGAGTAGGTTCCGACTGGGCATGGAAAATCGGAGACAGCCATAACCACTTTGGATATCAGAATCCCATGACAGCCTGGATATTATCGGAAGATGAAGATTTAAAACCCCTGTCTAAAAAGGGAGCCAGCGACTGGAAGTTAAGTCTTGACAGACAGCTGGAATTTTATCAGTGGCTGCAGACTTCTGAGGGTGCGATTGCAGGCGGAGCCAGTAACTCTCATAAAGGCCGTTATGAAGAATGGCCGGCAGGTACTTCAACCTTTTATGGAATGGGATATGTAGAAAATCCCGTCTATGCAGATCCTGGAAGTAATACCTGGTTTGGTTTCCAGGCATGGTCCATGCAGCGTGTAGCTGAATATTATTATAAAACCAAGGATGACAGAGCGAAAGCTATTTTGGATAAATGGGTAGGCTGGATTAAATCAGTGGTACAGCTGAAGGAAGACGGAACCTTTGCGATTCCAAACGGTCTTGACTGGTCCGGACAGCCCGATACCTGGACAGGTACTTATACAGGTAATAAGAATCTGCATGTAATTGTTACCAGCTACACCACAGACCTTGGTGTGACAGGTTCCCTTGCAAATACCTTATTGTATTACAGCAAGGCATCTGGTGATGATGAATCAAGAGTACTGGCAAAGGAATTACTGGATCGTATGTGGGATCTGTACAGAGATGATAAGGGCCTTTCAACGCCAGAATCAAGAGCAGATTACAAACGGTTCTTTGATCAGGAAATCTATGTTCCAGCAGGCTGGACTGGAAAAATGCCAAATGGGGATGTAATTAAATCCGGTGTTAAATTTTTAGACATTCGCTCTAAATATAAAGATGATCCGGATTATGAGAAAGTTCTTACTGCCTATAACAATAATACTGATCCTGTATTTCACTACCACCGTTTCTGGGCACAGTGCGATATCGCCATTGCAAATGGTGTGTATTCCCTGCTGTTTGGAGAAGGCGGTGAACCAGTAACCAACTCTGAAATCAACCCTGTAACTGCAGCATTTGATAAGAATATTGCTGAGCAGACAGATATAACAGTAGAGCTTACCTTAAATGGTAATACATTTACCGGTATTAAGGATGGAAGTACTTATTTAACAGAAGTTACAGATTATACCTTATCCGATAATACGGTTATTTTATCTAAAAAATATTTAGCAGGTCAGGATGTGGGTAAGTTAAAGCTTGTTTTTGATTTCAATAAGGGAATTGATCCGGTACTGACAGTAACGATCACAGATTCCACTCCAAGCGGTTCTGTGAAACCTGCAGCAGCCACATTTGATAAGAACCCTGCGAAGCAGGCAGATATTACAGCTGTCTTAACTATGGCAGGACATACACTGAAAGGTATCAGGCTGAATAGCAGAGAGTTAGCTGAAGGCGTGGATTATACCATTTCCGGAACCTCTGTTACTTTTGTAAAAGCTTCACTGGCTGGCCTTGCTACAGGAACGTATAATGTAGTATTTGATTTAAGTGCAGGAACAGACCCTGTAATGGTTCTGACTGTAGTAGATACTTCCGTTGCAAAAGGCAGCATTAAGATACAGATGTATAATGCAACCACATCAGCCCAGAGCGGTTCTCTCAGTCCGAAATTCAAGATCTACAATAACGGCACAACCAGTGTAAAACTTTCTGATGTTAAAATCAGATATTATTACACGATTAATGGAGAAATTGATCAGAACTTCTGGTGTGACTGGTCTTCAGTTGGCAGCAGTAATATCACCGGAACCTTTGTTAAATTGCCTGCTCCTAAGAAGGATGCTGACTACTATCTGGAAGTTGGATTCACATCTGGAGCCGGAAGTCTGGCAGCAGGAGAGTATGCTGAGATACAGATAAGAGTGACTAAAGTTAACTGGACGAATTATACTCAGACAGATGACTATTCCTTTGATGGCTCAGCAATGAGCTACGTGGATTCGCCAAAAGTTACAGGATATATATCTAACAGCCTGAAATGGGGAATGGAACCTTAAGTGATAGGAAACAAAACCCCATAATTATCAAAAGCATGTTCCGGATTCTAATTATAAGTATCCGGAACATGCTTTATTATGGCGCGTTCTGGGGGCGCTCCATGTTTTCGTATATTGCTTTCGCGATTTTCAAAAAAGACTTGATTTCTGACTTGTGATTATTTCGCATAATTGAACGAAACATTCTAATTGCTTAATATACATTACTTACTCCAATTTCAACATTATTCTATTCACATTTAGAGTATCCACAGCTTCTACAAGTATTACATCCGCCTTCAAATGTAAGTTCTAAACCACATATGGGACAAGGATTGACTACGTTTGCTCCGTCCGCCTTATCATACGTATTATGATTCTTTTTCAGTTGTGCTGTTTCTCCGTCAAATCCCATTTTATTATTACCATGATATTTTAAATGCAACTCTGACTGCATTTCTTCATACATCTGAGTCAGTGCTTTTCCAATTGACATTGGGCAGCTGGATCCAGGTGAGGTATCCCGCTTTGTTGCTGTCCGCACTGCATAGGATGAGCAAACAAGTGTACTTTCCAGCTGGTCAACAATATCTTCCAGTTGGATTCCACCTCTTGCAGCCAGTGAAATCATACGGCTTAAACCAACCATAAAACTATTGCATCCGCCTTTAGACCCTTTTGAAAGGAATATTTCCATAAATTTTCCGGTGAAGGGATCAAAGAATGCTTCACAGTGGAGCGTTCCGCAGCCAGTTCGCAGGGTTCTTCTTTTTCCGATACAGGCATCTGAAACTTTTACGATATGGCCGCGCTCCAGGTTCTGGGAAGTTTTTTCTTCACTGGTTGTTAATATCCCCAGACGCTTACAGCCGTCCCTGAATATTGTAATTCCTTTCAGACCATATTGCCATGCCATAAAATACAATGCCTGTACTTCTTCTTTTGTAAATTCTTTCGGTACATTAACAGTTGAACTAATGGATGCATCAATATGATTTTGCCAGACTGCCTGCATTTTAATTCGTTCCGTGTAGGGAAGTGATTGCGCAGTTACAAAAAAATCAGGCAGATCTTTTTCGTCTGTAATACCATTTTCATTCATATACTCCTGAACTATGGGTGTGTATATTTTATAAAATACATCTTCACCATGAAGACTTTCCGTTTTTCTTGTATAAGAATTCGAAAAAATGGGCTCTATTCCGCCAGATATACCAAGCATGGTTGACAGTGTCCCTGTTGGTGCAATTGTTAGGAGCTGGGAATTGAATAACCCCCCTGCTTCTTTCACAAATGCAGCTACTTCATCATCTGTATTAGCTTTAAAAAATGGGGTTTCCATAATTTCTTCTATATTGCACTTTGGAAACGGTCCGTTCTCCTTTGCTAGCATTGCAGATTGATAAATTGCATTATGAATCATTTCTTTTGCAATTTTATCGCAAAGCTCAATACTTTCATCACTTCCGTATCGAATACCTAATTTAATGAGTAAGTCAGCAATACCCAATACACCAAGGCCGATCTGCCGCCAGTCACGGACAGAATCCCGCTGCTCTTTAAGAGGGTGTAAAGGAAGGCCTTCATCCAGTACTTCATTCAGAGCAGTTACACAGGTACGTACATCTTTTATAAAGTTTTCATGATCAAAGACTTTCGTATTATCTTTTATCGCAACGTAAGCGGAAAGATTAATTGCTCCAAGCAGGCAGGATCCCCCAGCCGGTAATGGTTCTTCCGCACACGGATTTGTTCCGGCATATTGGAATTCCCTGGTGTTGGAAAGCAGATTCCAGCTCTCAATACGATCCCAAAACAGCATTCCGGGTTCTGCATAATCCCAGTTCATCTCACAGATACGGCAAAAAATTTCATATGCATTTACTTCTTTTTCAATTACTTCACCAGTATCTTCTACCTGAAAGGTCAGCATAAAAGGCGCATGTTCCTTCACTGCTTCCATAAATGCATTCGTTATACGGATAGAAATATTTGCTTTTGTAACCTTCGTTAAATCGGATTTTATTTCAATAAATGACTCTAAATCCGGATGGGTACAGGGGATGCTGATCATTAACGCTCCGCGTCTTCCGTTCTGCCCAATTAATTCTGTTACTGCAGAGTATAAATCCATGAATGAAACGGAACCGCTTGTATTCTCAGCAGCATTGTGAACCAAGGCTCCTTTTGGTCTGAGCTTACCAATATCAACACCACAGCCGCCTCCGTAGCTGTATGTCCTTGCCAGTGATTTCGCGGTATCAAAGATACTTTCGATATTATCTTCGGGAGGAGTCACTACATAACAATTGGAGTAGGTAATCTTCTTGCCAAATTTAAATAATCCTCTATTGGTTAAAATTCTTCCGGCAAATAAAAATTTCTTATTGATAATAAGCTCTGCTACCTTCTTGTTTCCTCCTGAGATACGTTCAACCCATTCGTCAAACTCTTCGTTGTTATACCGGTATTTATTGTTCCAGATATCCTGCCCTAAAATATTGCCGCTCCCCAAGTATTCCATAATATCCATTCTAAAATTACCCTCTCTTCCTAAATAATCTTATATCTGTATTGTGACCATATCCGAAACAGGACAAAATACTATATATTGCGAAACGATATCTATTATATACTATATATAGAATATTATCAATTATTTTGTAATAAATAGTAATTATTAAAGATAACATAGTTCTATTTCATTTTTCTGCCGGTAACTGATATAATTCCATTATCAGTTCCTGATTTAACAGACATTTCAGTAGATCTCACTCCTAACCGGGCATATCAATCAGGGCTGTGCACGCGATATCAGCGGCACAGCCCCGAAAGGATAACGTTATTCAGGAAAATGTTTCAATGTTTTCTAGGACTGCTTTTTAACCGGTCTTATATATTTCCAGTACTGTTCCGGATTATGATAAAAATAAAGAATTCTACCAGGAGAAGTATCAAAGCAGTAGCCGGTATCTGAAAAATCAAAGTCCGTCATTGCCTTTTCGATTTTTTCTTCTACACTTCGATTTTCCTGTTCATAATCAAATGGTCCGTGTTCAAATGTAATATACTCTGCTTCAGGAACATCAACCAGAAGCATTTGCGGCGGTACTTCCCCTTTGTAATCAGCAGGAAGACGGACTCCATAACACTCTGTGCGGGGGATGCCCCAATCGCAGAGCCGTCCGTCTGGGTCATTCATATAAGCCATAATCTGACCACTGCCGCTGTTTGATTCTGATCCTCCTTCGTCATCCAGTTTACCCTTAATACTATCCAGTAAGCCGCAGATCGTATCGCAGTCCTGTCCTGGAATCAGACTTTGTTTCTGCCAAAAATCCCAATATCCATTACTTTCATAGTTTTTAATGTGCAGAAATTTGTGTGCTGGAATGGTAACAAAATAAATCTTTACATCATTTTCCGATTTCATCATGCCAATCTCTCCAAATCCTAAAAAGTAGCGGTCGAAAGGGGTTATTTTAGTACGAAGAACTACAGGTTTGGGCGTTTTCCGGTATTCACTTGGAGTGACACCATAGGAATTCTTAAACGCTCTGGTAAAGGCTTCATGGGATGAAAAACCATAATCAAAAGCAATGTCCAAAAAACTTTTTTCACTGTCACGAACCTCTTTTAACGCAAAGGCTAACCTTCTGAGCCGTAAATATTCTCTGAACTGCATTCCTGATATTTCTTTGAATTTTCTGGTCGTATGAAATTCAGAATAACCAAGATTGCGGGAAAGAAATTTAAGAGTCAGCGATTCATCATGATGTTGTCTGATTGATTCATCGATTTCATCAACAATTAGCTGAATTTGCTTGTGCCATTCGTACATGTACCTGTTCACCTCGTTTCAATCGCTCTATAAGAATTATAACGGATCAGATATCAGATTTCTTGATTCTACTTGCTGAAAAGCTGAAAAGCATCCCCTAAAAATTGAATACTTCTTCCCATGCAAAACAGGCGGATTCTTCTGTACTATTAGGCCAATTGCTGCACCATGCAGGAACACCAGGAGTTTCTACTCTGTCAAAGCTTGGTGTATAGGGTTTAATATCAATCACCGGAGTATTATCGTTAGCATCGATAAAAGCAATTTGAATCCTTCCTTTTTCATAATCAATGTGAATCACATCGACTGTGGTCAAAGCAATCGGATTAGGACGCAACGGTGATCTTGTGGCAAAAACGCCTATTACTTCGGGGGAGCCTTTATAGGGCTGCTCTGCCTGCAGCGTTGAGCGGGATTGATCATCATCAAAATCGCTGAACCACCAGAAGATATTGATGTTGCTGAATCCTTCCAATGCCTGCAGAGCTGGAAGATATTGTTCGTGAACCTCAATAAACGTGCCGTCTTCGTTGATATGAACCGTTCCAATTGGTTTTACTGTGAAATTACTCATGTGTTTTTCCTCCATTTTCTTGATTTCAAGCAGAGCATAACCCCTCACACCATGTGAGAGTCAAGTGAATAAAAAGAGGAATGGGCTATTTCATTTCTAGTGGTATCTGAATCTCAATCAGATATTTTTCAGGATTGCTTTCATTCCATGGCCCCCGGTGTACGATTTGTCTGGTTGGAGAGGACATTTCATACTGACTGTTTTCTTGCAGCCATTGTGCAAATGCTAGGTAAGCGCCAGCAATATTTGAAAAGGCTCCGTATACCATTGTGCAGGCCATCATTGGTACCGGCTCAACGTTTCTAAACGTAAAGCCATCTATATTTTTCCCATGTTTTTTAACAGCCGCGCATAACTCGACGTCTACATCTTTTTCCCTGTATTCGGTATCATAATAGATAGTAAAAGTATTTTTTGATATATGTATCTGAAGATTAGCTGCAAAGGTGGATAACTCCTGCCATAAATCACCCTCTCCGTAATAATCGGGCATTGTGCGGCGTAAGGAAAGAACCGGATAACCTGGTATGGATTTAATTGAAATGTTATAATGCATTTCACTTTTTTTATTTAACAGTTCGCTTTTTGCAACCTCTATTTTATTTAATTTTTCCTGTTCAGCCTTAATTGCCTGTTCCACTTCCCGTTGCTTCCTGTCAAGCTGCGTTACTAGAGAATTGTCATCCTCGGTGTTAAGAGCTGCTGCAATTTCTGAAACAGTAAAACCGCTGTCACGAAGATAGATGATTTTGTTCAAAACCGGTATCTGGTCTACAGAATACATACGATATCCTGTCCAAGGGTGGATCTCGGCGGGTTTTAAAAGACCTGCCTCATCATAATATCGGAGCATACGAATTGTTATTTGTGTCAGCTTTGAAAATTCACCTATCTGGAACATCAATTTATCCCCCTTTTGTATTTCCACCTTTATTATAAACATGATTGAATGATACTTCAATTTTTTTGTGAGTTGTTTATTTCATAAAAATCTGTTATTATAGTCGACATCTTTATAAAAGAAAAGGAGGACTGATTGCTATATGAAATTTCCAGATGGATTCCTATGGGGAGGAGCAGTGGCTGCCAACCAGTGTGAAGGAGCATATAACGAAGACGGAAAGGGGTTAAGTACCCAGGATGTGACTCCACGCGGTATTAAAGGACCGGTAACAAAAGAACCAACGCCAGATAATATGAAGCTGGTAGGAATAGACTTCTACCATCGATATAAGGACGATATTAAGCTTTTTGCGGAAATGGGTTTTAAAGTGTTCCGTACCTCAATTGCCTGGAGCCGGATATTCCCAAATGGGGACGAGAAAGAACCCAATGAAAAGGGACTTCAGTTTTACGATGATTTATTTGATGAGTTACTGAAACATGGAATTGAACCTCTGGTAACGATTTCTCATTATGAGACACCTTTAAACCTGTCTGTTAAGTATGATGGATGGATAAACCGTGATATGATCAGCTTTTATGAGCGCTATGTCAGAACAATTTTTGAGCGCTTCGGTGGAAAGGTAAAATACTGGCTGACATTTAACGAGATAAATTCCGTGCTTCATGAACCGTTTTTAAGCGGGGGGATTTATACGGATAAGAGCAAATTAAAGAAACAGGATCTTTATCAGGCCATTCACCATGAACTGGTTGCCAGTGCACTGGCAACGAAAATAGGCCATGAGATGATGCCCGGCTGCAAAATCGGTTGTATGATCTTAAGCATGCCAATGTATGCCCTGACCTCTAATCCGGATGATGTAATTGCAGCCATGAAATCAGATCATATGAACACATTTTTTGGCGATATGCATGTCAGAGGCCAGTATCCTGGTTATATGAAACGGTATTTCAGGGAAAATAATATTCAGATTCAGATGGCAGAAGGCGATGAAGCGCTGTTAAAGGATCATACTGTAGATTTTGTATCATTCAGCTACTACATGAGTACCTGCGAAGCCGCAGACCATTCCAAGGCACAGGCAGGAGAAGGGAATCTCATGGGCGGTGTGACAAATCCCTATTTAAAACAAAGTGAATGGGGATGGGCCATCGATCCTCAGGGACTTCGTTATGTGCTCAATCAGTTTTATGACCGGTGGCAGAAACCTCTGTTTATTGTGGAAAACGGATTGGGAGCAATTGATGAACTTGTAACACAGCCAGATGGAACAAAGACAGTTCTTGATGATTACCGGATTAATTATTTAAGAGATCATTTAATTCAGGTAGGAGAAGCCATAGAAGATGGAGTTCCGGTTATGGGATACACCAGCTGGGGCTGCATTGATTTAGTCAGTGCTTCCACTGCGGAATTAAAGAAACGGTATGG
>SVDS01000282.1 GCA_015057715.1 Paenibacillaceae bacterium
CGAGATGATGCTGGCGCTGGATGGCGGTATCAAATATGCCCAGTCACTGGAAACAGCTGCAGCAGCGGAGAGAACTGTGGCGACAGGAGTGAAGGATCCTGTGCCTGTTGAGAATATACCATCTCAACAAGATATGCATGATGCTGTATCAGAATGGTCGAGGATGGAAAAGAGTCTGGCACCATCAAAAAGGAAGGCGAGTAATTTCAATACAGCAACAGTTGCATATGATTCAGCAAATGGTGATTTTTATTATGGTATGAATAAAGGTGTTAAACTTAGTGGTGATACTTTAGATTCATCATTGAAATCATGGTTGCCTGAAGAAACAATGGTTAAAGGTTATAAATTAGGAAATTGTGCGGAAGTTGATGCTGTTAATCAAGCTTTAAAAGGAGGAGCCGATGTAAATAATCTTTATTTATATACACTAGATTTAATCGATGGAACTCCTAAGCCAATGTGTAAAAACTGTGTATATACATTCAGTGATAAAATAGCATATGTATATTCAAAATGAATAAGAAAGTATAGAGAGGATTATAATTATGAAGGAATTTGAAAAAATATCAATAAGAGGAAGAATGGCTTATTTGTTATGTATGCTTGAAAAATTACTTTTATATTATGGATGCAAAAAAGATGAATGGTCGTGGGTTATGAAAAAATTTTGGAATTATACATCAGTACAATATTTTGATGATTGGATTTATGAAATTTCAGAATATATGCCAGAGAATATTAAATCTGACGAATTTGAGGAATTTGAAGAGATTACTTTTGATGAGTATATCAGACTAAAAAAATTATATGAAAATTTGCCAGAAGATATATCTAATATGATGAATATAATATTTGAATTTGCTTCAACTGTTGCATATACAAGGTTTTTAGATAATAATCCGTCAACTATAAAAAGATTGGAAAAAGGAATGGAGATATTACAAAAAAATAAAATAGACATAGTTGATTATAGGCAATTTGAAAAGTATAGATTTACTGAAGAAGAAGGGTGGGGAAAACAATTTGACGGAAGTGAACTGTCTATGTTTTTTGAATAGAATGAAATGCGATAAACTGTCAGACGGCACATTGTGGGAGGGGGTAACCGCACTTTGATTTCGGTAAAAACACATCCCTGATTTAGTATATCGGGATTAGACACTATACACAGACTCTTAGAGGAATGACCGCAGATGGTTCATGAGTCTGGGTTTTCCCTGGGTGAAATTGTGGACTTTCTGTAAGAAATTGCAGTTTCTATGATGGCCGCGTTTATGTAGGATATGTTTTGAAATGTCGGAAATAATGACGGAAAAGGCGGAAAGCTGAAGGATATCTTAAAACGCATGATCCCCGGAGTCGGGGCAGTGTGCCTGATGAAAGATGCCGCAGATGCATGGAAGAGAGGAGATTACTTCGGAGCAATAAGCTGTGCGGTGGGAGCCCTCGGAAACATCGCCCTGACAGCAGGACTGCTTGCAATGGCAGGAGCACCGTTAGCCGGCTTTGCAGCCATCACGGGACTGGCAGCCACCATAGGAGCCGTGGCGACAAGCGGGTATGCCTTTGGGAATGCGCTGTATTATGCGGCTGAAGAAAACCGGACGACCGGGAGTATCAGTGCGGATACGAAGCTGAATCTGGTAGAAAAAGGTGCCGAGATGATGCTGGCGCTGGATGGCGGTATCAAATATGCTCAGTCACTGGAAACAGCTGCAGCAGCGGAGAGAACTGCGGCGGCAGTAGTGAAGGAGTCGGCGCCAGTTGAGAATCCGGAGACGGGACTGGTAGGAGGCTGCTTCATCGCCGGTACGAAAATGCAGACATCGGCTGGTACGAAGAATATCTAAGACATCAGAGCCGGTGATGTGGTCTATGCATATGATACAGAAACCGGAGAAAAAGGTTTAAAGACAGTTCAAAAGACCTTTGTTCATAATGTGACAGAGCTGATCTATGTGACTGTCAACGATGAGCTGATCCATACGAACCCGAAACATCCGTTCTATGTGGAAGGAGCAGGCTTTAAGCGTGCGGACGAACTGAAAGTGGGCGACAGGGTGCGCTTACTAAACGGTGAGATTAAAAAAGTCGATAAACTGGAAGCGGAAAGCCTGAAACATCCGGTCAAAGTTTTCAACTTCCGTGTCGCAGACTGGCATGACTACTATGTGGGAACACATGGAGTGTTGGTACATAATGCGGATAATCCTTGTGCGGTAACAAATAAAACATCATCTAGAAGAGAAATTGCAGAACAAAAATTAGCAAAGGCTGAATTAGGAGAAAATAATAAAACTATAGATTCTCGTACTGGATTTGAAGTTGGAAGGTTTATTGGCGATGACAGGGGAAATGTTTTTATAGAACCTAAGGGGGGATCTACTGTTCCGGCAGGAAAAAATGGTGTAGATACACATACGTTATATCCAAATGGTTCAAATTATAATAGATACAATCCGGTAGGGCATGGCAATAATTCAATTCCGCATGGACATGGTCATTTAATGGGCACTGGATATGGTAGAAAAGGACAAGGTTCTTCGATTGATGCTTTAGGCAACGTGGTTCCTTTTAATAGTTC
>SVDS01000283.1 GCA_015057715.1 Paenibacillaceae bacterium
CAATCCCAAGCAACTCACACAGCACTTTAATCTCACCCGCCTTAAACTGACTCTTATTCCACAGTTTCCTCCGAAACCCGTAGCTGGACAAGTGCAGTCTGTCCGCAATCCACCCCTTTTTCAGCCCGGATTTTTTTATCAACTCATTTAACCGAACCGTATTGGTCATCCTCTCCTCCTTTCTTGTAGTCTTTTTGTCTACAACATCATCATACTCCGTCGTTTCCTTTTTGTCAACACGTTTCTTAATTTTTGTTGAAAGTAATTCTACTCCGTGTTATAATGCTGTCATGGAGGTGGTCCTATGGATATCGGTCAGATCATAAAACAAAGACGTGAGGAACTGGGAATGTCTCAGGAAGAGCTTGCGAATAAAGCGGGTTATAAATCCCGTTCTTCCATCAATAAGATAGAGGTAGACGGCAGAGGCCTTCCCCAGTCTAAAATTACTGCAATCGCAAAAGCACTGAGAACAACTCCGGCTTCCCTCATGGGCTGGGAGGATACAGATATTTTTGCGCTGGATCAAGAAAACAGCTGTTTCGGAGAGTCTGCCAGAGAAATGCTCAGTAATTTTCAAAAGCTTAATGAAAGCGGACAAAAAGAGGCGCTAAAACGGGTCAGTGAGATGGTGCACATCCCCCAATATACAAAAGCGGACCCGGTTGTCCGGCCTTTGCGTCCGGATACCAGATCTTATTTACAGCCGGTTGCGGCACATGAGCGGACGGATATTGAAGTGACTGAGGAAATGAGACAGCATGATGATGCCTTTTTCGATGAATAAGGAATAAAATTCGTTGAGGTGATTTATTTGAATTATGACATATTATTAGAGGAAGCAGACTCTGACGGAATCATGATTAAAGAAAAACCATTAATTGGTAATGACGGACGGATTAGGGGCGATCAGATCCTCATCCGGCAGAATATGTCCGGCTGCCAGAAAGCCTGTGTACTGGCTGAAGAGCTTGGGCATTACTACACCACTGCCGGAGATATACTGGATCAGTCTGATGTTTCAAACAGGAAACAGGAACGCACCGCACGTTTATGGGCTTATAACAAAATGATCACATTGGAGAAGCTGGTTGCCGCGAAAAAGGCCGGCTGCAGAAACAGCTTTGAAATTGCAGAGCACTTAGAAGTTACGGAAGAATTTCTTTTAGAAGCACTGGACTGCTATCGGACAAAATATGAGAAGGGGCTGCAAAAGGATAACTATTTAATTCTTTTTGAACCGTTTAATATTTACAAAATGGCAGAATAATTTTTTTCTTATCTTAATGTCACCTGATGCGTCATATATTATCCAGAGGTGATGAACTATGCAGTCCTGCGAACTGGTAACACTTGTGTCATCCATTGCCTGCTGTCTTGCACAAGGGCGTACACCTGATGAAATTGCCCTGCTTAGCAGTATTTTTGACCAGCTGGGCGATACACTGGATACGATTGCAGCCCACCAGGCGCTCTGTTGCGGCAATGATAAAAATGACAATATTGATGATATATTTTTTGGCTTTCAAGGAGAAAGAAGACGGGAGCGATAAGGAACTACTCACCAGTTCCTTATCCTCCCGTTTTCTGACACAGACAACCTGTTGTTTTAATATTTTGCAGTCAGCAAAAGCTCCACTGCCATACGATCCGTAAGTCTTCCCGTTTTAACCGCTTCTTCCGCCTCAACACAGGAATTCACATAAGAAAGAATCTGTTCGTTGGAAAAGGTTCTTGCCTGAGGCATCAGCTTACCGGCAGCAAAAGGCGGGATTTTAAGCTTTGCAGCAATTCCCCCTTTATCCATTCCCTTGCCCATCAGTTCCTTTACCTGCAACAGCTGGTTAAACTGTCTTGCAATAAGAAACATGATTCTCATGGGAGGTTCCTTTAATGTAAGCAAGTCCTCATATAGTTCAAGAGCCTTTTTTGTCTGGCGGTTAACGATGGAAGTAACCATATCAAATATTTTATTGGTCGTCCGCTCAGTACAGATCGCCATCACATCTTCATCCGTTATGACATCTCTTCCTAACGTAAAGCTAATCAGCTTTTCCAGCTCCATGCGGATATTTTCCATATCATCACCGGTCATGTTTAAAAAAAGCTCCATGGTCTGTCCAGTCACCTTCTTTCCTTCTCTGGAAAGTAACGTTCCTGCCCACCTGGCCAGCTGATTAATATCCTGGCGCTCCATCTCGGCGGCATAACCAAGTTCCTTTATCTTTTTAAACATTTTGCTTCTCTTGTCCACTTCTGATTCCACAAATACCATACAGGTTGTATCCGGCATCTGGGGCAGATAGTTCAACAGTTCTTCTGCAGCTGCCTTAAAAAATCCGCTGTCTTCTACAAGGATTAATCGTCTCTCCGAAAAAAAAGGCATCGTATCAGCAAGGCTTATGAGTTCCTTTACATCAATGGATTTTCCGCCAAACTGATTGAAATTCATGGTATCTCCCTGAGTTATGGCCGATTTCATCTGATTCTTGTAGCTGTTTTTTAGAAATGCCTCTTCTCCATATAAGAGATAAACCGGCTTAAAACTGTTATTTTTTAT
>SVDS01000033.1:0-22611 GCA_015057715.1 Paenibacillaceae bacterium
CGAAGGATTATTCCTGGAAAACTTCAGCCATGAAGTATCAGGAATTATATGACTGGCTGACTGGCTGTTAAGCCGGTTCACACTATGAAGAAGGAAGCGACAGAATAATCATGAAAAACTTGTATTTAACCCCAGAGGAAGAGCAGGAAGCTATAATTTGGGCAGAAGATGCCTCTTGGGTGGAACGGGAAGACTATAATATGGATTTGGAATACCTTGCCTGTGTAAAGGATATTTTAGACCACAAGGTATTCCAGTCCATGGATCGTTATATGCAGCATGGAGATACTACCTGCAAGGCTCATTGCATTAAGGTATCCTATTTAAGCTACTGTATATGCAGAAAATTAGGTTGGGAATATAAAGAAGCAGCCAGAGCAGGACTGCTTCATGATTTCTTTCTTTATGACTGGCATACTCATGCCAGAGAAACCGGGGAACGTTTCCATGGCTTTACTCATCCAAGGGCTGCTTTAAATAATGCAGTGAAGCATTTCGATTTAACTGAGAATGAGAAGGACATGATCCTGCGGCATATGTGGCCCCTTACACCGGTTCCGCCCAAAACGAAAGGCGGAATGGTAATAATTTATGCAGATAAATTATGTGGTCTGGTGGAAACTACTGCAAGGATTAAGCGTTGGATATTGTACGGTTTTGGCAGGAAGAGCGCGGCATAAGATGGAGGAAACCATGGAATTTTGGGAAGTGATTCTAAAGAATCAGGTCTTAGTGACTGCTGTTACCGGCTGGCTGGTGGCGCAGGTGTTAAAAACACTGATTGACCTGGCTCTTAATAAAAGTTTTAATCCGGAGAGGCTTGTGGGATCCGGCGGTATGCCTAGTTCCCACTCCTCTACGGTTTGTGCATTGACGACCGCCGCCAGTTATCGCTATGGCGTCGGTTCTTTTGAGTTTGCTATCAGCTTCGTACTCTCCATGATTGTAATGTATGATGCTATGGGTGTACGAAGAGAAACAGGAAAACAGGCAAAGCTGCTAAACAGCATTCTCTTAGAAAATCCCCTGAAGCTGAGTGGCGAGATTTTACAGGAAAAATTAAAAGAATATGTAGGACATAGTCCTCTGCAGGTTGGAGCAGGAGCCATACTTGGCATTTTACTTGCAGTTCTTATAGCGCAATATTATTAATAAAAAAGAAAAATTTTGGGGAATCGTAAGAAAATAACCCTTGATTTCTTTAGATATCCATATTATACTTTAACAAGTTAAAAAATTGTTAATTTTGGAGGCAAATTGGATATGTCAATTTATCATAGGATAAACTGTTTTTTCCTATTCAGCTTTCTGGGTTATCTTCTTGAATGCGCTGTACTTAGCTATGAAAACAAAAGACCGGTTTTTAATCGTGGATTTGGACACGGACCGTTCTGCATCATATATGGATTTGGATCTGTTGGGGCCACAGTACTTCTTAGCCCTTTCATTGACAGTCCGGTGCGCCTGTATTTCGCCTCTATGGTGATGGCAACTTTCATGGAGCTTGTTACGGCTTATATGATGATTAAGCTGTTTGGATCATTCTGGTGGGATTATAGCAGGAAGCCATTTAACTACAAAGGAATTATCTGTCTGGAGAGCAGTATTGCCTGGGGATTTTTAGGAATCTTTTATTTCCGCTTCCTCAGTGGATTTGTGAATCAGGCGGCAGGCTTTATTCCAGATAATTTTCAACGTATTACGGGTATATTTTTGTTGGTATTTTATGCTACCGATTTCGTATATACCATGAGGATACAGCTGAAAGCAGACTGTGAGGAAGATGAGTCGTCCTTAGTGGGACGCCTGAAAGTATATTAAAGATTGGCGGGATTCGTAATGGGTCCCGCCTGTTTGCAATTTCATGAGTCAGGAATTATAATAGAAGAGAGAGGGCACCAATGATAAAAGATTATAAGATTGTGCTTGCTTCGGCATCACCAAGAAGAAGAGAACTTTTAAACCAGATTAGTCTGAATCCTGTGATAGAACCAAGTACGGTTGTTGAGGTGATTACTACCAGGGTTCCTGAAGATGCGGTGATGGAGCTGTCTTTGCAAAAAGCAGAAGATGTGGCAAGACATCAGCAGCCTGGTACAATTGTAATCGGAGCAGATACTGTAGTGGCGGCAGAAGGCAGGATTCTTGGAAAACCGGGGAGCCATCAGGAAGCATATGAGATGATTGAATCCTTTCAGGGAAAAACCCATCAGGTATTTACCGGTGTGACTTTGATTTACTGTGGAAAGAATGGAACGAAAGTCCGCAGTTTTGCAGAACGGACCGATGTTCATGTATACCCTATGACTCCGGAAGAGATACGATTATATGCAGAAGATGAGGAGCCTATGGATAAGGCTGGTGCTTATGGAATCCAGGGACGGTTTGCAGCTTTTATCAAAGGGATTGACGGAGATTACAGTAATGTAGTAGGATTGCCTGTGGGACGAGTCTATCAGGAATTAAAGCAGATCTGTGAGCAGGAGGAAAAAGCATGATAAAACTGATTGCATCGGATATTGACGGAACACTGGTGCCAGACGGAGGATATGAAGTTCCCGCTGAGCTTCATGAGGTAATATTGAAATTACGGGCAAAGGGCATTCAGTTTGCAGCAGCAAGCGGAAGGCAGTGGGTCAGTATTGAATCCATCTTTGATCCGGTGAAAGAAAAAATATTCTATCTTTCTGATAACGGTGCTTACATAGGCTGTCACGGCAGAAATCTGTTTCTGAATCCAATTGAACGTAAGACTGCCATGGATATGGTGGAAGATGTGAGGAAGACAGAAGGACTTGAAGTTATGCTCAGCGGTCCTGATGTGGTGTATTTAGAGACGAAAGACAGGGATTTTATTGACTGGATGGTTAACAGCTATAAATTTCGGGTGGAAATGGTAGAGGATTTAACAAAAGTAGAGTCTGAATTTATTAAAATCAGTGTCTACCGGAAGACAGATGTAGAAAGCCATACCAGACAGTTAAGAGAAAAATACAGGGACCGGTTAAAGATTACCATTGCCGGAGATATGTGGATGGACTGTATGAGACCTGGGACCAACAAAGGTGAGGCGGTAAAGCTTCTTCAGGAGAGTCTGTCCATCACACCAGAAGAGACCATGGCATTTGGCGATCAGCTAAATGATATTGAGATGTTAAATCAGGCATACTACAGCTTTGCTGTTGGCAATGCCAGAAAAGAAGTAAAAGAGGCAGCACGGTTTCAGACCGATACCAATTTGAATCAGGGCGTATTAAAAATATTGAAGCTGCTTTTATAAGAAAGAGGGGTGCGTATGAAAAATCTGCGCAGATACTGGGGAAGACTCCTTATAATTGCGGCGGCAGTATCCGCCATGCTTTCCGGCTGCAAGACGGAGATCCCCCTTGTATCGGAAATCAAGGAAACAAAGCTATACACCCTTCCCCAGTCCATGATTATACTGGCGACTGAGAGGAATAAATATCAACAGCTTTACACCAGCCAGATCTGGGGGGTGGAGCTTCCCGGCGGACAAACATTTGAAACCTATCTTATGGATCAGGTAAGAGAATTTCTTCAGGAGATGAAGATGATGAATCTTCTTGCTGAAAGTAAGGGTGTGACCCTGACCAGCGGTGAGAAGGAAGAGATGCGCAAGGCTTCGGAGGAATATTATAATTCACTGACTCCCGACGATATTGCGTATATGGGAGTGAGCCAGTCTGATGTAAGATTTATGTATGAGGAGTATTATCTTTCCAATAAAGTTGTTGTGGAGCTGACCAGGGATATGAATCTGGAGATCAGTGACAGTGAGGCAAAGGTAATTGATGTGGAAGAGATTGTAATGTCTGACAAAGCTGCGGCAGAAGAAGTCCTTTTAAAGATAAAGGAGCAGGGAGCTGATTTTTCTGCTGTTGCCAGAGAATACTCGGAAAATGGAATCGTTGAACGTAAGATGGGGAGAGGGGAACACCCAGGGGCTTTAGAAGATGCAGCCTTTGGTCTGGCTGAAGGTGAAATCAGCGAGGTGACAGAGAGTCAGGGTAAATACTATATTATCCGATGCGTCAGTGATTACGATGAAGCAGCTACCCAGGAACGAAAGTCCGGCTTATATACCAGCCGGAAAAAAGAAGCATTTGACCAGATTTATGCCCAGTTTAAACAGGACAACCCCGTTACGTTTGGCAACAATATCTGGAAGGATCTTACATTTTCCAAAGATGATAAAACAACAACCACCAGCTTTTTTGAAATTTATAAAAAATATTTTACTGATTGACCCATAAGGAAGGAAGAGTAGAATACCAATGAATCAGGAAGAAATTCTAAGTGGTAAAAAACGCAGCCGCAGGCGAAGGGGAAGACGCGGACCGGAACCGTTTATAAAAGTTATCATATTTTTATGTTTCTTTCTGCTTTTGGTTGTACTGACTGCAGGAGGTATGTTTGGGTACCGGTATATTCAGGGAGATAAAACTTCTCCTGAAACCCTGGAATCCAGCAGAGAGGTATTACCGGAAACCATGGGGCAGCTGCCAAAATAAAAAGGGATTGGCTGGATGAGCGGACTGAGGGAATTTATCTGCCATTCCCTCAGTGATTAAGAAAAGAATAAAATGCTATTGCAAGATCGCAAAAATAATGATATATTATGACTAGGTTGAAGACAACTGAATAAATCATTATGATGACGTGTTACTGGTAATGCAGGCAAGATCGGATTAGGCGAATGGTTATAAGACGGATGGGGTATTTTGTCTTATGAAGAGTTCGTTTAATTGGGTCTTTTTATTTTGTCATTCCGGCCGGATGAGGAGATAAGAAAATACTTGAAAGGGGTTTTGTATATGAATTATAATCAAATAGCCAAAGATATCCTGACGAATGTTGGCGGTTCTGGAAACGTAAAAGGACTGACCCATTGTTTTACAAGATTAAGATTTCAATTAAAGGATTCAAAAAAAGCAAATAAAGAAACCATCGAGCATCTGGAAGGGGTAATCTCTGTTGTAGAAAGCGGAGGACAGTTTCAGGTAGTGCTGGGAACCAAAGTAAACCAGGTTTATGATGCCATCATTCCTATGATATCCATAGATGAAACAACAGAAATCAGCAAAGAGAAGGTGTCCATCTGGAATCGGATTCTGATTGCAGTTTCTGCTATGTTTACCCCTATGGTTCCAGCGATTGCTGCTTCCGGACTTTTAAAGGGTTTCCTTACCATTGCAAAGATTATGGCAGCGAAACAAGGCGTGGATATAACGGTAAATCAGACATACACTCTGATTATGGCTGGTACGGATGCCTTATTTTATTTCATGCCTGTTATTTTAGCTTACACCAGTGCCAAGGTGTTTAAGGCAAATGAATTTATTGCCATGGCTCTTGGCGGTACCATGTGTTATCCGTCAGTCGTAGCACTGATGACTGGGAAAGATGTAGTAAGCATGTTTGGAGTTACCATCACCAAAGCAAGCTATGCTTCCTCCGTTATTCCGATTATCATTGGAGTTTTCATTCTTTCCTATGTGCAGAAATTTTTAGAAAAAGTAATTCCAGAAGTCTTAAAAATCATTCTGGTTCCTGGTTTATCACTTTTAGTTATGCTTCCGGCAACCTTTATGGTGTTTGGTCCCATTGGTATCTACATCGGTAATGCAATTACCTTTGTTTACACTGGTATGATGAATTTAAGTCCGGCTGTCTGTGGTGCCTTTATCGGCGGTATGTGGTGCGTGTTTGTTATTTTTGGGGCGCATAGAGCTCTTCTTCCAATTGGTATTAATGACGTTGCTCAGTTCGGACACCAGAATCTTTTGGCTTTTGCAGGCGCTGCCAACTTTTCACAGGGTGGAGCGGCCCTGGGTGTTATGTTAAAAACAAAAAATAAAGATTTAAAAACAGTAGCGGCTTCAGCAGCAATCTCTGCTTCCGTTTGCGGTATTACAGAACCGGCTATTTACGGATGTAACCTTCGTTTAAAAAGGCCGATGATCTACGCCATCATCTGCGGTGCCATTGGCGGAGCGATTATGGGTGTTGGCGGTGTATATGGCGATTCCTTTGCAAATAACGGAATTCTTACCTTTGCAACGTATGCGGCATTTGGTATGAAACCATTTGTGTACTATCTGGTTGGTGTAGGCGTTTCTTTCTTTGGCGCCATGATACTTACTTACCTGTTTGGTTTTAATGAAATGGGAGATAAGAAAAAGAAAACAGAAGCAACCCCAGTTGATCAGACTACACAATCAGATACAACAGCAGAAACAAAGAATCATGAATTAGATCCATCAGAAGCTGATTTATTTATATATTCACCCATTGAAGGGGAAGCCGTTTCCATGACAAAAGTAAATGACGAAGTGTTCTCCTCTATGGCATTAGGAAACGGGATTGCTATTATTCCTGAAAAAGGAGAGGTAGTAGCTCCGGAAGACTGTACCGTAACCTTAATCTATCCGACTCTTCATGCACTTGGACTTATGCTGGATAATGGGGTAGAGATGATCATTCATGTTGGGATTAATACGGTTCAGTTAGAAGGAAAGCATTTTAAGAAGTTTGTAGAAGAAGGCAGTCATATTAAAAAAGGAACTAAAATTCTGTCCTTTGATATTGATGCATTAAAAAAAGAAGGCTACGATACCATTGTTCCGATTATTGTAAGCAATACTCCTGTATTTCAGCAGGTTTCCGGAATTACAGGAAAAGGGGCTACTCTTGAGAAGTCTGTTATTGCCATCAAAAAGAATCAGTAAAGGAGTTTTGAAATGAACAAATTAAAAACCAGGTTTCCTGATCATTTTTTATGGGGAGCATCCTCATCTGCATTTCAGATTGAAGGTGGCTGGGATGAAGGCGGAAAAGGACCTACGGTTGCAGATATAAACTCCTTTAAGCGTTCTCATTTACAGGCTGACAGTAAAGTTGCCAGCGATTTTTTCCATCACTGGAAAGAGGATATCGCTCTGATGAAAGAGATGGGACTTAATATTTACCGTTTTTCTATTGCCTGGGCAAGAATCATACCAGATGGTGACGGGGGAATTAACCAGGCAGGAATTGATTTTTATAATGATGTCATTAACTGCCTGTTAGACAATGACATTCAGCCATTTATAACCTTATATCACTTTGATCTTCCTTATGCACTGGTTGAAAAATACAATGGCTGGGAATCCAGAGAATGTGTAAAAGCATTTGAACGCTATGCAAAGGTCTGCTTTGAAACCTTTGGTGACAGAGTGACCTATTGGCAGGTTCATAACGAACAAAATCTCATGGTCCGTGTGGATGAACGAGTCAATATTACCGCTAAAGACAGCTGGGAGGCTGACCGTCAGAGAGCGCAGATGGATTATCATATGTTCCTGGCTCATGCACTGGCAGTGAAAGCGTGCCATTCCATTATTCCAAAAGGCAAGATTGGCCCGGCTGTTTCTTCCACCTGTACTTATCCGGAAAGCAACCGTCCAGAAGATGTATGGGCAGCCCGGTTAAATGACTGGTTCAAGACGGATTACTGTCTGGACATGCATTACAACGGCTGTTATCCAGGATATTACATGCGTTACCTGGAGGAGAGAAATATCGTTCCCATTATGATGCCAGAGGATGAGGAAATACTAAAGGGTGCAAAGATGGACTTTATTGCCCTGAATTATTACCGAACCCTTTGTGTCCGGTATCTGCCGGCGGATGATTCTCATCCGGTGGGGGAGAGAGCTTTCCCCATCAATCAGGTTGATTTTGATCAGTATGGATATTTCCATCATCTGAAAAATGAACATCTTGCTTCCAGCGAATACGGAGCACAGATTGACCCGCTGGGACTTCGAACCGTATTAAATAATTATTATCAGAAATATCATCTTCCTCTTATCGTTACGGAAAATGGACTTGGCACCGCGGATACACTGACAGAAGACGGAAAAGTCCATGACGATTATCGAATTGATTACTTAAGGGCGCATATTCTGGCCTGCAGCCAGGCCATAGAAGACGGAGTTGAGATGCTGGGGTATTCCCCATGGACCTTTATGGACCTGCTCAGCTCCCACGAGGGATTTAAGAAACGTTATGGTTTTATTTATGTCAATCGTGACGATCATGACTTAAAAGATATGAGCCGGATTAAGAAAGACAGTTTTTACTGGTATCGACGCGTTATTGAAACCAACGGGGAAGAACTCTAAATAACAGAAATGGGGTTTGGTTATGAGGGTTGTTAAGGTAATGAATAATTCTCTGCTGCTG
Organism: Paenibacillaceae bacterium; assembly: GCA_015057715.1. Lineage (GTDB taxonomy): Bacteria > Bacillota > Clostridia > Lachnospirales > Lachnospiraceae > Lacrimispora. The sequence continues at coordinate 8,248 of SVDS01000033.1, forward strand.
GCGCTTGACGACAGCGGCAGGGAGGTGATTCTGATGGGGAAGGGAATCGGTTTTAATAAATCCATCGGACATCATTTAAAAAGTGAAGACATTGAGAAAGTGTTTGTCTTAAAAGACCGGTCCCTATCCAAGAATATTATCCGTCTCGCATCTGAAATTGACAGTACTTATTTTGAACTGGCAAAGCAGGTGATAGACTATGCCATTGAAACTTATGGAATGGTACTGATGGAACACATTTATCTGGGACTTACAGATCATCTTTCTTTTGCTGTAAAAAGATATCAAGAGGGGATTTTAATACAGAATTTTTATACACAGACATTGAAGCGTTTTAATCCCAACGAATTTCAGGTTGGATTATATGCCCTGCAGCTTGTGAGGGAGCAGCTGCAAGTGGAATTGCCCCGGGATGAGGCCGGAAATATAGCCTTTCATTTTATCAATGCACAAACAAATAACTCTTATAGTTCAGACAACCAGACCATATTTGAAACCGTACAGGGAATCCTGGATATCGTTAAATATAACTTTTCCATTCTCTACAATGAAGAGGGGATCGGTTATACCCGTTTCATTACTCATTTGCGGTTTTTCGCACAGCGGCTTGTAAATGGCAGTCAGGATTTATATGAATATGAAGATTCTTTTTATACCCATGTAATTGAAAGCTGTAAAAGAGAATATGACTGTGTCAGAAAAATCGGGATCTTTATTCAGGAAAAATTTGATTCCAGATTATCCAGGCAGGAGGAAATGTATTTAACGGTCCATATTCATCGGATATTAGAGGAATACTCCCATCAAAATAAGAAATAGAGGCATAAATTGAACGAACAAATTTTTACGCGCAAACAGGAAATCCGCTTTCTTGCAATGGTTTCCCTGTTCTGGTTTGCGCAGTACATATACATTCCATATCAGACGACCTATCTGACTCTGTTAGGAGTCGGCAGCGCATTTACCGGAATGGTGCTGGGTGCTTATGGACTTACCCAGCTGGTATTCCGTTTTCCAATCGGGCTATGTGCGGATTCCATTGGAAAGCATAAGTGCTTCATCCAGGCAGGAACTCTTTTTTCCGGCCTGGCATCATTGTTCCGGATATTCTGGGGGAATGGGATGGGCTTTTTGGCAGCAAATCTTTTTTCCGGCATTGCTTCCGCCATGTGGATTTCATTTATGGTGTTTTACACCAATCATTTTTCCCAAAAAGACCAGCAGGCAGCTACCAGCAGAATCGTGATGTTTAATAATTTTGGTATGCTCATTGGCTTTTTAGCAAGTACCATGGGTTACAGCAGGATCGGAATGACAGGAATCTGTATTCTCAGTGTTTTAGCCGGTCTTCTTGCCTTTTTTCTCTCGCTTCAAATCAAAGAACCTTGCACAAAGACTGGAAAAGTAGATACAAAGGAACTTATTTCCGTATGTAAAAATAAACGGCTGTGGCTATTCTCCATTCTGGCTTTAATTCAGCAGGGGATTCAGCTTACCACTGCCATGTCGTTTACAAATCAGATTCTGAAGGATCTGGGAGCAGCCAATGGATTGGTTGGATTATCCTCAATTATTTATATGGTTTCGGCAGTAGGATTTGCAGCTTTTGCTTCTGCCGGTTACTGTTGTAAGAGAGGTCCCAGATTTTGGATCCCCTCAGTTTTTGTAATTATATCGGTCTATTGTGTGCTGGTACCTTCTGCGAAAAATGCTGCAGAGCTTTTATTCCTGCAGATACTTCCCGGAATGTCTACTGGAATCTTGTTTTCTTATCTGACTTCAGAGGCAATGTGTGGAATTGAAGCGAAAAAACGTTCCACTGCCATGGGCCTTTTTCAGGCAGTTTATGCCATAGGCATGACTACGTTTCCCATCTTTACCGGAAATATTGCCTCTGGGTTCAGCATCCAGTACGGTTATCTGGTGCTGGCAGGAATTTCGATGATGGGAACTGGGGTATCTGCTTTTTATTATAGGAATAGAACCGGATGCAAAGAGATTAGATAAGTGGATGTAATAAGAATACGCCTTGATACGGAAGTTAATCCGGTCAAGACGTATTTTTTATAGGATTTATTTAAGCTTTGAAAAATGCTTCTGCAAGTCTTACCAGTGCTTCCTGATCCTTAACACCCATAAGCTCTCTGGCCGAATGCATGGCCAGCATGGGAACGCCTACATCCACTGTGCGCATGGTCAGCAAAGCAGAAGAAATGCTTCCCAGAGTAGATCCGCCTTTTACATCGGAACGGTTTGAAAACTTCTTATAAGGGATATCAAAGGCGCGGCAGATGCCTTCGATCACGCCTGTGCTGGTGGCATCGGTTGCATAGGCCTGGCTTGCCGCCAGTTTGATGGCTACTCCGTCTCCCATCATGATCTGGTTTTTAATATCACATTTCTCTCCGTGGTTTGGATGAATGGCATGAGCCACATCCATGGAAAGAAGAAATCCGCTTAACAAAGCATTTAAAAAATCGGTTCTGGTATATCCAAGAGAAGCGTAGATCTTTTCCAGAATATGTTCAGTCAGTGCAGAAGCAGCCCCCTGTTTTGTGTGGCTTCCGATCTCTTCGTTGTCATACAGGGCGATGGCATGGATTCCGCTTTGGTGTGTATCGGAAAGAATGCTGCTTAAGCATGCAGAAACAGAGGTAATATTGTCAAGTCTGGGAGCGGAATAAAATTCGTTCTGCAAACCAAGAGTGGTTCCGGACTCATAATTGTAGATGTAGATTTCATAGTCCAGAATGTCTTCTTTCTTTACCCCTGCTTCTTTTGCAAGCGCATCAATAAAAAAGCTTTCTTTGTTTAATTCATCTGTGATCCGGGCAATTAAGGGAAGCATGTCCACTTGTGCATTTATGGCAAATCCTTCATTGGCATTGCGGTTCATATGGATGGCCAGATTGGGTATGGTAAGTACCGGCCGGGAGAAATCCACGAAGATAGTCCTGGGATTCATAAGCGTGTCGCCTGTTACACTGACTTTTCCTGCCATGGATAAAGGACGGTCAAACCAGGTACCTAAGAGAGGGCCGCCATAGACCTCAACATTCAGCTTTCCGTATTCCAGAGCAGTTACTTCCGGAGATGGCTTTACCTTCAGACAGGGCCAGTCTGTATGAGAAGCCGCCAGCTTCAGCTGGGGGACAGCTGTCAGCTCACTGCCGACGGTAAATGCGATTAAGGTGGAGTCAAATGCGTTTATGTAGTAGGAGCCCCCCTGCTTTAATTCCCAGGATTCTGCCAAAGGCAGCTCCTTAAATTCACCTGCTACGAGCTGTTTCGCTGCAGCCTGAATGCAGTGGTATGGAGAAACCGATGCAGCAATCAGTTCTTCCAGCTGTTTCATATGATTCATATCATTATCCTCTTTTCTGATTTTCAATTGGTTTTCTGACTGAAACCGTTGGATCTATTATAGCATAGATGAGATTGGTTTGGAATACCGACAGGGAGAGTGAAATCCTGCGTTGACATTGGAAGAGCTTCCGTTGTATAGTTAACGGAGAAAATACGGATGGGGAGAATGAAACCATGATTGCGTTGAATATAGAAGAGATGAAACCTTTTACCACAAAGTTGTTTGTAGGAGAAGTTTTTGACCGTTTTCTTGTAAAAGAGGCTTCAGTCACTACCTATAATACATTTACCATTGACGGAGCCATACGGTCCGGCTACTATACAGCAGAGGAGAAGGAAGCCCTGAACTTAGGAGAGCTGTCCACCTGGGCCATGATGAAGCCCTTTTGTTTTTCACTGATCAAGGGCAAACGGCTGCCTGGAAGTTTTAAGATTGTAATGCAGCTGCCCAAAGAGGATACGGAGCGTTTTCTTTCTGAACGAAAGATTCCTTTCACTTCCAATGAGGTCAAAGGACTGTATATCAATATCAGATACGAGGAAGAGCGCCTGACCTGTGTGACAGGTACCTCAGTATCTGTTTTTACTCTGGACAAGACATTAGATCAGGAATGGGACCAGGAATTTAAGGAGTTTTTAAAGCGAAACCAGATTGTTTATCTGGAAGAATGACATTATCAGCACTCAAACGGTTTGAGTGCTGATTTTCTATTGACAATTCCATTTCTGCGTATTAAAATACTCTTTGCAGGTATAAATTGTAAAAATTCCATGATGGTCATGGAACAAAAATAGAATAAGAGAGTAAGGAGTGTTCTGATATGGCAAAAACAGGAAGTTTGACAATCAACAGCGAAAATATTTTTCCGATTATTAAAAAATGGTTGTACTCAGACCATGATATTTTCTACCGTGAGCTGGTATCCAATGGTAGCGATGCCATCACAAAGCTGAAAAAGCTTGATGTTATGGGTGAGTGGCAGAAGCCGGATGATCTGGAGTTTAAGATTGAAGTAATCACAGATTCCAATGAAAAGACGATTACCTTTAAAGATAACGGTATTGGTATGACCATGGAAGAAGTTGATGAGTATATCAATCAGATTGCATTTTCCGGAGCAAAGGATTTCCTTGAAAAATATAAGGACAAGACCAACGAAGATCAGATTATTGGACATTTCGGACTTGGTTTTTACTCTGCTTTTATGGTTGCAGATAAAGTAACCATCGATACAAAGTCCTACAAAGAAGGTGCAGCACCCGTTCACTGGGAGTCTGACGGCGGTACTGAGTATGAGATGGAAGAAGGGGATAAAGAAGAATCTGGTACTACCATTAAGCTTTATCTTAATGAAGACTGCCTGGAGTTCTGTAATGAATACAGAGCAAGAGAGGTTCTGGAAAAATATTGTTCCTTTATGCCAGTTGCAATCTATTTATCCAATGTAACAGCGGAGCCCCAGTTTGAGACCATTGAAAAGGAAGAACTGACTGAGAAGGATACTGTGGTTGAGACCATTGTGGAGGAAGCCAAAACAGAAGAAATAGAGAAAGAAAACGGCGAAAAAGAAACAGTGGAAGTTTCTCCGGCCAAAGAAAAATACAAGATTAAAAAGCGCCCGGTGGCAGTCAATGATACCAACCCTCTGTGGAATAAGCATCCAAATGACTGTTCCGAAGAGGATTACAAGGGCTTTTACCGCAAGGTATTCCATGATTACAAGGAACCGTTATTCTGGATTCATTTAAACATGGATTATCCGTTTAACTTAAAGGGAATTCTCTATTTCCCAAAACTGAACTTAAACTATGACAGCCTGGAAGGAACCATTAAGCTGTACAACAACCAGGTGTTTATTGCAGATAATATTAAAGAAGTAATACCGGAATTCTTAATGCTCTTAAAGGGTGTTATTGACTGTCCGGATCTTCCTCTGAATGTATCCAGAAGTGCACTGCAAAATGACGGCTTTGTTAAGAAAATCTCAGATTATATTACAAAGAAGGTTGCAGATAAGTTGACTGGAATGTTTAAGACAGATCGTGAGAATTATGATAAATACTGGGCAGATATTAATCCATTTATCAAATTCGGCTGCTTAAAAGATGAGAAATTTGCAGAAAAGATCAATGATTCCATTCTCTTTAAGAATCTGGAAGGCAAGTATTTAACACTGGCAGAATGTCTGGAAGAGAATAAGGAAAAACATGAGAACAAAGTATTCTATATTACCAATGAAAAAGAACAGAGCCAGTATATCAACCTCTTTAAAGAAGCAGGTCTTGATGCGGTTTATTTAACAGAGAATATCGATAATCCGTTTGTGGGATACTTAGAGCAGAAGAATGAGAATGTAAAGTTCTTATGTATTAACTCCGATTTATCTGATATTTTTAAAGAAGAAGTGACTGAAGAGGACAAAGAAGCCATGAAGGCTGATGTGGAAGCTCTGACCGAACTGTTCCGTAAGGCTTTAAATAAAGAGAATTTAGAGGTTAAGGTTGAGAAGTTAAAGAATGATAACGTTTCTTCCATGATCACTGTTTCTGAAGAATCAAGACGTATGCAGGAAATGATGAAGATGTACACCATGCCTGGTATGGATGCTTCTATGTTTGGAGCAGGCGGCGAAACTCTGGTTCTTAACTATAACAACAAACTGGTACAGTATGTATTAGGACATAAGGATGGTGCTCATACCAACGCAATCTGTGAGCAGCTTTACGATCTGGCAGCGTTAAGCCACGGATCTCTCACACCGGAGCGTATGACAGGCTTTATTGCAAGAAGCAATGAGCTTATGATAGTAATGGCAGGGGAATAAGGATTTTATAATACAGCAGATAAAAGAGGATGTCAAAAGCAGATGGCCTTTCAAAGAAAGGTGGCTGTTTTTGACATCCATTTTTTTCATATATATTCTATTGACAGACCAACTTTGTTTCTCTATAATATATAGTAATGAATACTACATGATAAGTTCGTGCCAGGAGGAAGAATATAGATATGAGCTATAAAATCATTGGGGACAGTTGTACGGACCTGACGCCGGATCTGAAGAAAGATCCCCACTTTCAGATCATTCCGTTAATTTTACAGGTCGGTAATACACAGATAATTGATGATGAGACGTTTGATCAGAGGCGGTTTATTGAGCTGGTAAAAAGCAGCAGTGAATCTCCCAAGACAGCATGTCCGTCTCCTGAATTATATAAAGAGGCATTCGAGTGTGAAGAGGAGCAGGTCTTTGTTATCACTCTTTCCGAGCATTTAAGCGGAAGCTACAACAGTGCAGTACTGGGTAAGAAGCTGTACGAAGAGGAACATGGAAAAGACAGCAAGAAGATTGCTGTATTCGGATCCGATTCTGCTTCCTGCGGGCAGCTTAATATTGCTGTTTACATTCAGTCTCTTTGTCAGGCATCACTTCCATTCGAAGAGATTGAAGATAAGGTGAGGGCCTATATAAAGAGCATGAGGACCTATTTTGTGCTGGAAAGTCTTGATACCTTAAGAAAGAACGGACGTCTTACCGGTCTGCAGGCATTCTTTGCTACTGCTCTTAATATTAAGCCAGTTATGGGAGCTGAATCGGGGGTGATTGTTAAGCTGGATCAGGCAAGGGGAATTAACAAAGCACTGACCCGCATGGCTGATATTGCCATGAAGGAGGCCGGAGATACCAGGAACAAGGTACTGGCAATCGCTCATTGCAATAATCCGGAGCGGGCGGAGTTTGTAAAGCAGGAGATGTTGAAAAGAGGCATATTTAAGGACATAATGATTACAGAAACAGCTGGTGTAGCGACAGTATATGCCAATGACGGTGGAATTATTATGACCTTGTAAGTCAGATGTGACAACGTTCATATACAGGAAAAAAGCCGGTTTTGCAGAGATTAGGATGCGTATATCCTATCTGCAAAACCGGCTTTTTTCCTTAATCGCCCTGATTTGACAAAAACATGGAACCAGTGTAAGATGTAAAAATGGGAATTAATACCAGATAATAGATAAGGGATCTGTTATGAATCATCCACAAAAAACTGTGGAAAAGTGAATTGTTCAGTCGTATATGGGGAAAAGGGATCAATAATTGTGGAAAAAGTTATGAACCAGCGAAAAATATGTGGAAATTATTAACAATCTGGAGGAGTAAATGAAGAAGACCAATGGAACCATGAAGTTTCTGATTATCCTTCCCGTATTGCTGTTCGTCGTGCTGGCGGGTTGGATTGGAGGAACAGAATGGAAGCAGAGACAGGGAACAAAAGAAACAGTCAGTAAAGCAGCAGGAGATACGAATTTGTCTTCTGTTACCCAGCAGGATACCAGGAGTGCACGGGAGGAAAGCAGCAGCCAGGAAGTTCTGACTGTGACGGAAGAAACCAAAGAATCCAGTGCAGATCAGGAGACAAATCCAGTGGTACATCTCCTTTTTGCAGGGGATATATTACTTTCTACTCATGTTACCACAGCATATGATAAAAATGGCGGTATTAATGGCGTGCTTGATGAGGGGATGCGGGGGGAGATTGGTAAGGCGGATATCTTTATGGCCAATCAGGAATTTCCATTCAGTAACCGGGGATCAGCAGCACCGGACAAGCAGTTTACATTCCGGTTAAATCCGGACCGGGTTTCCATGATGAATGAAATCGGTGTGGATATCGTAACAATCGCCAACAATCATACACTGGATTACGGAACGGATGCACTTTTAGATACCTGTACGGCGTTAGATGGAGCAGGAATCCGCTATGTAGGCGCAGGCCCTGATATGAATCGTGCAAAACAGCTTGAAACCATGGAGGTAAATGGGAAAACCTTCGGATTTCTTGCCGCATCTAGAGTTTATCCTGATCCCAACTGGGTGGCCAACAGCAAAAAGCCAGGTATGGTAAGTGGATACGATCCAACCATACTTCTTGAGGAAATCCGTAAGGCCAGAAGCATATGTGACTATGTGGTGGTCTATGTTCATTGGGGAGTAGAGCGGGAAGAAAAGCCAAAAGAATATCAGCGGCAGCTGGGACAGCAGCTGATTGATGCAGGTGCAGATCTGGTTGTGGGCAGCCATCCCCATGTTCTTCAGGGAGTGGAATATTACAAGGGAAAGCCAATCTGCTACAGTCTGGGTAATTTCATCTTTGGCAGCAGCATCCCAAAGACTGCCCTTATGAAAGCAGATATAAATTTTGAGGACAATACTACCACTCTTTCTCTTGTTCCTGGAACCTCAGGTGCAGGATTTACGAAAACACTGACAAAACCGGAAGAGGTAAACGGATTTTATCAGTATTTTCAAAATCTGTCTTTTGGAATTACAATCGATGACAATGGTGTTATTCACAATAATGGCAATTAATTCAGACGAGGTATCTGTCACCCTGACAGATGCCTCGTTCTTTTAAACGCTTTGTCAGGGTATTCAGTACCAGACGCTTGTTACCGCTCCACAAAGGGGCGAGAAGAAGTTCCTTGGGACCATCTCCACTTAACCGGTGAATGACCACAGATGGGGGCAGAAGGGAGAGACAGTCTATGACAAGATCCGTATATTCTAAGAGAGAATACACCGGTACAGCTCCCTTCTTGTAAAGATCCGCCAGGTCAGTTCCTTCCAGAATGTGAAGAAGCTGCAGTTTGATTCCGTCGATTCCGTGATCACCTAAATGCCCCAGATAGCGGATGGTCTCAAAAATCATATCGTTGGATTCTCCGGGAAGTCCTAAAATGACGTGGGCAATCACCGTGATTCCTGCTTCTTTTAAATTCTGCCATGCATGATAAAATTCGGACAGCGGATATCCTCTCCGAATGAACTTTGCTGTGGATTCATGAATCGTCTGGAGCCCCAGTTCCACCCACACCGGTTTTATGCGGTTTAGTTCCTTTAACAAAAGAATTACGTCAGGAGGAAGACAGTCAGGTCTTGTGGCAATGGACAAAACAACCACATCAGGCTGGGAAATAGCCTGTGTAAAGAGTTCACGCAGATATGAAACTGACGCGTAAGTGTTGGTGTAGGATTGAAAATAAGCGATATAGAGGCCGTTTTCCCCGTTCATCTTAAGAGATACCCTCCTCTTGGCGGAGCGAATCTGCTCTTCCACAGAAGTGTGAAGTCCTTTGGCTTCTGCAAATTCCCCGGAACCGCCTCCGCTGCAGAAAATACAGCCCCCTGTTCCCAGTAAGCCATCCCGGTTGGGGCAGGTCATACCGCCATCCAGTGCAAGCTTATAGACTTTCTGCCCATACTGCATTTTCAGTTCATAATCTAAAGCGTGGTAAGGCTTATCATTCCAGAACATGGTGACCTCCTGTTTTTTGATTGTTTCATTATAGAAGAGGGATTGAGGGAAGTCAAATTATTTTATAGCTTTTCGTAAAATATTATATTGTGAAAACTTTGGCACTTATGTTATACTCGAGATAATGGCGTTTGTATGCCAATGAATGGGGAAAAGGAGATTTTTCAGCATGAAAACAGATGAAACAATCCGTTTTTTAGAATCCGAAAAGGCAGGAAAATTAATGACTGCTTTGTATGGCGAAAAAGCGGCAGGAGAGAATATTTTAAGATATCAGAACCTGGTAAAGGACTTTAAGAATCATTTTCCGGAAGAAGATGTTCTTTTATTTACGTCACCTGGGCGTACAGAGATCAGCGGGAATCATACCGATCATAATCACGGCAAAGTTCTGGCAGGAAGCATCAACTTAGACTGCGTAGGTGTGGCTGCGAAAAATAACAGCAACCTTATTAATATTGTGAGTGTGACTTACAACCAGAGCTTTACCATTGATCTTGAGGATCTGGCACCAAGTGATAAAAAAGCCGGTACCATTGATTTAGTAAAGGGTCTGTTAAAGGGATTTTTAGAAAAAGGTTATGAGATCGGTGGTTTTAATGCCTATATAACCAGCAATGTAATCAGTGCGGCAGGTGTCAGCTCTTCCGCTTCTTTTGAGATGCTTCTCTGTTCGATTCTGAACACATTTTTTAATGACGGCCGCATGGATACAGTGGCTTATGCACATATCGGAAGATATGCGGAAAACGTCTATTGGGACAAGGCTTCCGGTCTCCTTGATCAGATGGCATGTGCGGTTGGCGGACTGATTACCATTGATTTTAAAGATCCTTTAAAGCCTGCAGTGGAGCAGATTGATTTTGATTTCGCTTCCCAGAACCACAGCCTGATTATTGTCAATACAGGAAAGGGACATGCGGATTTAAGTGCCGATTATTCCTCTGTACCGGCTGAGATGAAGAAAGTGGCAGAGTTTTTTGGAAAAGAAGTTTGTGCAGATATAACGGAAGAAGATGTGATTGGTCAGTTAAGTGCGGTTCGGGAGTTTGCAGGAGACCGTTCTGTACTCCGGGCTCTTCATTTCTTTGAAGAAAATAAGCGTGTGGATGCAGAAGTGACTGCTTTAAAAGAAGGAAGATTTGACGAGTTCCTGTTAAATATTACTGCTTCGGGAAATTCCTCCTGGAAATGGCTTCAGAACTGCTTTACCAATACCAGTTTTCAGGAACAGGGAATTACGGTAGCTCTTGCTCTTACGGAATTGTTTATCGCTGGTAAAAAGCAGGGGGCATGCCGGATTCACGGAGGCGGATTTGCAGGAGTTATTATGGCGGTTCTTCCCAATGAAATCACAGAGGAATACATCTCCTATATGGAAGCGGCAATGGGAGAAGGCAATGCTTACCGTATGAGCATCAGACCTTATGGTTCCATCTGTTTTAATGCAGTTGCAGAGCAATAATAATTGTAAATCCTGCCATAATAGAGTACAATAGAAGCAAGAAAACCTTCATATATCATGTAAGGGAAAAGGAGGCAGGCATTATGAAAGAAAAAAGTAATCTGATCATCACCATAGGAAGGCAGTACGGAAGCGGTGGACGTATTGTGGGAAAAGCTCTTGCAGAGGAACTGGGGATTCATTTTTATGATGAGGAGATTCTGACGATCACATCAGAACAAAGTGCGGTTGGAGAAGTTTTTTTCCGCCTTGCAGATGAAAAAGCCGGCAATAATCTGCTGTACCGGATTGTCAGCGGATTAAAACCCCAGCTTGGCAAGCCTTCCACAGATGCGGACATTGTAAAACCGGAGAATCTATTCCGTTTTCAGTCACAGGTGATTAAGGAACTGGCGAAAGAGGAATCCTGTATAATCGCAGGAAGATGCGCGGATTATATTTTAAGCCGTGAGGAAGAGAATGTTCCCGGGCTTGTGAAGATCTTTGTCTATGCAGATACACCTACACTAATCGAGAGAACCATGGAAGTTGATAAGATTGATGAGAAGGAAGCTGCCAAGCGGGTTAAGAAAATTAACAGGGAGCGGAAAGAATATTACCGCTACTATACCGGTGAAAACTGGGAAGATTGGAACAATTACGATCTCATCATTAACACAAGCAGGATTGATCTGGAACAAACAGCCAGGCTGATTAAAGATTATATAAAATTAAGAGGAATTGAAGCCTGAAACATATTGTAAATCCTTTGATGCAGAGATATAATGAATATTAGAAGTGAGAAAAGCCGGTTGGAAAAGTTTCCACTGGCTTTTTTCAGAAAACGTGTTTTTCAGAACGGAGATCACTTATATGAACTACAGAAAAGACTCCAGGATTACATCTGTGATCGCGAGCATGTTCAGTGTTCTTATTTTGTTGGTCCTTGCTTTTATTTTCTTATCCAGTCAGCAGGAAAAGCTGAATCAGGAATTCAATCAGTTGATTTATTCAAGTCTTACTTCCTTTACAGACACACAAAAAAATCAGATTTTAAAGTTAGCCGATGATGCAAGAACTATAAAATACGGCATGGAAAGTATGATAGAGGCGGCCAGTCTGTCTCCGGAAGATCAATGGATGAATCATTACCTGACAAAAATGGAGGGGGAAAATCCGGATTATCAACTGGAATATGTCTCATGCAGCAATTGGAAAGAAATAATATCCGGAGAAGGAAAACGAAGGATTTTTGAACAGGTTATAAACAATAAAACAGATGTACTGGATATTTTGTGTCCCATGGAAAATGGAAACGGATACATATTTTTAGTAGCGGAGCCGCTTACGGTCAATGGTACAGTGGCAGGAGTTTTATTTTTTACCTTTAGAACGGAGAAGTTTGGAGAAATTGCTAAAGATCATATGCCCTTTAAAAAGATCCAATCCCAGATCATTAAATCGGATGGCAGCATTCTTTATTGCAATAGTGATCAGTTAATACGCGGCAGTAATCTGTTTTCCTCGATCAATACCAGCGAAGCACAAAAACAGAGTGTCAAATTTATTAAAACCCAGATAGAAAAAGAAGATTCATTTACTACCTCTATTGCCATGAACGGAAAGAACTATTATATTTCGGCAATGAAGGTAGGAATCAATGACTGGAGTCTGATTAACTATGTCCGTTCTCCGGATATTATGCTGCAGTCAGAATATGTATTTGGTATGTTTTTCGGTACGGCAATTTTGCTGATCCTGTTGACAATTGCAGGATGCAGCTGGATATTCCTTTTATTTTACAGACAGAACCAGAAGCTTCAACTGGAGTCCGAGCGTTATTCGGTTCTATCCCAATTTACCGATACGCTGCTTTATGAGTATGATTATGAAACGGATACCATTGAATTTACATCCAACGCCAGAAGAAAACTGTTCCTGGAAAAGTTAAAGGCAAGAGGGGTTTTAAGACTGAACCGGGGGGAATATTTAATGCACCCAGAGGACTGGCAGAAGGGGGAACGTCTTCGCTGGGCGCTGTTAGGAAGCAAGCCGGATGAGGTAAGGTATTGCAGAATCCGGTTAAAAGGACAGTCAGGAGAATACCGGTGGTTTAGCTGTCAGTACAAGATTCTTCCCGGACAGGCCGGCTGCAAATCCCGTATGGTTGGGAAGCTGGAGGATATTACCGACCAGCTGGGAAGAGAAGAGATGCTCTTAAACCGCGCAAGAAAAGACCCCTTAACCGGTGTATATAACCGTTCGGGAGAGCAGATTATTGATGGCAAGCTTTCCCTGTTGTGCAGCGGCATCTTTTTCATGATAGATCTGGATAATTTTAAGGAGATCAATGATTCCTGCGGACATGCGGCAGGAGACCACGTTTTAACCAGAGTAGCGGAATCTTTAGAAAAGCTGGTGGGAAAAGACGGAATCGTGGCGAGAGTGGGCGGAGATGAGTTTGTAATCTTTATTACGGAGAACTGGAATGACTCACAGATCACTGATATGGCAGAGTCCATTCTTGATCTTATGGACCATACAGAAGAAGGATATTATACTGTTATCCGTGTTACTGCCAGCATCGGAATTGCAATTGCACCAAAGGACGGAAGCAGCTATGAAGAATTATATAATGCTGCAGACAAGGCGATGTACTACATTAAACAAAACAGCAAAAGAGGATACGCTTTTTATAAAGGAGAAGGAAAAGAGCATCTGTAAAACCGGAACCAGCTGTCCAGCGTTTTGGACTGTCTGATTCCGGTTTTTATTCTTATTTAATCGGGAAACCCGTTTTCTTTCTTGCAGAACTGGTTTTTTCCACAGCAGATATCTGCCCTGCTCTGATCGGTGCAATGTCCAAGCAGACCTCTCTTCTGGGAACAGTTTTTCCCGCAGCAGTACCTGGACTCCGGGCATAAAGTATAATTCCCGCCCTGAATAATCAGCTTCTTTCCATTAACAAGAGCATCCGCAAGCTTGCTTCTGGCGCTGTCATAGATTGCCTGTACAGTCGTTCTTGCCACACTCATCTGTTGGGAGCATTCATTCTGGGTAAGCTTCAGATGATCAATTAAGCGGATCACTTCATATTCATCTACTGACATCTCTATAGTCATAAGTTTTTCTTTGTTGCAGGGGGCAAATTCCATTGTTTCTGGCATTTCACATACACGTCGCTGTTTTACGGGTCTGGCCATCTTATCTGTCACCTCATTTCAAATAAGGTTAGTATA
>SVDS01000033.1:22711-38330 GCA_015057715.1 Paenibacillaceae bacterium
TTTTTTTAACCAGTGCCACATAATCATTATCCCGCCGTTCATTGGATAAAAGGGTGTGGCCTGTTCTGCGGCACCATGCTCCGATATCTCTTGCAAATCCTGGATCAGAAGCGGAGACTTCCATTACCGAACCTTCCTTCATCTCTTTCATGGTCTCAAACACCTTCATGATGGGACCGGGACACTGCATACCGCTGCAATCCAAACGCATGGCTGCTGTGGGAATATCCTTGGTATCCATCTGCCCGTTATCTGAAAATGAGACCGGCGTGGTAATCTTTGGCGTAGTGTCATCCTGGTAATGGGTGGACTGATAAAATCTTACCCCGCCCGGATAGATCTTTACATGAGCAAACCCGTTCTGCATCAGAATACGTGCTGCATTATAGGCACGGACTCCAATGGCACAGAAGGTAATGATTTCTTTGGAAGGATCCAGTTCTTTTAACCGGTCCCTCAGCTGTCCAAGTGGAATGTGCTTCGCCTGAGGAAGTGCAAATGCCATGAGCTCTGCATCCTCTCTGACATCCAGCAGCTGTGCGCCTGTATTTTTATCCGGTGAATCCCAGGAAGCAAAGGAGACTCTCCCTTTCAGAAGATTTTCTGCGGTAAATCCCGCCATGTTAACTGGATCCTTGGCAGAAGAAAATGGAGGTGCATAAGCCAATTCCAGATATTTTAAATCTTCAATTGTAGCTCCAAGGCGTATGGAAACGGCAAGTGTATCAATCCGCTTATCCACGCCGTCCATACCCACAATCTGGGCACCGTATATGGTGGTTCCATCTATGGAGAATAAAAGTTTCAATGTGAGGGGAACTGCTCCGGGGTAATAACCGGCATGAGAATTCTGGGTAATAATAATACTCTCATAATCAGTTCCCTTTTTCAAACCTCGTTTTATCAGCGCTTTTTCATTGGCACCAGTTGAAGCAGCAGTTAAATCAAATACTTTGGCAACAGAGGTTCCCTGGGTTTTTTTATAAGTTTCTTTTCCGCCAGCTATGTTATTCGCAGCAATACGTCCCTGCTTATTGGCAGGACCTGCAAGCGGTACCATGGCAGCATCTCCGAAAGTGAAATCACTGACTTCGATCACATCACCCACAGCATAGATATCAGGATCTGAGGTTTTTAAGGTATCATCAACAACGATTCCGCCCCTTTCATTGACAGCCAGACCGCAGGATTTTGCCAGTTCGCTGTTTGGACGGACACCAATAGAAAGAATCACCAGTTCTGCTTTTAAGATCTTACCGCTTTTTAAGGTGATGGACACAGAATCGTCTTCATCAGCAAAGGATGAAACTCCGTCTCCAAGATAAAGGGAAACCTGGTTCTGGACGATGTTTTCATGAAGCAGCTGAGCCATCTCAAAGTCAATGGGCGCCAGTACCTGATCCTGCATTTCGATGAGAGATACGCTAAGACCGGCATGACGAAGGTTTTCAGCCATCTCAAGTCCGATAAAGCCTCCGCCGATAACAGCGGCCGTTTTGATTCCTTTTTCTTTCATCAGACCGCGGATACGGTCGGTATCCGGAACTGTCCACAGTGTCTGAATCCGGGAAGATTCGATTCCTTTAATAGGCGGGCGGACAGGAGAGGAACCTGTGGAAATGACCAGAGTATCATAGGATTCTTCATAGGTTTCCCCTGTTTCCAGTTTCCGGACCGTTATTTTTTTGTTTTCCCTGTCTATGGCTGTTACTTCATTTTTTACTCTGACATCAACCCCGTATTTTTTTCTCATGGCTTCCGGTGTCTGTAAAAGTAGAGCATCTCTGGATTTGATCACATCCCCAACGTGGTAAGGAAGACCACAGTTTGCATAGGAAATATACTCACCCCGTTCCAGAATGAGAATCTGAGCATCTTCATCCAGTCTCCTGAGTCTGGCTGCACAGCTGGCTCCGCCTGCGACTCCGCCGATTATAACAGTTTTCTTCATGGTGCGCCTCCTGATATATGAAATGTTTCAATAAAATAAGCTTGTTATGTTTTTGACACTCTCAGTATAGGACGACAGAAGAAAAATGTCTGTGACAGAGTCACATAAAATGATAATGGTACATCAGGCTGTCATCTACAGGCTGGCTGCAAAATCCCGAACCTGCTTAAGCCCTTCCGATTTAAGCATGCTTCCTTTTTCAGCCATTCCGGAAATGGTGATCACACCTTTGTTTTCCCATTTTAAATAAGAGCAAATGGAATTTAACTGAGTTTTGGCTGCATCGTATACTCCGTCAGCACCGGAATTTAGAAGCATGGCGATGGATTTGATATGAAATCCTTTTTTTGCAAATGCATACATTCGGTCAATGAAGCACTTTGTCTGTGCGGATACATCAAACCAGTACACAGGGGATGCCAGTACTAACATATCTGCCTGACTTAAATCTGTTAAGATGCTGTTCATATCATCATTCTGAATACATACCCCGTCATGAGTAAAGCAATAGGTGCATGCCAGACATGGTTCTACCTTTAGGGTACTTAACTCTTTGACCGTAACTTTATGGCCGGCCTCTGTTGCTGATTTTGCAAAAGTAGACGCCATGATCTCTGTATTGCCGTTTTTTCTTGGACTTCCTGTGACTACTAATATGTTCAAACTAACCTACCTCCGATTTTATTATGAATGAAGAACCCAGGAAAATAAGTATTTCATTTCAGAAGAAGTTTTTATTTCAGGAACAGGCAGCTTTTTAAACTCACCTGGCAGCTTCTTCTCAGCAGCAGCCAGACCAAAATGGCAGGCAGCAATTCCCACATCAACTCTCTGGAGATCAACAGAGTTCTTCCCTTCCTTTAATGTTTTCACTTCATAGAAATGATAGGCGTCCTGACTTTTTACAACTCTCCAGGGCTGTTTATTTACAGCGGAGGGTGCCAGTCTTGTCATTTCCAGGGCAAAAGCAAAATCTCCCGCATCGGATTTTGCCAGAGGAGAGGAGAAGTCATCCTTGAAGAAAAGCTGGTTCCAGTCTTTTCTCTGATCAGATTTGGTGGCCCATTTCATTACTGACTCCATAGGCCTTTTTTTACCGGTGGGATATCCAAGGGGGGAAATAACCGGAAATAAATCGCCCTTTTTCAAGTCCATGGCATGTGAGAAGGCGCTTTTATCAAAGGTGCCTCCCAGCCAGCACGTACCATATCCAAGTGCTACGGCGTAGAGAACCAAATGTTCCATGGAATATCCCAGTGCCTCCAGTGCCAGATCACAATCTGGTACAGAGGCACCAATAAAGTTCCTGGCACCCTTAATGACTCCGTAGGTGCCAAGTTTTTCTCCGTTCAATGCGTCACTGCTTTCAAGAATACGGAAGCTTACGTCCACAGAGAATGGATTGTATAAAGTCTTAATAAAATCATGGAACAGTTCTGTTTCCTCTGGTGAGAGAGAGCGGGGTTCATAGGATCTGATGCTGCTGCGCTCCCTGATGGTTTTTTCCACTGGAAAAACAGGTTTCATAGGATTTTGTCCTTCCTTTTATATAAGAGTTTTATAAAAATTACTGTCTCCTGGTTTTTCAACCAATTCTTTCATCGCACCAATGGCATCTTTAAAATGTTCAGATGCTCCGTGAGCAGCAAGACTTTCCTGATCTTCCCACTCCTCAAGCATGGTTAAAATTTGGGGATCTTTTACGTCCTGAACCAGCTCGTACCGGATACAGCCGGCATCCTTTTCTCTGGTCTGCTTTACCAGCTGTGTGGCCACTTCAATAAATGCATTGATTTTATCTTCTTTAATATAATTTTTTGCAACAACTTTAATCATTTTATTTTATTCTCCTTTGCTTATGCCCATGTTTCATAATGTACGCGTTCTGCTTTATACCTGTCTGTAAACTCATTTTTCTGTCCATCTGGATAACCGATGGCAATCAGTCCGAAGGGTTTGATATGGTCCGGAAGCTGAAAGAAGCTGCGTACCTGGTCAGTCACCACATCAGAAGTGGCCACACCCAGCCAGACGGCTCCCAGTCCTAAGTGAACAGCCTCTAACAGCATATTCTGAGAAGCTGCACCTAAATCCTCTTCCCAGCCCTTTGGAACCTTAAATTCATTTTCATTTCCTAAAAGAGCGATGGTAACAGCTGATCCTGCCACTGGCTTTGCGTAGGGAGATACGTCAGCCAGCTTCTTTAAATTCTCTTTATCCTCTACCACAATAAATTCCCATGGCTGCTGGTTGGCTGCTGACGGTGCCTGCATGGCTGCTCTCAGAATTTTATCAATCTTCTCCGGCTCTACGGCATCAGTGGTAAATTTACGGATACTCCGTCTGTTAAAAATCTCCTGCATAAAAAAATCCTCCTTAATTGTTTTCAAGTTTACCCAACAGTTTTTTACTGAGGGTCAGAAACTGGGCTGTCTCTTCTTCTGTCAGAATCCCCTGATATTGTTCATGAAGAAAATTCCAGGATTCCATAATGTGTTTCTGAAGTGCAAGACCCTGGGGCGTAGTGCTTAAAATTACGGACTTTCCCTCACATCGTTTGGAAACAAGACTTTTATGTTCCAGCTTTTCAATCAGCCGGGTGATGGTGGAAGGCGTTAAATGAAGCGTTTCCCCCAGCTCCTTCTGAAGTATCTCTTCTTTCTGGTTAACCAGATACAGCAAAAGAGCATGGCTGGGAGAGAGTCCGGTTTTTGAAAAAGCTTCCTCTGCGATTTTGCCAAAAACTCTGGAAAGCTTTACTGTGGTAAAAAACAGGCAGCTGTTAAGAGAGCAGGCCTGTTCCTCTGTTGTGTTATTTTTGTTCAAAACATCACCTCTCTTGTTTGTACATACAAATGATATCACTCTAAAAAACTACTGTCAATAAAAAAATGCAATTTGCCCAAATTAATTTATCACAATTAAATGTTATAAAACTATTGACAGAAAAGCGGAAGTATTTTATAATAAAAATAACTTAAAAAATAAGCTTTTATCATAGATACAAGGAGGTATTACAATGTCTGTTTATGATTTTACTGTAAAAACTATGTCCGGAGAGGATAAAAAGTTATCTGATTACAAAGGAAAGGTGCTTCTCGTTGTGAACACAGCAACAGCCTGCGGATTTACTCCTCATTATACCGATCTTCAGGCAATTTATTCAGAGTACAAGGACAGCGGTCTGGAAATTCTTGATTTCCCATGCAATCAGTTTGGCAATCAGGCACCTGGAGATGATGAGGAGATTCATACGTTCTGTACCGGCCGTTTTGGTGTAACATTTCCACAGTTTTCAAAGATTGATGTAAATGGTGAGAATGCCATTCCGCTATATCAGTATCTGGTGAAGGAAAAAGGGTTTGATGGCTTTGATCCAGAGCACAAGCTGACCAGTGTGCTGGAAGAGATGTTTGAGAAGGCTAATCCCAATTATAAGAATGAGCCGGATATTAAGTGGAATTTCACAAAGTTTCTTGTTGACAGAGATGGGAATGTAGTGAAAAGATTTGAACCAACTGCTGATATGAAGCTGGTGGAAGAAAGCATAAAAGAATTGCTGTAATAAAATACAGGACAGCAGGAGAACGGAGATACGTGATGAATTATGACAGATTAAAAATAGAGAACCAGCTTTGCTTTCCGCTTTATGCCTCCGCCCGGGAGATTGTCAGGCTTTATAAGCCGTTTCTCGATGAGATTGACTTAACCTACACCCAGTATATTGCCATGATGGTATTGTGGGACAGGAAGAAAGTCACTGTAAAGCAATTGGGTGAGACCCTTTATCTGGACAGCGGTACGCTGACTCCCCTGCTAAAGAAGATGGAAGCCGGAGGCCTTTTGACCCGTAACAGGGACAAGGAAGATGAGCGCAGTGTCATTGTAGAACTGACTGAGAAGGGTGAACAGTTAAAAGAGCAGGCGGTAACCATACCCGAACGAATTTCTAAGTGTGTCCCTCTTAACCAGGAAGAAGCAAAAGAACTTTACCATCTTTTATACAAAATACTTGGTAATACAATCAAACATCTGGAATAAAAAAAGACTCAGGAAGGCCGTTAAGCCATTCCTGAGTTTTTTAAGTTAGTTGCTGTGTGACAGCTTAAATCTTCCAACTTCCTGCTTTAAGGCATGCGCCTGTGCAGCAAGCTCTTCACTGGAAGCAGAACTTTCTTCTGCTGTGGCAGCGTTGCTTTGAATTACAGCAGATACCTGATTGATTCCCTGATTGATTTCTTCCATGGAAGCCACCTGGACCGACGACGTGGATTCCACTTCTCTGATGGATATTTCTGCAAGTCTTGCCTTTTCCCCTACTTCAAGGAGTATATCAGAGGCTTCTTTTGCCAGTTTCTCACCTTCTGAGACGCTGATCGCGGAATTCTCAATTAATGCAGCAGTCTGCTTTGCAGCTTCCGCAGATTTGGCAGCCAGGTTTCTTACTTCATCTGCAACAACAGCGAAGCCTTTTCCAGCACTGCCTGCGCGAGCAGATTCCACGGCTGCATTCAGTGCCAGTATGTTGGTCTGGAATGCAATGTCCTCAATAACCTTGGTGATGCTGGAGATTTTTTCTGATGAAGTGCTGATTTCTTTCATGGATGAATTCAGTCTGTTCATATGCTCATTGCTCTTTTTAACACCTGTGTCAGCTGCGGCCACATATCCGGCTGCAATCTGCATATTTTCTGAATTCTGCTGTGCCTGTTTTGCCACTGTGGCAATGGAGGCAGTCAGCTCTTCTATGGCAGCAGCCTGTTCTGTAGTTCCGGAAGCAAGTGACTGGGAAGCAGAGGACACCTGTCCGGCGCCGCTGTTAACCTGGTCAGCTGCATCGTGGACAATAAGAAGTGCCTGATTTAAATCCTGTTCGATTTTCTGAAGAGCCAGTCCTAACACATCGGCTTCCGAGCGAAGGGAAATGATGCTTGTGAAATCACCGTTACTGATAGCAGTGGCGGATCGTGTCTGATCCTTAATTCCTTCCAGCATTTTGGAAAATGCATCAGCCAGCTGACCGGTCTCATCCCTGGAATCAAGATCAGCTAAGTCAACATCTACATAACCAAGTGAGATCAGCTCGGCTGCTTTTACCACCTGTTTAATTGGTCTGCTGATCATTCCGGAAATTTTAACACCCAGTAAGACAGCTGCTGAAACTCCGCAGATGATTAAGAGAACAAGAACCACTGCGGCAGTGAGCGCAACAATCTCATTTAAGTCACTAAGCTCCTTTGTTTCATTCATACGATAATCAATGATGGCATCGAAGTTATCATATACTTTCTGTATGCTGACCTGCTGATCGGTCATGGCTTTCTCTGCTTCCTCTTTTTTCCCGGCTTTTGCAAGTTCGATGGATTTTGTCATGGCAGGGTCATAGGAACCGGAGAAGAGAGAAACTGCTTCTTCAAATAAAGCCATGGACTGAGAGCCTGCGGGAATGGAAGCTTTATAAGCTGCAGAGTGGTTTAAAAACAGTTCCTTTTCCTTAGCGTAAGATTTTTCCAGTTCTCCAATCCGTTCTTTATTGCCGGCGTTGCTTATAATATCTTTGGAATCGGTTCTGATCTGATACAGACTTTCCATTGTGTGGAACATATCGTCAAGAGGGGCTGTCTTTGAACGATACATATAAGTATCCTTGCTGTTTATAAACAGCATACTGGCAAGTCCTACAATGCCTACCAGCAAAGTGATGAGAGCTACTGAAAGAAATCCTGTCAGCAGCTTTTTGGAAATGGGGTAGTCTTTGAAATTTTTCATTTGTAATATCTCCTTTTTTTGGCACAAATTTGTATAGGGTCAAAACAGAGGAATAGCAGTAAATTTAATAAATTGTATCAGTATTATATCTGATCATATGAAAAAACACAATCAGATTCATGAAAACAGACGCCCTTCCGGCGGCTTGCCTTTAGGGGCGTCTGTGTTTTTCCTGTCACCCTATAAATGGGAACAGCGGCAGGAACTGCCAATTGCCTGTGGATAGGTGAAAATCTTGCAGGGATCGTATTCTTTTCTTACCTTTTTTAATCTGCAGACATGGCTGCCATAATATTCTTCCAGATAGCAGGGGAGTCCTTCATAGGGGAAGTTCACATAAGAGCCTGTTGTGACAGATGACAGGTAACCAGACTGGCGTGCCACCCACAGGGCATTTTCCCCTTTGCTGTTTTCAAAAACCGTATTGAGCCAGACAATGTATCTGGCATCTCTATAATAAAAAGCAGTGGAATCTGTAGGTACTTCTGAAACCCTGCCGCCCAGTGCGTAGAGAGAAAGTCCGGTGTAAATGGACCCTGTGGGGCGCTTGTTAATAAGCCCTGCCAGTTTCAGACATTCACATTCAGTAAGCTCTCTTTTTACGAAACCGCTTGCGGATAGAAAGGCTTCAAAAGGAGGATAAAAGCTTCCGATTATAGTAACTGCTTCTAAAAATGTCACGTATTTTAAACGGTACTTCACCCCGCCAAGTTCCAGAAGGGGGGCGATGCTTCCAAGAGCAGCTTCCGGTGGTCCATAGAAAAAGCCTCTGGATAAAATGGAGAGACCTTCTTCCTGTGAATTAAAAATTCTCCCAACCAGTGTAATTCGTGGATCAGCGTGTTCCAGCCATTCCTGCCAGGCAAGAAGAAAGTAAGCCTGCTTTTCCTGATCGGCAACGGGATACATGATTTCAACAAGAGTAATTTTATCAATCTTGTTGGGAAGCCGGAAGGTCATGGAGACAATAATTCCGTAATTGCCGCCACCACCGCCCCTGCACGCCCAGAACAGATCCGGATTTTCTTCTGAACTGGCAGTGATTAAGCTTCCTTCTGAATTAACCATGGTAAAATTCAAAAGGCTGTCACATCCTAGTCCCAGATGGCGGCAGGAGAGTCCCCAGCCACCCCCCATGACATAACCACTGACTCCGACTGATGGGCAGGTACCGCCAGGAAACGGATATCCTCTTGTAGATACAAATTCGTAAAGCTGTCTGTTATTTACACCGCCATCTATCGTAAGAGTGCGGTTTTCCTCATCAATAGAAATTTGATTCATTTCACTAAGATCAATATCAAGAACATCATTGCCTGTAGAATATCCTTCATAATTGTGGCCTCCGCTTCGAATGCGAAGACAGATATCCCGTTTTCTGGCCCATAATACCGCATTGCTGACTTCGGAACTATTCCGGCAGTAAACAATGGCCAGCGGAAACCGGTTGACAGCCCGGTTATAGACTTGTCTGGCCTCATGATAGAAAGGATCATCTGGAGTTACCACACGGCCGGTCAGACCGTCAAAACTGCAGGTGCTCATACTGATTGCCTCCTTTCTTACTACCATGGTATTAAGGAAGGAGGCAATTGGTGCCGGACAGGAGATTCTAAAGCTTCATGATCTTTTTCTCATCTAAATTGGTCAGGCCCTCTGGTGTATGGGTAGATAAATAGACTGTTGGATTCTGACTGATAAAGGAACGAACCTTTGTCAGAGTTTCTCTTGCAGCCTCAAGATCTTCAAAAACCACAGACAGGCGGTTTTCGATCAGAGCAGCATCTGTATAAGTAATGTCTCCGTGTATGAGATAAAACAATCCATCATTTTCTGCAATCACAATGCTGTTGCCTTTTGTATGTCCAGGTGCAGGAAGGAAATAAACTCCATCTGTGATTTTTTCGCTTGCTTCAAAGTTATAATAGGCTCCATCCTGAAACTCCACAGGAACAATATTGTCTCCGCTTAACTTTAAAGCTTCTGCCTCTGCTTTGGAAAGATAGATTTTTGCGTTAGGAAAGCTTCTAAGTTCGCCGGAATGATCTGGATGCTTGTGAGTCAGAAGAATCCGGGTTACGTCCTCTGGCTTGTAGCCCAGATGGGAAAGAGCGGTTACATAATCATGAATCCGTTTCCCCTGATAGATTTTCTGCCCTTCTTTTGCAGGGGTGTCGGGAACCTCCTTTGGGACGCCGGTATCAATTAAAATGACTTCGCTCCCTGTATCAATGAGATAATTCTGAAGACTGGATTCATAGGTTTTGCTTTCATCAAAAACCGGTTCGCTGACTCCGCCTCCCAGTGCGAATGGTTGTGTCATAAAACCGCCCTCATATAATTTAACCGCTTTAATTTCCATGTGAATACTTCCTTTCCTGCCTGTCTGGCTCTTTATTTAATCCGCATTTGTTATAGAAGTGCGAGAATATCTTTTTCTAATTTTTCCGGTTTATCGGTGGGAGCGTAGCGCTTCGTTACAGATCCATTCTTATCAACCAGGAATTTCGTAAAATTCCACTTAATATTAGAACCCAGAATTCCCGACTGCTGTGATTTTAAATAAGAATATAACGGGGATTCGGAGGGACCATTGACTTCGATCTTTGCAAACTGGGGAAAGGATACCTCATAGTTCATCGTACAAAACTGGTGAATCTCTTCCTCTGTTCCCGGAGCCTGGTGTCCAAACTGGTTACATGGAAAATCAAGAATTTCAAAGCCCTGATTTCTGTATTTGCGATAAAGTGCTTCTAAGCCTTCATACTGAGGCGTAAACCCACAGCCTGTTGCAGTGTTAACAATCAGCAGTGTTTTTCCTTTGTACTGGGACAGAGTAACAGGGTTACCTTTTCTGTCTGTAACTGTGATATCATATAAATTCATATCTGCCACCTCGCATTTGATTTATTTGTTTTACTAAATTAGATTGTACACAATCAAATTTGAAATGTCAATAGTTTTTTAGAAAAATAAAAAGACGCATATCCGACCATGGAATGAATCAGGCATGGTCGTATGCGTCTATCTTTACTTTTGGTTAAAAAACCTGATTCAGGTTTAAAAAAATAGTAACAATAAATGGATCAAACTGTGTTCCGGAACAGCGGCCGATTTCATCCATCGCAGTCTTGCAATCCAGCGCTTTCCGGTATGAGCGGTTATTGGTCATAGCATCATAGGCATCAGCCACTGCCAGAATCCGGCAGAGAAGAGGAATTTCGGTTCCTTTCAGACCTCTTGGGTAACCCGTTCCATCCCATCGTTCGTGATGAGAGAGAATGTATTCTGATACAGTGGAAAGCTCAGGGGTGTTCTGGGCAATGCGGTAGCCGATTTCCGGATGGCGCATCATTTCTTTCCATTCGTCGTCATTTAAAGGCCCTGGTTTGTTTAAGGTTTCAATATTGACCCCTACCTTGCCAATATCGTGTAGGATTGCCAGAAGAGATAATTCATTTTTATCCTCAGAAGACAGATTCAGCTTTTCTGCAATTGCCATACAGTAGGTTTCTAATCTTACAGCATGCTCCTCGGTTTCCATGCTCTTTTCATAAAGCGTGGCAAGAAGTGTGGTAATAATGCTGTTGCGGTAGCTTTTTCCTTCTAAAAGCTTCTTATGATACATTTTTTCTTCTGCTTTTTGCAGAGCATGGTTTAATGAATGGGATAAGTCTTCTTTCACATCAAATCCAAGAGCCACACTTACCTCCAGCGGGAGCCTGCTGCTTTTACGGAAGGCCTCTTCCAGTCGCCCGATTACATCCTGGGCCTTTTTATGATCCGTATTAGGAAGAAGAACCAGAAATTCATCTCCGCCCCAACGGGCAGCAATGCCCATGTTTTTAAGGGTATATTGAAGGGTTTTGGCAACCTCTTTTAATAACTGATCTCCGGTTCTGTGTCCAAATACATCATTAATGACTTTAAGCCCATTCACATCCCCCATGATAATTGCAATTGGAAGCTGGGAAGTCTGATCCATACGTTCTAATTCTTCTTCCATATATCTGCGGTTAAATATCTGGGTCAGCGGGTCATGATAGCTTAAATAAAGGATTCGTTCCTGCTGCCGTTTCTCCTGACTGACGTCCCGAAATACCATGACCACACCGTAAACATGGCCGTTCTCATCACGTATGGGTGCGGCACTGTCCGCAATAGGAATTAAATCCCCGCTCTTATTTAACAGAACGGTATGGTTGGCAAGTCCCACAATCATGCCAGTTTCCAGGACTGCACTAATGGGATTTGGTACAATCTTTCCGGTTGTTTCATTGCGCAAATCAAAGATGTCCATAAAAAATTTAGAACATGCGTCCTTACTGTTCCAGCCGGTAATTTCCTCGGCTGCCTGATTTAAGTAAGTCACTTTTCCATCTAAATCCGTTGTCACGACCCCATCCCCAATGGAATTTAAGGTAACGCTTAACATCTCTTTTTCCCGGTAAAGATCGTCTCTAAACTGTTCCCTGTCTGACACATCAAAAATAATGGAATAGAGTCTTGTCTCATCTCCATAAGTGACAGGGCTGGAGTACACATCCACCATTTTAATCTCACCGTTTTTCATGCGGTGGGGAAACAGAAAATACTGCCGCTCCCTGTTGAATGCCTGGATACGCATCTGTTTGGCAGCATGGTCTGATATTGCATTAATTTCATCAATACTCATACGAAGCATCTCATCCTTGCTATAGCCATAAAAACCGCAGGCCTGGGGGTTAGCATCCAGTATTTTTCCCGTTGAAGCATCAATAATCAGCATAACAGCAGAATGCTCCGTAAACATGGAATTGTAATTTTCTAAAAGTTGTTCCCGTTCCTGTTTCAGCCGCTTAAGCTCGGTAATATCAAGGCGTGAGCCAATGATATAGGAGATCTGCCCATCCTCCATAATCGGAGTAAGGCGTACCAGCCAGTCCCTGGTGCCCTCGGGGAAATCAACGGTCTCTTCATATGTCAGACCCTCTCCGGAAGCAATGCACCGTTCATAGCCTTCCCTTAAAGCAGCCCCCACCTTTTCGCCCAGCACTTCCACCGGGGTTTTGCCAAGGAGAGGGATTTTAATCCCCGTCAGCTGCTGGTGTACCGCATTGTTCTTTATATAACGGAATTCCCCGTCCTGGTATGTGACGAGAAATAATCCGTCCTGGGTGCTCTCAAAAAAGATATCAATATCCCGTACCAGTTTTTCATTTGTTTTCTTTACCGTGTGAAGCTCGCTGACTAATTCAGTTACTTCATCAAAAATTGTTATCAGAGTATTGGGATCTGGATAGCTTACAGTAATCTTATAAAAATGATTTCCTGCCTCCATAATGGAAGTTTGATTCCATTGATCCGGATTTTTGTAAAATTCAAGCCAGGCTGGTTGGTCAGATAAAGAAGAAAGAATCATCGACATGCTTTTTAACAGGGTATCTTCTTTTTTTAAACCCAGATAGCGGAAAAATGTATCATTCGCTTCGGTAAGAATATAATCCCTTGTTTGTGAATCCTCTTTGAAAATAATGGTATGGCGGGCATAGCCCAACGGCAGCTGCATGAAAGCCTGATCGAAAGGTTCTTTTGTCATAATGGGACCCCCTTTGCCTTGTTGAAAATATTGTCATATTTGGTAAATTATTGTAATAAAATAATATCAGATGTTTGTTGCAATTGCAATGAAAAGGAATTGAAACAATGTGCATGTACAATATTATATTGCCAATTTTAAGAGTGTGTGAAAATCATAGGGATAGCAATGGGGTTATTATGGTGATAAATTATAAAAAAATATATTTTTATTAGGTTGACAGGTACTTTTCCGGTTTTTTCATCATAAAATAAGACAAATTGTTTAATTGAAAGGCAGTATTATGATGACTTCTTGCCCCGAAGGATTGTTTTCCTATACAATACAATCCGGCGATACACTTTGGCTGATATCCAGACGTCACTACACTACCGTCGAAGCGATTATGGCAGCAAATCCTGGTATTAATCCTGGCAATCTTCAGGTTGGTCAGATGATCTGTATTCCATCAGGAAACAGAACCTCCCAGCCACAGACCCAGCCAACCCAACCGGCTCAACCAACCCAGTCGACCCGGCCGACTCAGCCAGCCCAACCGGCCCAGCCAACTCAGCCAGCCCAACCGGCCCAGCCAACTCAGCCGGCTCAGCCAACTCAGTCGACCCAGCCAACCCAGCCGACCCGGCCGACTCAGCCAGCCCAACCGGCTCAGCCAACTCAGCCGACCCAGCCAACTCAGTCAACTCAGCCAGCCCAGCCAACTCAGACGACCCAGCCAACTCAGTCGACTCAGCCAGCCCAGCCAGCCCAGCCAGCCCAGCCGCGCATGCAGCCGACTCAGCCTTCTCAGCCACAGACCGTACCTGGCAACACCTCTCAAATGTCGACAAATCCATTAAGAAGTGAGGCTGTTTCTGGGAACCAAACCCGCTGCCCGGTAGGTTTACGTGCCTATACCATTAAGAAAGGTGATACCCTTTGGCTTCTGGCCAAGAAATATTGTACCAATGTTGAAGCCATAATGGCATTAAATCCAGGTATCAGACCAGGTAATTTAATGATTGGCCAGGTAATCTGGATTCCTGCAGGATATAAGTTCCGGAATCTTCCCCCATGGGCGCAGTCCATGGACAATACCATGCAGCAAAGGACTGAAACTGAGTATCCGATTTGTCCCCAGGGGACCCGTTCTTATACCATTGAAGCGGGTGATACACTCTGGCTTTTGTCTCAGCGTTACAATACCACAGTAGAAGCAATTATGGCTGCAAATCCGGGAGTAAACCCTACCAATCTGTTTGTAGGGCAGGTGATCTGCATTCCTAGAAACCGTCCGCAGCCCAGTCCCCAGCCCAATCCCCAGCCCAGTCCAGAACCCCAGCTTCCTACGTATATGTGGGTCAGCAAAGCTGAGCAGAATTTAGGCAATTACTTAAGGTTTTTGTGGCTTCAACAGGTATATTGGCTTAGAATGGCAAATCAGAGTGAACTGTGGAATCTATCAGATGCGGAGTATGTAATGAATCGTCTGATGGAAAACCCGCAGGATTTCCAAATGGCTCTCAAAACATTTTATGGGGATGAAAATGCCAAAAAATTTGCAGATCTCCTGACCAATCATCTGACCATGGTCACTAATTATGTAATGGCAGTAAGGGATGGCAACGCTCAGGCAGCAGCAGATGCAGAGAATCAGATAAATAACAATGCTGTTCAGATGATTTCTTTCCTGACTTCCATTAATCCAAACTGGGCGGCTGCAGACTTACAGAGAATGGTTAGCGAATACATGAATCTGACCAAGGAAGAGATTGACGCCACAATGTCTCAGAATTTTGAAGACAGTATCAACATTTTTGCAGATATAGAGCGTGGTGCACTGGAAATGGCCGATATGATGACCAAGGGAATTGTGAATCAGTTTCCTCAGTATTTCAGATAAAAATACAGGCAGTCCGGTGTATTAAATCCGGGCTGCCTTTTTACTCTACGAAACGTAGATTGAAAAAAATTATTTAGTCAGTTACAATAGTAAAAATAAGCACATACTAAGGAGTAAATTATTGTACACGGAAAGGAGGGACACCCATGCCTGACAGTACCATAGGAACCTTAATTCGAATGCTTCGCAGTGAGCATGGTATGACACAGAAGCAGCTTGCAGATAAGATGCATATCAGTGATAAAACAGTATCCAAATGGGAGAGAGGCAAAGGTCTTCCAGACATCTCGCTTATTTCAGAACTATCCAGACTTTTTGGAGTTGATATACAAAATTTGTTGAACGGGGATTTAACACCCAATGACATAACAGGAGGAAATATGAAGCAGATAAAATACTATGTCTGTCCCACCTGCAAAAGCATCAGCTTTTCCACTGG
>SVDS01000034.1 GCA_015057715.1 Paenibacillaceae bacterium
ACTATTTTTTTCATGCTTGCCTGTGCTAAAAACCATGAGATTATGTCGGAAGCTGTAAAGAAAAGCGATTTTTCAATCCGAAAGGATGTTTTTAACATGGAACTGTCTGGTCTCACCCTGGGACTGATAGGCTTTGGGAATATTGGAAAACTGGTGGCTAAAAAAGCTTCTATGGGATTTGATATGAAGGTTATTGTCTATGATCATCATTTAACCCCTGACAATGCTCCGGCTGGCGTTATTCCAGTGTCCTCTCCGGAAGAAGTCTATCGGAATGCGGACTTCATTTCTCTCCATGTTCCTTTTTCTGAAAAAAACCGGCACATGATAGCCAGAGAGCAGCTGGATATGATGAAGCCATCCGCTGTCTTAATCAATGTCTCCAGGGGCGGATTAATACTGGAAGACGATTTAATACAGGCTATAAAAGATAAAAAAATAAAAGGGGCTGCCCTTGATGTATTTGAAACGGAGCCCCTTCCTGCAGACAGCGCGCTGCTTAAATATAACAACATCATTGTTTCTCCCCATTGCGCCGCCAATACCAGGGAAGCCCTTGACCGTATGGAGCTTTTTGCTGCTATGGACATCTTTCGGGTCTTAAATGGAGAAAGACCGGAGTTTCCGGTCAATCATCCTTCTTTCCTATAAATACTACAATGGTTCTGGGAGGAACGGGAAAACTCTTTCCTTCCAGTACCGGTTCATTTCCTTCCTCATATTTTCCGTTCTCTTCCTGCTTATCCGTATGAAACACCACATGCCACTGTTGTTTTTTCGGAAGGTTTGGAAGATCAAAGGTATGGGGTTCCCAGTGCATGTTATAAGCGATATAAAAATGATTATCTGCCGTCCCATCTGCTTTTCTGGCATAATCTCCCCAGTAAAGGATACCCAGCTGACGTCTGAAATTCTCATATTCCGGATACCATGGTTTCACCCCATGATAAGAAACATCAGGGACTCCACAGGCAAGATAATCCATGTTCTTCGCTTCTTCTCTTCTGTGAAATACAGGATGTTCCTTTCTAAAAGCGATGACTGCTTTCACAAATTCAAAAAGATCCCTGTTTGTTTTTAGGAGGTTCCAGTTTAACCAGGAGATATCATTATCCTGGCAATAAGCATTGTTATTGCCCGACTGAGTATTGCCGAATTCATCCCCCGCCATAAAAAGCGGCGTTCCCTGACTTAACAGCAGCAGCAAAAAAGCATTGCGCAGCTGTTTTTTCCTAAGTTCCACCACTTTTTTCTTTCTGGTTGGACCTTCTGTCCCGCAATTCCACGAATAATTATAGGGATTTCCATCCAGATTAGATTCTCCATTGGCTTCATTATGCTTTGTATCGTAGGATACCATATCCATCATGGTAAACCCATTGGTATTCGCCATATATTGAATCATGCCCCGGTCAGTCGGATTGTTTCTGGTCCGGAAGACCAGATTTTTCATCTGCTCCTCGTCCCCTTTCAGTACTCTTCTCATATCTGTCTGATAGCTGTCATTATATTGTGCAAGATGTTTAAATCCCTTTACAGGAATGTCACCCCAGGAGTCAGCCCATAGCTTTAAACCTTTTAAATAGGGGTCACGTCCAATTAAATCAAGAGGCGGGAATCCAACCAGATGAATTCCATCCAGATGAAATTCTTCTGCCCAGAACCGTACCGCATCAAGAACAAAGGTTGGAGACTCCTTCCCTGAAAAATACAATTCTGTAATAAGTTCTATCCCTTCTTTATGAAGAGCCTTAACCAGCTTTTTTAGTTCTAAATCCGGTGTTTTCTTATTATCCGAGACATAAGACGCTTTGGGCGCGAAATAAAATCCCGTCGTATATCCCCAATAATTTATTTTTCCCGTAGGTTTATCCACACCATAGGGATTTCCCTGCACAATTTCAGGAAGGATCACTTCCTGAAATTCATAAACTGGCATCAGCTCGACGGTTGTGATTCCCAGTTCTTTTAAGTAGGGGATTTTCTCCTCTATCGCCCGAAAGGTTCCTTTATTACTGATTCTGGAAGAAGAATGCATGGTAAATCCCCGGACATGAATCCGGTAGACCACAGAGTCCTCATATGGGATCAGCGGACGCTTGTCCTCTCCCCAGTCAAAAGCTTCAAACATAACCGGACTTTTGGATATCACAGCTGCTCTCTCTAAATCTCCCCAGCAATTCTTATCTGTGAAAGCCCTCCCATACGGATCAGAGAACCGTTTCCCATCAATCTCATAGCAATAGGAAATCCCGGTAAAGTCATCTCCAAGAATTGTAACAGAAAAAACCTCTCCCCGTTTCTCTTTTTCTGGAAAGAGAAACGTGCAGACGGGTTCCTTTTCATCGCCACGAAAAAAAAGTAGTTTTAATTCCTTTCCCTGAGCCGCAACGCTGAAATGAACCCCCTCCCCAGTCTTAGTCATTCCCATGGGATAATATCCTGTTTCTCTCTTGGCGATCCTGTACTGTTTCATCCCTATTCTCCTCTGTGACAAGTCCTGTTACTGGTTCTGAATCTGTTCTGCCAGATCATTTAAGTACATCCAGCGTTCCATCTTCTCCTCTAATAATCCTTCTTTATCTGCCTTTTCTTCCATCAGCTGATTCAATTTGCCATAGTCACTGGCAGCTTCTTCAATCTTTTTATCAAGCACTTCGATGGCTTCTTCCAAACCGGCAATGTCATCTTCAATGGTTTCCCATTCCCGCTGTTCTTTATAGGAGAACTTAAGCTTACGCTCTAATTTGGGTTTTTCTTTCCCCTTCTTCTCTCCTGCATCTTCCTTTTTGTAAGTTCCAGCTGCTTCACCAGGAAGCCCGTCCGGATATTTTGCAGCGAAAGCCGCCTGATAATCTGTAAATCCTCCCTCGTATTGAGTAACCTTTCCCTGTCCTTCAAATGCGAAAATTCTGCGCACCACCCGGTCCAGAAAATAGCGGTCATGAGATACGGTTATGACAATGCCTGGAAAGCTGTCTAAGTAATCCTCAAGGATGGTAAGTGTCTGAATATCCAGATCATTGGTAGGCTCGTCAAGAAGGAGGACATTGGGTGCTTCCATCAGGATACGCAGCAGATACAGCCGCCTTTTTTCTCCTCCTGAAAGCTTTTCAACAGTCGTATACTGAACGCTTGACGGAAATAAAAACCGTTCCAGCATCTGGGAGGCACTGACACTTCCGTCTTTTGTTTTCACATACTCAGCCGCACTCCGGATATAATCGATGACCTTTAAGCTGCCGTCCATATCTTCGCTCTCCTGGGAGAAGTAACCCATCTTTACAGTCTGTCCCACTGTTAAGGTTCCCTCATCCGGCTGAAGCCATCCCACAATAATTTTCATGAGCGTGGATTTACCAGACCCGTTTGGACCAATAATTCCAATGCGGTCATTTTTCAGGAAAATATAGTTAAAATCTTTCATCAGAACCTTATCACCAAAAGCCTTTGAAATGCCTTCCAGCTCCACGGTAGTGCGTCCAAGGCGGCTCTCAATGGAATCCAGTTCCACGTTTTTATCAAACTCCGGTGCCTTCTGGTCACGAAGCGTCTCGTATCGCTCAATATGGGCCTTCTGCTTGGTGGAACGCGCCCTTGCCCCTCTTTGCATCCACTGCAGCTCGATACGGAGAATTGACTGGCGTTTCCGTTCAGTAGCCTGCTCCATATCCAGACGGTCTGCCTTTAGTTTTAAATAACCTTCATAATTCTCCTGATAGCTGTAAAGCTTCCCCTTATCAAGCTCCACAATCCGGTTTGTCACACTGTCTAAAAAATACCGGTCATGGGTAACCATCAAAAGAGCACCTTTAAACCGGCGCAGATAATCCTCCAGCCAGTCCGCCATACTGCTGTCTAAGTGGTTGGTGGGCTCATCAAGAACCAGTAAATCAACAGTAGAAAGAAGAACGCTTACAAGCGCAACCCTTTTCCTTTGTCCGCCGGATAAGGTGTCAACTTTGGTATCAAATTTCGTAAAACCAAGTCTGGTCAGCATGTTCTTTGCCTGGCTTTCTAAATCCCATACATGTTCATGGCCCTCATTCTCCCGGATAATACTTTCCAGAATGGTTTCTCCTGCCTCAAATCTGGGATTCTGGGAAAGAAAACGGATATCTAAGTTTCTTCCCTTTGCCACAGTTCCCTCATCTGGCTCTTCAAGCCCTGCCACGATACGTAAAAGCGTAGACTTTCCTGTGCCATTAATACCAATCAGACCGATCTTTTCCCCTTCATTTATGCTAAAACTGGTATCATCAAAAAGAAGCCGTTCTGTATATGATTTTGTTAAATGCTCAATTGTTAATAAATTCATGTTTTTATTATTCTCCTGTGTAATACTCTGTCTGATCCGTTATTATTTAATTACAAGTTCCACCGGACAGTGGTCAGAGCCTGTCACCTGGGTATGAATATCTGCACTTACCAGCCTGTCCTCCAGACTTTGTGATACACAGAAATAATCAATACGCCACCCTGCATTCTTCTCCCTCGCCTTAAAGCGGTAGGACCACCAGGAGTACATCTCTTCCTGCTGCGGATAGAAATATCGGTAGGTATCTATAAAGCCATTCTCTACAAGGATGGTAAACTTTTCCCTCTCCTCATCGGTAAACCCTGCATTTTTCCGGTTGGTCTTGGGATTTTTCAAATCAATTTCCTTGTGAGCTACATTTAAGTCTCCGCAGAAAATAACAGGCTTATTCTCCTCCAGCCCTTTTAGATAGGCCAGAAATGCCTCCTCCCAGGTCAAACGGTAGGGAAGGCGTGCCAGTTCATTCTGGGAATTTGGAGTATAGCAGGTTACCACATAATAGTCCGGAAATTCAGCCGTAATAATCCGGCCCTCTTTATCGTGCTCTTCTATTCCCATCCCATAAGTAACTGATAATGGCTCTTCTTTCGTAAACAGGGCAGTACCTGAATACCCTTTCTTTTGTGCGTAATTCCAATATTGATAATAGCCTGGAAGAGAAAGGTCAATCTGTCCTTCCTGCAGCTTGCTTTCCTGAATACAGAATACGTCTGCATCTACTTCATTAAAATAATCCAGAAAGCCTTTCTCCACACAGGCACGAAGTCCATTCACATTCCATGATATCATTTTTTTCATCGCATTCACCTCCGTCAAAAAGATAGTGTTAGTATACCATTTTAAACAGCATTCGAAAAGGGCGTGTTGCAAAACTAATAAAGAAAAACGGGAGCTGCTGCTCAACTAACTTTTTCTTAGTTGAGCAACGCTCCCGTTTAGTAATCTTTATTTTTCAGTATGATATCATGAGCTCCGCCTTCCCGAATACTCATGGGAGAAACAAGGGTGATCCTTGCTTTTTTCTGAAATTCCTCAATGGAAGCCGCCCCGCAGCTGGACATTGTGGACTTTATCTTACTGATCGTGACAGATAAATTATCCTTTAGTGCACCTGCATAAGGAACATAACTGTCAACACCTTCTTCAAAATGAGTATCTTTACTGGCTGACATGCTGTAGCGCTGCCAGTTCTTTGCACGGTCTGACCCTTCTCCCCAATATTCCTTTACATATTCATTGCCTCGTTTCAGCTTCTTTCCCGGGCTTTCATCAAACCTTGCAAAATATCTTCCCATCATTACAAAATCCGCTCCCATGGCCAGGGCTATGGCAATGTGATTGTCGTACACAATTCCTCCGTCGGAACAAATGGGGATGTAAATACCGGTCTCCTCCATATATTGATCCCTGGCAGAAGCAACTTCCAGTATGGCAGTCGCCTGACCCCTGCCAATCCCCTTCTGCTCACGTGTAATACAAATAGACCCGCCGCCAATGCCAACCTTTACAAAATCTGCCCCTGCATCTGCCAGATAACGGAAGCCTTCGGCATCAACCACGTTGCCGGCACCAATATATGCCTTGGGGAAATTTGACTTTATGTAGGTAATGGCATCATATTGCCAGGTGGAATAACCATCGGAAGAATCCAGGCACAAGATGTCAGCGCCTGCTTCCAGCAGTGCCGGAACCCGGTCCTGATAATCGTAAGTATTAATTCCCGCACCTACAAGAAGGCTCTTCTTCTCATCAAGAAGCTCAAAAGGATTCTCTTTATGAGCTTCGTAATCCTTACGGAACACCATATTGACCAGCTGCTGTTTTTCATTGACGATAGGAAGACAATTTAATTTATTTGCCCAAATCAGGTCATTGGCTTCATTAAGGGAAATCCCATCCCTCCCTGTAATAAGCACTTCAAAAGGAGTCATAATATCACAGACTTTTTTATCCAGGGCATCCCTGCTTATTCTATAATCTCTGCTTGTAATAATCCCGGTAAGAATACCGTCCGATTTTCCGTTAGAAGTAACCGCTATGGTAGTATGCCCGGTATCCTCCTTCAGCCTCAGTATCTCATTCAAAGTGTGTTCCGGCGAAAGATAGGAATCACATACAACAAAGCCGGACTTGAATTTTTTGACTTTCCGTATCATTTCAGCCTGTGAATCAATCGTCTGGGCCCCATATATAAATGACAGCCCTCCGCACCGGGCCAGTGAAATAGCAAGTTTGTTATCCGACACTGCCTGCATAATGGCAGATACAAACGGAATGTTTAACCTTACATGTGCCTCCCCTGCTCTAAATCTTGTAATAGGAGTGGTCAGATCAATTTTTTCAGGCATGCACTGGGGCGTGGATAAATTAGGGATCAGCAGATATTCGTTAAAGGTTCTGGAAATTTCATTATATAGTTTAAACATTTGAGACCTCTTTTCCTTTTGCTGCTTAAACGATGCTTTTCAATTCGCCGAAATTATTGATGATAAAAGTTGGGTTTTGCGCTTTCAACTCTTCATAAGAATTGTTTCCATAGGTTACACCACAGGTGTGACAGCCTGCGCCACGTCCCATCTGAAGGTCAAATACTGTATCCCCTACCACCAATGCCTCTTCCGGTTCACATTTTTCCTGCTCCAATATTAATTGTGCCATGTCTGGAGCCGGCTTTTTGTTTTTTACATCCTGTTCGCCGTAGATGCGGGAAATGAAAGGACTTACCTGCAAATGATCAAGCAACAGATGAAGAGCGTCCTTGCCCTTACTTGAAGCAACTGTAATAACAACTCCCTTTTGTGACAGGTACTCTATGGTGCTCTTTACATCAGGAAACAATGTAACACTTTCCATGCAGATATCCTGGTATTTTCTACGATATAAATCAATGGCATGATCCATCTCGCTGTCTGGGACTTTTAGTACGGAGGAAAAGGTATCCTTAAGCGGCAGCCCTATTTTTTCCTGTATGTCCTTCTCCCTGGCAATTCCATAGCCCAGTTCTTTTCCCGTGGCCTGAATTGTGTTTACAATGCTGCTCTTTGTATCTGCTATTGTTCCATCAAAATCTAATATTAAAAGCTTCATGTTCCATACCCTCACATCCCTATAATAAATTACATTAATATTATCGTTTCTTTCGTTCTTTTTCAATGCCATAGATCATAATCAATTACCTGGATCTCTTCCAATTCATTATTAAGCAGATGTCTTAGATTATTTTCTGGAAGTTCCTTCTCCACACCAATCTCTCCCAGCTTATAAGAAATGTTTTCATCAAACTGGTCCACCAGATCCTGCTTTCTGAAATACCGTCGGTTTTCTTCTATATACTCTTTTAAATGGCATTTTACAGAATCATTATAATATCCGTAGATCATGTTATTGAACTGCTCATGCACGATCTGATTATCTGAAATCAGGCGGTCCAGCTCAACCATAAGCCCAATACTTCCGAATGTGCGTCTCATTTCTTCAAATTCTTGTTTGTGAAGATGATTCTGAGATACGACAACATAAGAAATATTTCCGGTATTGTTTAAAACATCAAAAAATATTTTACTGTGTGCATGATTAATTTCCAGCTGGGATGAAACAATCACACGAATATCTTTGCTGTATTCATTGCAAAGCAGTTCAATAATATAAGGATTTGATACCAGAATATATTTAAATCCGGTGTCAATCATGGATTCAATATCTTTGCAAATCTCCTGATACCCCTCTACAGTAAATTCTCTGTTTTCAAAATGAAACATATCATAGGCATAACATAACTGATGCCTGCCGCTTATGCTCCTGGCTTCCTCCGGCGAGATTGCATAATCCCTCACTTCATGAAACAAAAAACAATCTTTCTGGAAATCCTGCTCAAATCTGGTCAAATAAATTCTGCCCTCTGACTCAGAGTCCATAAAGCTCTCATCCAAGTATAATGGTAGTAACATTTCACCCATTGGTACCTGCCCCCTTACTTATATTCTATACGCTGCACCTCACCAAGATTTAACTCTTTGATATACGGTAATTTTGTAATTCTGCTCTGCCACCTCCTGTTATTTTCAATATACTGTTCTCTCTTATCCTCCGGATAAATCAGGCCCATATCAGCGGCATGGCGGCATAATGTGCAGTGCGTGCAATTGTCCGTGTGATCGGCAGAATACCAGAATTTATTGTCCACATGAGATATTTCAGGTATCAGTTCCAGCTGGTCTCTTGGATAGAGAGCCTGCTCCAAAGGGCCATCGGAGACAGCAGCATGAATATTTGATTTTGAGCCATAGGTGCCTAAAATTTCTTCCAGATGGGAAGTCCGGCTTTGCTCAATATATATTTGGATGGATTTCATGATCCATTCTGTTGTCGCCAGGCGGTCCAGCAATTTGAAATTTTTATAACCAATTTCCATGTATTTGGGTATATCAGCCGGAGCAATCCATTTTCCACTATAGATTTCCTCTGGCCTTAAATTTCGGATATTAACACATTTATTTCTGTAATAGCTGAAGTATGGTGTTTTTGCTTCCTTGTGTTTGCTATGGGAACCCTGCATGCGCGTATGACCTTTTTGCCAGGGGCAATTTGATATGTACAAATCATTTGGAATGAGCTTTAATAAAATATCAGTTTTCGAACGAATTCTGATCAGCTCTGCAAAATTCTTAATTAAATCATAATGCAGTGTTGCTTCATCAATGCCCAATTGGATCAGATATTCAAGTTCTTCCCATGAACGGGTTTTTAAATTCACTGAGGCTGATATTTTTAAAGCCGGCAGTTTCTGTTTTGTATATCTGATTAGATATGGATTGCTCAATGTAACCTTTCGTATCCCCAAATCAACTAATTTGTTAATAAATTTCAGATACCGTTCCTGGTATTTTTCGGTAAACTCCTCATTCATCAGGCCGTTATTATTGATGACATAGTTAAATTCGATACCGGCGGCGTTTAGCTTGTCCAGAATTGCTTTCAATTCATTTTCCTGTTTCACAATATTTTTAGTCTGGGCCCGTCCCCCGCCAAAATCATCAATTCCTAAATTACCAAAATAGCTTTCAATATAATTCCCGTACTTATAAAGCGATTGATCAATGAAATCCATATCTCCATTGTATGGTAGTGCAAATTTTATCATGAGACCCCCCTGGAAAACGTTTGATATTTTAAGTGATTGCTACTGTTAATAATACGCAATATTATATCATTAGCTTTTTGTGAAAAATATGAGTTTTCTCACATAAATATGGAATTTAGGTAAGTTTTATAGTAAGATAAATTATAAAAAAGAGTTTGAAAGAGATTTGTCTATGAATATGAAAAAGGCGAACGAAATAATTCCCTCCTATGTCACTAATATCTTTTCCTTTGATATTACTCCATATGCCAAATGGAAAGAATTTCGAAAAAATGAATTGATATGCAGAGAAGGCGATGATTTATCTGATCTGGTATTTCTTATAAAGGGAAATGCCAAGCTTTTCCTGACTCATGAAAACGGAAAGGTTACCATTATTGATTTTTTTAAATCTCCAACCCTGTTTGGGGAGATGGAATTTATGGGTGCGCAGAAATTTACCAATGGAGTCATTGCCTTGGATAAGTGCGTCTGTATCCTGCTGCCCCTAAGGGATGTCAGCCATCTTTTAAGAAATGATACTAAATTTTTAAATTATCTGTGCCTGTTCTTATGCCGGAAGGCTCTGCGCAATACCTCAAATTATGCAACTAACCAGAATTATCCACTGGTAAACCGTCTGGCTAATTTTATATTATTATCCGCAGATGGAGAAATCTATAACAGGAAACACACAGAGGTTGCGGAATACTTAGGTGTCAGCTACCGTCACCTGCTTCATGTGTTTGCGGTTTTATGTGAGGCGGATATACTGCAGCATATGGACAAAAAAAGATACCGAATTAAGGATTTTTCATCTCTTGCAACAATGGCTGTCAATGAGAACAGTTTATGACCATACAAAAGAAGAACCGATTCAGATATTGATATCTGAACCAGCTCTTCTTTTGTATCTGTCAATTTAAAAATTATAACTGTTTATCCTGCCATTTTTTCCGTTCCACCAGTCTTCCCATAAAAAAGGCGATGACTCCCACTCCGATTCCTGTCTGAAGGCAGAACAAAAGGCTTTCTATTTCCCCCGGAAGCTCTCCGCCTATAGCAGCTTCTATAACAGGAGTAAACCATGGTTCATACTCCGCACCGCGAATTTCTGTGATCATCTGGCTTCCTGCGTCATCCGATCCCCCAAACTCTGCTCCCTTTAATGCAAACAAAGGAATGATAGCAATCAGACATACGAGAACCAGCAGCACCGCAATCGTCTGTTTTCTTTTCCTGCTCATATTATTTTACCTCCCTTGTAAATCCAATGGCTTTTAACTCCGGAAGAGCATAAGTCTCAAGAGTCATAACAATGACTGTAGTTAAAATTCCCTCAATCACTGCAAGAGGCAGCTGGGTGGGTGCAAATACTCCAAGGAATTTAACAGCAGAAGCGGCAACGCCTCCTATTTCAGAAGGATAGGCTAAGGCAAGCTGAAAACTGGTAACACAATATGTAAATAAATCGCCTAACGTCGCAGCAAGAAAAACTGCTGCCATTTTATTCACTTTTAACGCCTTACAAAGTCTGTATATTCCAAAAGACACGAAAGGACCTGCAATTGCCATGGAAAAGGTATTTGCTCCCAGTGTGGTAAGACCGCCGTGGGCCAGCAGAACCGCCTGAAATATTAAAACAATAATGCCCAGAATGCTGACCGCCGACGGTCCAAACAAAATTGCACCAAGACCGGTTCCAGTCATATGTGAACAACTTCCAGTCACAGACGGAATCTTTAATGAGGAAAGCACAAACACAAATGCTCCCGACATGGCAAGAACTGTGATTGCCTTCCTGTTCTCCTTAAGCGTCTTCTGAATAGAAAAGAAGCC
This sequence comes from Paenibacillaceae bacterium, assembly GCA_015057715.1. GTDB lineage: Bacteria > Bacillota > Clostridia > Lachnospirales > Lachnospiraceae > Lacrimispora. The sequence goes on from SVDS01000034.1 coordinate 11,277, forward strand.
CGCAATAAGAAACGGCACACAGACTGCCCCCCATGCGATACAATACCCTGCTGGCAAATAGCCCTCCATAATATGCATTGCAAAGGCACTGGGAACGATTCCAAATGTCAGTGCAAATGCAGTTGCAAGTTTCATGATACTTTTTTCTTTCTTACTCATTTTCATTCTCCTTCCAATAAAATAAGCACCTTACATCCGATGGTTCCCACACATCAGACTGGTGCCCTATGGGTAAATCTTTGTACTACAAAAAGACTTCCCGGCACCGGTCATCGCTCGTAACCGGATACTCCAAACAAAAAGGCAGGTCTTCTGACTCATGCATCAAACACAGCTGCTCCCTCTTCCCGGTTTCCCAGTGACTTATGGAGCCCTGCTCTGCATATACAGCGGCGGGACCGTAAGGGACTTTCACCCTTTTCCCTATTATCCTGCGGAGAATTTCACAGGCACCTTTTAGATAATACGTTTGTATTGTAACTGCAATACAAAATTCTGTCAACCTTCATACTGCCTGTTAAGCAGCTGGTTCAATTCTTGTGTATCCCTGAAATAAGGACTCATTTCCGGCAATATCCGGCATTTTACCAGACTGTCATAAACCTCCATTAAAACCGGCTTCTTTAAATTACCCTGATTTAAGATAAGATCGGATTTCAGTATCTCTGTTACCGGGCCATCGGCTATAATGGTTCCACCGGCAAAAACCACAGCCCGGTCTGCCCATTTATACGCGAAATCCACATCATGGGTTGAAATCAGAAGAGTTTTCCCCATTTTTGTCATTTCATTAAGAACCTGTGTGAGCATCTCCACATTAACCGGATCTAAAGATGCGGTTGGTTCATCAAATATGATCACCTCCGGTTCCATGGCAATGATGTCTGCTATACTTACCCGTTTCTTCTCTCCGCCGCTTAAGTAGTGGGGAGGGCGTTCTTTCAACATCATTAAATTCATGGACTTTAACGCCATTTCAACCCGCTGTTTCACTTCTTCCCTGGATAACCTTAAGTTCATAGGTCCGAAGGATACCTCCGCAGAAACGGTAGATGCAATAATTTGATTGTCGGCATCCTGAAATACGATTCCCACTTCTCTTCGAAGCTCATTTAAGTCTTTTTTCCCAATTTTCTTTCCCTTATACTTAATTGTTCCTGTATCCGGGATCAGGACACCGTTCAGGTTTAAAAAGCAGGTGGATTTCCCGGCTCCATTGGAACCAAGAACTGCGATCTTCTCCCCTTTTCTCACAGACAGTGACACATCATGAAGTGCTTTACTTCCTGTGCCATAGGAATACGAAAGATTTTCTGCCTGTAAAAGTATTTCTTCCATCATCTGTTCCTCCTCAATTTTACACCAGCCATAAAAACAAAAGAAATGCAAGATAGCCTGCTGCAGCTGCAGCCTCCTTTGCTTTCACCGGCCTTTTTTCCTCCAGAAACAGAAGTTCGCCCTCATAACATCTGGCAGTCATGGCATCATAATACATCCCCGCCTTCTTTAATGAAACGATAAACAGATTCGCTCCGATTCCTCCGAAGGACCTGCAGGACGTAAGGAAATTATGGTATCCCAGCCTGGATTCCGCTGCCTGCTTCATATGGATCTGGACATCCATCATAACAAAGATAAACCGGTATATGAGATTCATCAGCTCTGATATCAGTTTGGGCACATGCAGTTTTCCAAGCAAATTAATAATCTCACTTGCCGGTGTGGAAAGTACAAGCATATACATGGCACTTACGGCAGCCATTGCTTTTAAAATCAGCCGTGCAGCAAGAGCTGCTCCTCCGTCTGACAAATAAAGATAAAAGCCTGGCATGGTGATATAAAAGCGTCCTGCCGGCACATGAGATATCCCAACTACAATGGCGACAGTTCCAAGAACTAAAAAAGTTACTGGTATTTTTAATAGAGCAAGATACTTCCAAACGGAAAGCCCTCCCATAAAAACCGTAATAATGCCCATGGACACAAATACCGTTACAGACACCAAAACATCTCCGGTTCCAATACAAAATAATAATGCTACCATTGCCACAACTGCTTTTAATCCCGGGTTTACTCCTTTTAAGCTGGATTCATAAGCATAGGAATCTATGGTATTAATCGTTCTCACCTCCTTTTAAGGCTGATTATAAGCGATTAAGAAATCATCTGCAAGCACAGGTTTCACCAGTATTTCTGACCTATTACCAAATTTATGAAAATATACCAGTTTTTGCGCGCTATTCAAGGAAAATCCATCATGTTATACTTAATTTCACAATAAGTTATGAAGGAGAACACGATGAAAAGAAGTACAAGAAAAGCAATCATGTGGACAATATCTGTTTTATTACTTTTTCTAATCAGCAACTACTGCACGAAAAATTCATTTGCGGCAAAGCCTGACAAAAGCACTTCCACTGCTCCCCAAAATTTAAATGCGGCCGATATTACAAGCAACTCACTTACCCTGACCTGGTCCCCACCCACAGGCGGCCTGGGAGTAAGAGAATACCAGATTTACAAAAATAATACTTATCTTTGCTCTACAACCTCAATTACATATGCCGTTAGTGGATTAACTCCGGCAACAACTTACCAGTTTTATGTAAAAGCAAAAGATACCAAAAGAAATATGTCTCCTGCCAGCAATACCATTTCTGTCACCACTGCAGCACCCGCTTTACCTCCAGCAGAAACCCAGCCACAATCCGGAAGAATTGTAGGCTACTATGCAGCCTGGGAGGCCTACAGCGGCGTCTGTCCGGATCAGATTGATGCCAGCAAGCTGACTCATATTAATTACGCCTTTGCTAATATTGGTCCCGATTTAAAGATTACTCTGGGATATCCGGATGTGGACCCCAATAATATAAGGCTTTTAAATTCATTAAAATTACAAAATCCAAATTTAAAAACACTGATTTCCGTTGGCGGCTGGAACTGGTCTGGAAAATTCTCAGATGCGGCTCTGACCGATGCTTCCAGAAATGCTTTTGCAGACAGTGCAGTGGATTTTATCACAAAATATGGATTTGACGGCATCGATCTGGACTGGGAATATCCCGTAAGCGGAGGTCTGACAACCAACACCAGACGGCCGGAGGATAAACAGAATTTCACCCTGCTTCTTCAAAAAATCAGAGAAAAGCTGGATGCCCGCGGTTCCATGGACCAGAAACACTATCTTCTTACCATTGCCGGAGGAGCAGATGCTTCTTATGTAAAAAATGTAGAAATGGCTAAACTGGCTCAATATCTGGATTACGCAAATATTATGACATATGATTTGCACGGAACCTGGGATCCTTATACGGATTTACTGGCCCCTCTTTATAATAACAACGATTCTTCACCTCAATATAAAGCTAGCGTGGACTCCGGAGTCACTGCCTGGTTAAACGCTTCCTTCCCTGCTGATAAGCTGGTTATGGGCATTCCGTTCTATGGATACCTGTACTCTTCCGTAAATAATTCTAATAACGGTTTATACCAGACATACGGCGGTGCCAACTCCATCAGCTACAAGGACATCAAGGCAAATTATTTAAATAAAACCGGTTATACCAGATATTTTCACTCTCAGTCAATGGTTCCATGGTTATTTAACGGAACAATTTTCATCAGCTATGAAGACCCACAGTCCATCGCTTATAAAACAGATTATATTAAATCAAAGAAGTTAGGCGGTGCCATGGTATGGGAGCTTGGTCAGGATTCCAATGGAGAGCTTCTTGACACATTGTATAATGGATTAAAATAGTTTCATGAATAGGAAAGCCGCTGCTATGCAGGTATCATAACCTGCAGCGCAGCGGCCTTTTTATTACTCGTTTTCAGTCACCTGTTCTTCTGTCAAAGTAAATACCTGTCTCTTACGAGCCATTTCATCACTTTCCAGATACTCGTCATAAGTAGTAATTTTATCGATCAGCTGTCCGCCTACGATTTCCATAATGCGGTTTGCTGTTGTCTCTACGATCTGATGGTCACGGGAGGAAAAGAGGAGCACTCCCTGAAATTTCACCAGTCCGTTGTTCAATGCTGTAATGGATTCCATATCCAGGTGGTCTGTAGGCTCGTCTAAAAGCAGTACATTGGCACCGGTTATCATCAGCTTTGAAAGCATACAGCGGACTTTCTCACCACCGGATAAAACACGGACCTTCTTCACGCCGTCTTCTCCGGCAAACAACATACGTCCAAGGAATCCGCGGACATAAGTTGCATCCTTCTCAGGAGAGTACTGGGTCAGCCAGTCCACGATGGTATCATCGTTATCAAACTCTGCTGTGTTGTCTTTGGGGAAATAGCTCTGGGTAGTGGTAAGACCCCATTTATAATCGCCCTCATCCGGTTCCATCTCTCCGGAAAGGATCTTAAACAGAACGGTTTTTGCAAGCTCATTAGGTCCAACAAAAGCCACCTTATCTTCTCTGGTGAGTGTAAAGGAAATATGATCAAGAATCTTCACACCGTCAATGGTTTTGGTTAAATCATTCACGGTAAGAACCTCATTACCAATCTCGCGTGCCGGACGGAAGTCGATATAAGGATATTTACGGCTGGAAGGTTTAATATCATCCAGCTCGATTTTCTCTAACGCACGTTTTCTGGAAGTAGCCTGCTTGGATTTGGAAGCATTGGCTGAGAAGCGCTGAATAAAATCCTGCAGCTCCTTAATCTTTTCTTCTTTCTTTCTGTTGGCTTCCTTCATCTGCTTTACCATAAGCTGACTTGACTCATACCAGAAATCATAGTTACCGGCATACAGCTGGATCTTGCTGTAGTCAATATCCGCGATATGGGTACAAACCTTGTTTAAGAAGTAACGGTCATGGGAAACCACGATTACCGTATTCTCAAAGTTTATCAAGAACTCTTCCAGCCAGGCAATGGCATCCAGATCCAAATGGTTGGTCGGCTCATCTAACAGAAGAATATCAGGATTGCCAAAGAGTGCCTGTGCAAGAAGCACTTTTACCTTCTGGGCTCCGGTTAAATCCTTCATCAGTTTATAGTGTAAGTCAGTCTCAATTCCAAGACCGTTTAATAAGTTAGCTGCATCGGATTCCGCTTCCCAACCATTCATGGTAGCGAACTCTCCCTCCAGATCTGCAGCCTTAATGCCATCTTCATCCGTGAAGTCCTCCTTCGCGTAGATCGCATCCTTTTCTTTCATGATCTCATATAATCTTACATTTCCCATGATGACTGTATCAAGAACCTGACTCTCATCATATCTAAAATGGTCCTGTTTTAAGAAAGAAAGTCTCTGGCCAGGTGTGATTACAATATCACCGCCAGTAGGCTCCAGTTCCCCGGAAAGAATTTTTAAGAACGTGGATTTTCCGGCACCATTGGCACCGATTAAGCCATAACAGTTGCCTTCCGTAAACTTAATATTTACATCTTCAAACAATGCTTTTTTTCCAAGTCTTAATGTTACGTTATGTGCACTAATCATCTTAATTCCCTTTCTGAAATCTGGTTATATTCCATATCGTAAGCTCTGCTTCTGATTTCAGCAAAGTCGTGGCCGAAATCATCAAAATAGGGGTCTTTTGGCCCCTTTTCTGTCATCTCTCTTATTGTACATGAAAATCCCGAATTTGCAAGCCTTTTATCAAAAAAGCCCTGCCAATCCGGGATTTACACCTGGTTTTACTTCGCCGCTTCCACCTTTAAGGGGAAGTTTGATTCACTGCCTGCATCATAGGTAACCGTAACATAGGTAACTTTTACCAAAGCTCCGCTTCCGTTGCTGTCATCTGTAGCATTTCCAAGTACACCGGAATCCAGTCCTTCGCAGTTATCTTTGATAAATCCCATCTCTTTTGCTGAACCTGTATCAATGGTAAACGTGCTCATGGCCTGATCCTTTACGGTTCCAGTCACTTCTTTTACTTCCATCTTATCCTGGGCATCAAGGACCAGAATCACCTTTGCATTGGTCGTGTCAGACCCTGATATCTCACCTTTGTAGATGATGGAAACTTTCACATCCGGTTCCAGTGCGTAGGAGGTTTCCACTACAGCATTATCCAGATGAAAAACAGTTTTCGACTCTCCATCTAAAACAGTCATGGATTCCATATTATCAGATACCTCCGTGACTTTACCGGTTAATATCTTAAATTCTGCTGTACTTCCGGGTGCCTGTGTACTTGCCGCCGGAGAAGTTTCATTTGAAGTTTCTGTCTGTGTAACGGTACCAGCTTCGTTTTGCGCCGGCTTTGACGATTTCCCGCAGGCCGATAATATAACTGCTGTACAGACTGCTAATGCGATCATTAAGGTTCTTTTCATAAAGCATCCTCTTTTCTATGTTTGCCATTTCCTGGTATATCGCATTTAGTATATCATCCGTTTGTGAAAAGTTTTTATCTTTTTTCTTAAGTTATTTATAACAGGTACATATATATTTTTATTTTAACGCATTTAATTGACTGGCCAAACTGTATGGAATGATCTGATTTGGTACTGTTTCTCTATACGCTTTTTCCATATGCATATAATCAATAATTTCTTTTGTATTATAATATTTAAAAGTTGTAGCAACCAATTGAAGAACGCTTAATTCTTCTAAAGAAAATTCAGATATCTTTACTTCTTTATCTGGCTGGATTCTATAACAAATATCATCTCGTATCATCTCATCTACAACTTTTACAGTAGGCAATGAAATTATTTCATCATGACCTATTGGAAGTGCTCCAAGAGGCATGTGTTTGTATACCAATCCTGTCATAGACTTACCACATCTTCTAAAAAAAACAGAATCTGTATACCAAAGAAGTTTCATTAACTTTACTTTATAAAGGTTTTCAATAAATTGGGCATAATACCCCATAACATTTGCCACCTTTTCAATGCTTAACAGTTTATAACCATTTATATCATTTTCTTCATAATAATTTACATAGAGGCTGTTTATTTCCTGTATCTTAAGATAAAGATTCCCCACCGCTTCAACTTTATTTATAATGCTTTTGCGAATGCGTTCATACTTTTCCAAACTGAATCTATCCTTATGCTTATTTATACACTCTAAAGCAAACATGGGGTTTTTCAAAACCAGCCTCATGATATTATCATAAGTCTCGTCCTGGATAGTCTTTGTTTCATACCTTGTAATAGTAACATCGCCCCACCCCAATAGCGCAGAAAAATCAACTTGAGTTAAATTATAATAATTTCTTATATCAACTATTTCTTTTGATGTCAATAATCCCTTTTCCTGTCGATAAGCATCTCTTGCCCTTAACAAATTTTCATCCATCAATCCAGCTGGGACAAATTCGTTTTCTTCTTCATCACAATTAGGGCATAAGAAATAAATCTCTTCATAGTTGACAACTTCGTCTTTAACAATTGATTGCGTTATCCTTTTTCTTTGCTCTAATTTATGAACTTTATCGCATATAGGACAATCCATTTCAACTATACTAATTAAAAAATCATTATTCATAGCGGGCTTCTCCTCTCTTATCAATTTACATATACGGCCTTACAATTGGTAATGGGAATCTTGCAAAATGAAAAGAAACACAAAATACTTTACAATTCTTTTTATCACGAATTTTAGCCTTAATATATACTTCCCGACTTTTTATTACCCTACCAAATGCAAAAAAAGGTGGAAGCGTATCATCCTTATCATCAATAAATGTTTCCATATATTCAGTAAGATTCAAGGTTAAAAGTTGATTCGTAATATCATATCTATCAAATTCCAGCTCTTGGATTGTATTAAATGTTGTATATGGATCAGTTGGTAACTCGGTCTTCTTTTTTAATAATATATCTAAATCCTTTGATATATCAAAACCAGGATCAGTCAGTACTTCCTTTAGATTTTTTAGAAATAAAATCACTTCTTCTTTTTGCGAAATTATCTTTTGACTCACAACTTCACCCCCTTAATCTTATTATATTCTATCAATTGATAGTATGTCAATAAAATATTATCTTTAGATATTTATTGCATTAGTCAGCTAATTCCCTATATAACTATAATCAACAATACCCCAAAAACACACTTTAACGATGTGCTTCCAGGGTATTATAAAAAACATATTAGATTATATTCCTACAAAATATCTCCATACCGCCCAAGAAAGCTCTGTGTCCTGACATTGTTGGACGCAAACACTTCCTCTGGAGTCCCTTCCTCAACAATAACACCCTCTGCCATAAAAATTACCCTGTCAGAGATATCTCTGGCAAATGCCATCTCATGGGTGACAATTACCATGGCAATATGCAGATCGGCAAGGGATTTAATAACCTTAAGCACTTCACCGGTCAGCTCCGGATCCAGTGCAGAGGTAGGCTCATCGAAAAAGAGAATCTTTGGGTTCAGAGCCAGTGCTCTGGCAATTGCCACCCTCTGGCACTGCCCACCAGAGAGCTGGCAGGGATAGGCCTCTGCTTTATCAGCAAGCCCCATTTTCTGAAGAAGCTCCGCAGCCTCTTTTATGGCATCCTCTTTGCTCCGTTTCTGAACATGAATTGGTGCATCAATGATATTATTTAATACGGTCATATGAGGAAATAAATTAAAATTCTGAAAAACAAGACCATAATTCTTCTGGATCTCTTTCAGCTTTTCCTTCTTTGCATAGACAGTCGTTCCGTCGCTTCCGTTCCACGCCGCCTTTTCTCCCAGGTAAAACAGTTCTCCTTTATCCATCTGTTCCAGCATTGTGGCACATCGAAGGAGTGTGGACTTTCCGGAACCGGAAGGCCCGATGACAGAAAGAATCTCCCCTTCTTTTACAGACAGAGAAATGTCCCGAAGGACGTTCTGTTCATTAAATGATTTTTCCACATGGTTCATTTCCAGTACGTGCATTTCGATTCCTCCTATTGGTAATAATTCATCCGTTTTTCTATGTATTCCATCAGCATAGCCACTACCAGATTAAATACATAATAGAAAAGACCTGCTGCCACAAAGGGGATCAGACTTGTCTGTGAGGATGCCAGCGCCTTGGCTACGGCAAACATCTCCAGCACGCTGATGGTAAACGCAAGGGAGGTATCCTTTACCAAAGTTATTACCTCGTTGGTGACTGACGGAAGAATCCGTTTTACTACCTGGGGAAATATGATTCTAAAAAAGGTCTGGTTCTTTGAGTATCCCAGAAGCTTTGCCGCCTCATACTGTCCGGCAGGCATGGATTGAATGCCGCTTCTGTAGATTTCAGCAAAGTAAGCCGCATAGTTAATCACGAAACCGATAAATGCAGCCCAAAGGCGGTATCCGTTCCCCACCTTTACTCCAAAAAGGTAATAAGGGCCGAAATACACCACCATAAGCTGAAGCATCAGAGGGGTTCCTCTCATGACTGAAATATAGAATTTAACAATGGCCTCTATGACCCGGTTTTTTGACATCCTCCCAAAGGAGACCAGAAGTCCCAGAGGAAGAGAAAAGATGAGTGTTACCAGAAAGATCTGGATGCTGACCCACATTCCTCCTGCCAGTTGTGTAAGTATCTTTGTAAAAGCCATGATTGCCCCTCCGTCAGTATCAATTATTTTCCTATTGTTGTTACATCCTTACCGAACCATTTTTCAGAAACGGTCTTTAAGGTTCCGTCTGCTGCCATTGCCTCCAGCTGCTCCTGCACCTTGTCTCTCAATGCATCATTTCCCTTTTTAAAGCCAACTCCGTACTCCTCTGCTGCAAGTGCTTCATCAAGAATCACGAAATCTGACTTTCTCTGCTGAATCTGATAAGCAGCTACAATCTCATCCATAGCCACGCAGTTAACTGCTCCCATCTCCAGATCCATAAATGCAGTATTATAATCTGGTGTGGTCTGAAGTGTCTTAAATGTTTTGGCTAATGTATCATTATCCTTTAATGCAGCTTCTGCAGAAGAGTCAGCCTGTACCTCCACTACTTTTCCGGAAAGATCCGCAAGTGTCTTGATTCCGGAGTCCTTTGCCACAACAAAGACCTGTCTGTTTGCCATATAAGGCTTTGACCATGTATAACCGTCTTCTCTTCCAGTAATGGTAAATCCATTCCAGATACAGTCAATGTTGCCGCTTTCCAGTTCCATATCCTTTGCGTCCCAGGCGATTGGCTGAGCTACAAACTTTTTACCCAGGCGGTCTGCCACTTCTTTTGCAAGATCTAAATCAAATCCTGTATACTCTCCATTATCTCCCACAAATCCCATGGGAGGAAAATCCTGATCAAATCCCACTGTAAACGTATCTTTTTCAGAAGTTGCCGAAGATGTTTCCTGGGCTTTTGTTGTATCTGCAGATGAAGACTCTGCCTTTGTTGTCTCTGCCGCCGCAGGTGCTTCTTTCTTTCCTGCACAGCCGCTTAATAACGCTGCTGTTCCTAATATTGCTGCTGCCAGAATCACTATTTTTTTCATAACATAAATCCTCCTCTTAATTTTCATGTGTTACCATGGTAGCACAGTAAAGTTTTTCTGTAAAGAAGAAATTTATGTATAATAGTTCTAAAACCAGATAAAAGAAATGATTATAATCAGTATTACAAGGGCTGCGCCCCCACCAAGGAAAAACGCGGGACTTTTATTCCCATCGCTTTCCTCCCTGGAAGTTTCCGGCTCCGCCAGCATCCCCCAGGGACTCAGCACCAGAACTCCCTGAGGGATATCCGAAGAATGTCCGTTGTTTAAAAATTCCGTAAATCCGTTCCAATCCCGTTCTATCTGTTTCCTGCCTTCCTTAAAATCCTCTGAAGGTTCATTCTTACCTTTTGTAAAAAAGGGTTCCGGCTCTCTCTTAATTTCCGAAACTTCTTTTTTCTTTAGAAACTGCTGATAGGCGTAGCGAATTCCTTTATTGGCCGTCTCATTTACATCTGCCTTGTTCTGGTAAAGATTCATCATGTAATAAAAGATCCGGTATACATCCTTTGCTTCAAATACCGGTTTTCTCCCAACGGAATATTTTAGAGAGGACTGGTTCACCATCTCCTGAATTAATTCATCGGTCATCCGATCACAGGCTTCTCTTAAATCCATGGCGATCCCTTTTTCCGCTCCCAGACCTGATACAAAGATTTGTGTTTTTATTGACATAAGAGCGGCTAAAAATCCCAAGAGCTCTTCGCTTTTACCTGACAGTGCTGATACTTGGAATAAATTTCCTTCCCGGTTCATGTAAGATGCAAACCGCTGTGCAGCCTCCAGATCGCCTATTTCATATACCCTTCCCGTTTTCAGGGGGGAAATGGTTAAACTGGCTCCCTGGGCTTTTCCAGCAATTTTCTTGAAGGGCCCGCCTTTTTCCAGAATGGTCAAAGAAGTCTCATCCATCAGATTCCTGGCATACCCGGGATTATTTTTAATGGTTCCTGAGGCTGTTGGCTGGTAAATAATTCCCATACCGGTTTCACTATCTCCTGTGGAAACCGGGATCCTGATTCCGCCTTCATTAGAAGCACTTACCTGCTTTCCCTCCATGCCGCTGCGTCCGAATATCTGATTCAGCTCTGCCTCCGTAAAATTTTTCCCCATAACACTTCGGCAGATAGCTGCCCTCAATGCATTAAGACTTATGGCAGATCCGTAATTACTTAACAGAAGCTCCAGATCTCCAAGCCGGGACATCAGAAGCTTTTGCAGCATCACAGACAATTCCTGATTGAGCTGCCCTGCTTCCTGGCCCTCTTGTGTTCCATGGGTGATAACTGCCAAAAGAAGTTCCTCGTATATTCTTGCCAGCTCTTTTAATTCCTCCGAAAGTGGAAGGGTTTCAGATGGAGTCCAGCCTGTTATCTCATGAAAGGCCTCCCTCCATTCTTCCTCATCCCAAATCTCAGGAGAATCACTAACTGAAGCAGTATCTCTGACAGACCTGGATTTTTCAGTTTTTTCAGATTCCGCTTTTGCCTCTTCCTTCATAGACTGAGTCTGAGCAGCCACCTGATTAAGCACAATTTCTCCTGCAATTAATTTCTCGTTTGCTTTTAATGCTTCAACAGACAGATACAAGTCTGCTTTACCACTTACTTTACCCTCAGCTATCCCCTCTGTTTTTAATTCCCCCGGGACAACAGAGTCCTGTGCCCTGATTTCCATCTCTTATCCTTTTCTCATGTTTATCCGATTAATCCTGTTCATCCTGATAGACAATTTTACCTTTGCAGATGGTATATTTTACTTTTCCAAAAAGCTTTTTCCCGGTAAATGGAGAATTAGATGATTTGGAAACATATTCACCTGCGGTCCATTCCTCGTTGGGATTAAATATTACCAGATCTGCAACACCACCGGTTCTCAGCATTCCACAGTCCAGACGATATAATTTTGCCGGATTGATACTCATCTTTTCCAACAGCTGCATCATGGTTAAATGGCCCTGACGCACCAAAGTGGTTACTCCCAGCCCAAGAGCCGTTTCCAGTCCGATAATTCCACTGGGTGCCTCCAGTAAAGGCTTGGCCTTCTCTTCCGTACTGTGAGGTGCGTGATCGGTGGCTATGATATCAATGCTTCCATTTTTAAGACCTTCTATTACAGCCATACGGTCTGCCTCTGTCCGAAGAGGGGGATTCATCTTAGCCAGACTTCCATAAGATAGAACCGCCTCTTCTGTCAATGTGAAGTGGTGGGGTGTCACTTCTGCATAAACGTCTGCCCCTAAATCCTTTGCAAACTGTACCATACGTACCGATGCTGCCGAACTGATATGCTGAATATCTACCGCAGCCTTCGTGTGGAGAGCAAGCATACAGTCTCTTGCCACCAGACTGTCCTCCGCCTCTGCAGGGGAACCATAGATACCAAGCTGGTCTGATACCGCCCCATGATTGATTCCGTTGTTCTCGATTAATGCAGGATCTTCTTCGTGAAAGCTTAAAGGGAGATTTAAACTGGCCGCTTTTTCCATGGCTCTTTTTACAAGCTCCGCATCCATCAGCGGAATCCCATCATCGGTAAAGCCTGCTGCTCCATGGGCTGCCAGTGCCTCCATATCAGTCAGCTCACGACCCTTCATTCCTTTTGATACAGCTGCTGCATGGAGGACATGAATTCCGGTTTTCTCCCCTTCTTTTTTTACATATTCTAACGTTTTAATATTATCAACAGGAGGCTTTGTATTAGCCATACATACAACTGTTGTAAAACCACCTTTGGCTGCTGCTCTTGCACCTGTCTGAATGTCTTCCTTGTAAGTAAGCCCCGGATCCCGGAAATGAACATGTACGTCCACAAGACCCGGCGCTGCTATAAGACCGGTACCATCAATTACTACATCATTTTTTGAAGTCCCTGCCCCGGGAGGATTCTGATCCGTTCCCATCCCGGCTATGATTCCATCTTCTATGCAGATATCCATATCCTGCTCTGTCCGGGTTGCCGGATCAATTACGTGAACATTTTTAATCCATATCATCGTTTCTTTCTCCCTTTCTCTTTTAATGCCCGTTTATCCTTCTTTGCCGCAAAGCGGAAGAATCCCTGAGGCAGTTCAAAAACAAACACAATACCCAGCACGATTGCAACCGCTACTTTCAGAGCAAGAAACCCAGTTCGTGCAGCAAGTGCTATTTCGTCGGTTACAATATAGTAAGCAGTCCAATATACCAGCGTACCTGGAACTAATGGAAAAATACCGGAAATCAAAAAGATGGTTACCGGGCACTGTTTTCTGACCGCAAATATTCTGGAAAGAAGAATTACAGCAATGGTTGCAAACATTGCAGATGCCGGCTCTGAAAATCCCTGTGCCAGCATGCTATATACGAACCAGCCTGTTCCCCCAATTAAACCGCAATAAGGGTAGTATATGGCAGGTACTCCAAACAGGAGGGCGAATGCAACCGTACCAAGGGCTGCAACTGCCATCTCACAGACAGCCATCATAAAAATGCACCTCCTGTAAACCGGTGAAGGAGGCTGAATACCAGCCCTACTCCCATGGCAATGCAGAAGAATACCAGCAGAGCATCCATCATACGCACAGAACCAGCTATATAATCTCCGTCTGCAATATCACGAATCGCGTTGGTAAATGCAACTCCTGGAATCAAAGGCATAATTGAACCAATAATCATAAAGTTTAAATGTTCTCCCAGATGAAACTTGTACAAAAGAGTGCACAGCGCAGTGACCAGCGCTCCTCCTCCAATATTAGCCACCAGCTTGGTAAGATGAGGACCTGCCAGAAAAATGATATATCCATATAGCACCACTCCGGAGAAAAACGCAGCTGCCGCATCTTTTACATTACCTCCGAACAGATAACAAAAGCAGGCACTTCCTACCCCTGATGCCAGAATCTGCATCTTCTTTGACTTTCCAGGCATCCGCTGTATCTGATCCAGTCTTTGTCTTACTGCATGGGGAGTTAAAGAACCTGCTTCAATCTCCCTGGAAAGCTGATTCACTGCAGCAACACGGTCTAAATGTGTGCCGCTCACCGGAATGTGCTGAACCTTTGCAAATATCTCTTCTCTCTCATCTCCTGCCGTGGTAAAAATCCCATTGCTTAACACAAAGGAACTGCAGGATTTTATTCCATAATGACGGCAGATCCGGTCCATGGTTTCTTCCACCCGGAAAATCTCAGCACCATTTTCCAGCAGAATATGACCGGCCAGCATGGCCGCATCTAAGACCTCCCGTTCTTCCGCCTTCCGCTCATTCATGAATTTGAGGCTCCTGTTCCAAAATAAACGATTCTCCGTCTCTTTCCATCATAACAATCCGGTCCCGGTAAGGACTGGAAACTTCCATTGATTTTAAACGCCCTATTACGGAATAATCATCCCAGCAGTGCATGGGAAATGCATGCACTACTTCCGCTTTTCTCATAAATTCATCAAAACCCAGATAGAAGTTTTCCTCCTGTCTTGGATCCAGAGGCAGAAATGCCGCATCAATTTTCTCTCCTGCCAGCTTGTCCACTTCTAATGAATAGTTCTTAGCCATATTCCGGTTCCATTCCTCTGGCTCGCCTTCCCATCTCCAGTTGTTTAGATCCCCGGCATGGTAAATCACGGTTCCATCCACTTTTATGAGAAATGCGACGCCCTCATCTGTGGATTTAAACATGGTAATCTCCAATGCCAGATTATCTCCTGTACCATACGTAAGGGTGAGCGTTTCTCCGGGTTTAACAAATGAGATATGTCTTCTTTGTTCCTCACCAATCTTTTTTCTGGAGATATCGTCAGATAGAACATAATGAACTTCTTTAAGTCCGTTCCCCAACTCAAAAATTTTATCCGAATAATGATCTCCATGGCGATGACTGGCGAATATAAAAAGTGGTTTATTGGTATCCAGGTCCGGAAGTGTACCCTGGGTATAATCAAATAGCAGAGCAGCAGACGATAAGTCTGCCAGGAATGCACTGTGATGAACATAAGTAATTTTCATAAGAAGCGGCCTCCTTTTAATGACTGTTTGGAGAAATTATATCACATACTGATCCATTCTGCATAGCAGATGCGCGCAAAAAAGGCGGAGACATCTGTCCCCGCCTGCGGAAATTTTCATTCCATCTAAGCTGTTTTTTCTATAATAATTAGTTAGCAGCCTTTGTAGTTTCTGTAGCTTCAGTAGTTGCTTCTACGCTGGAAGCTTCTTCAGAAGACTCTTTTGCAGATGCTTCTTCAGTTGTTTCTTCTACAGACTCAGAAGATTCTTCTTTTGTAGCTTCTTCTTTTGTAGCTGCTTCTGTTGTAACTGCTTCTGTTGTAGCTGCTTCTGTTGTAACTTCTGTTGCTGCTGTTGTTTCAGCAGTCTTTGTGCTTCCACATGCAGAAATTGCTGCCATTGTTAATACTGCTAATCCTGTAAGTACCAGTTTCTTTGTTGTTAATTTCATAATATTTCTCCTCCTTGCGGCTACCTGTGTTTATTGTTAAATATGTATGCCGCGGCCTTTTTTATTAATTTCTAAAGCCGAGACACAGTTTAACACCTTAAGAAAATAAAGTCAATGAATTCATTATGATTTTTTTCTTAATATAAAAGTGGTAAATTCTTAATTAAATTTACAAATGGGGATAATATGTCTAACAATAAATTATGAATTTATGCTC
This sequence comes from Paenibacillaceae bacterium, assembly GCA_015057715.1. Taxonomy (GTDB): domain Bacteria; phylum Bacillota; class Clostridia; order Lachnospirales; family Lachnospiraceae; genus Lacrimispora. Next base: position 27,328 of record SVDS01000034.1, read on the forward strand.
TTGAGTTTTTTTTATTCTATTTGTTTGTATTTTGTCCATTCGAAAAATAAACCAGTTTTATAAGCTGTAACAGCTTAATTTTTGTGCTATATTGCCAAATTCATTTCCTTTTTATTCGTTGCAGATCAATTTGATACCTGCTATACTTTATAAATAAATACTGATTGAATATGATAACAGGAGGAATCTACTATGTTAAAGGATCTCGTTTCCAAATGCCGTACATACCGACGCTTCTATCAGGAGTGCCAGATATCTAAAGAGGATTTAATAGAGCTCATTGATCTGGCGAGGCTTACTGCTTCCACGGCCAACTCACAGGCATTGAAATTTAAGATCAGCAATACACCAGAGGAAAATGCACTGATATTTGATACTTTAGGCTGGGCGGGAGCACTTCCTGACTGGGACGGTCCCGATGAAGGGGAGCGCCCATCTGCCTATATCATCATTCTCTGTGATTTATCACTTGGTAAGAACAAGCTTACCGATGATGGCATTGCAGCTCAGACCATGATGCTTGGAGCAGTAGAAAAAGGTTACGGCGGCTGCATGCTTGGAAATGTACGGCGTAGCCAGCTGGCTGAAGCGCTTGGTATTGATACCTCTCTTTATTCTATTGATCTTGTTCTGGCTCTTGGAAAGCCAAAGGAAGAGGTTGTCATCGTTCCTGTTAAGGAAGACGGAAGCGTCAAGTATTACAGAGATGAAAATCAGATTCATTATGTTCCCAAGCGAGCATTAAAGGATATTATTATCTAATGTGCAAAACCCGAAAAAACAGCCGTTCCGGAAATACTCCGGTACGGCTGTTTTAAAATCTTTGTCCGCATTTGGGACAGTATTCAAAATCCTCAGTTGTTTCATATCCGCAGTGGGAGCATTGCCTCTTATTCCACTCTGCGCTTCTTTGTCCGGATTGAACCAGAGTTAAATCCCCCTCCTCAATTTCAACCGGCTCTCTTTTGCTTAACTTCTTACCCTTTTCTCCATCCAGCTCGTAAACGGTATTACAACAGGACATCTGTACATAATAATGCCTGTTCCATTTTATGATGGGGATAAAAAATACACTGAAATAGCTGTAGGTCATAAAGACCTGATATCTGCCATAGCCTCCGCATAAAGAGCAGATAACTGTCTTGGTATAATCCAACAGCTTTTTCCCCTGACTCATTCCGCATATGAAAAACATCGCATACCTCCTAATGGAGCCAACAGCAATAAACTGGTTGGCGTTGCTTTTGATTAAGAGTATAGCACAAAAAAATCAAACATCATAGCCCGGTCATATTACACGCCAAACAGACCGCTGCATTACGATGCAGCGGTCTGGTAAATAATACTGACGTTTTACAATTATTACTTTAATAACTGCAGAACGCCCTGTGGAACCTGGTTTGCCTGTGCCAGCATGGACTGAGATGCCTGAACCAGGATGTTGTTCTTGGTATAAGCCATCATTTCTTTTGCCATATCAACATCACGTACACGGCTTTCAGCAGCTGACATATTTTCACTTGTTACATTTAAGTTGTTAATTGTATGATCTAATCGGTTTTGAATTGCGCCTAGGTCACCACGGGTAGAGGAAACGGAATTGATTGCATTTTTTATAACTGCAATTGCTGCAGTTGCCCCAGAATCAGTACTGATATCAACACCTTCAATTCCCAGTGATTTTGCACTGGTTGAAGAAATTTTAACTGACATTCTGTTAAAGTTATCTGCTGTATCACCAATTTGAAGAGTAAGACCTGCTCCTTGTGCAGATGCTGACTTTGTTAAATTAGATTCATTCAGTTTTACTGCGGCACCTTGCGCACTTGCTCCGGTAACTCCATCCTCAGTAAGCTTATCAGCAAGTTTTGATGCCAGTTCTTCACTTGTGTCACTTGCAGAGTATACAATCTTCGTATCACCCTCAGCTACTTCTTCGTCAGCCTTATTGACAAAGGTATAATTCTTTCCGTTAACGGAAATACTGGTACCGTTTGCCATCTTGGAAGCATCAAAGGTTGCCAGTGTTCCATTTCCTGTGTCAGCACTTGCAGAGACAAGAGTAAGCTGTTTTGCTGTAGCTATTCCTGTTGCATTAGTTGCGTCTTTTGATGCATCATCTCTTATAACAGCGCCTCTTGATGTAGACTCTGAAATTGTAATTTTACCGCCCGACGCAGAAGATGCAACATAACCTCCGTTGTTATTTGTTCCACTTTCTTCTGCGGTTATTGCAGCTGCCAGTTTGTCAGCTACTGCATCCGCATTGTCGCTGTCATTGACAGTTACGGTTGTATATTTAGCTCTTTCTGATGAATCTGTTGGCAACCCCTTTAATTCAGCATTGCTGCTCTGGATAACATATGTTCTGTCGCCTACCGTAACAGCTCTGTTATGTGCTGACTTACCTGCATTTGAACTGTCTAAGTCTAAAGTCAGTTCTTTACTTGCTACCTGATAAGAAGCTGATAATCCTTTAATATAATCAGTTTCCTTTCCTGCCAGTTTGCCATACCCAATTGGGTTTTCAGTTGTTCCATTATATTTCTCTTTTAATGTTGCAGTAGCCGTAGCTATATCAGCTGCATCAATATCACTTACATCTACAGAGACATCACCTAACTTAGAACCATCTACAATGTCTCCAGTACCAGCTGCAGACTTATCTGCTTTGGCTGTAATTGTAATGATATTTCCATCAGCGGATACGTCATAGAGATCAGTAAACTTACCAGCTTCACCGGCTCCTGCAAATGCTGTACCAGAATCGGTTACTGCCGATATATTACCGGATGCACCTCCAGCAAATGCATCAGCAATGTTATCAGTAGTAATACCCTTACCAGCAGCAATTTCAATTTTAACCGTCTGATCCGCGCCAGTATTGTCCTTATAATTAAATACAAGATTTTTTGCTGCACTATTCGTATTTGTAATATTTCCTACATATAGTTTCGCTGAATAATCAACTGCTGTTGTTGCTGCTTCTTTTTTACCAGAGGTTACCTTATCAAATGCCCCAAGAGCCTTAGTAGTTTCGGCCGGGTTTGTCTTAACAGTAATTGCGGCAGTTGTAATGGCTTTTGTCTGGTTAACTGAACCATCCAACAAGTTGATACCGTTGAAATTCGTACTATCTGAAATACGATTAATTTCTGCCTTCAAAGAAGTAACTTCCTTCTGAAGGTTTTCCCTGTCTACGTTATCCTGATAAGTAGCATTTGCAGACTGATCAGCAAGTTCCACCATACGGTTCAGCATAGAATGAACTTCTGTTAAAGCACCTTCTGCTGTCTGTACCAGTGAGATACCGTCATTCGCATTTTTCTGAGCTGTCTCAAGACCTGTGATCTGCGCTCTCATCTTTTCAGAAATAGCTAGACCGGCAGCATCATCACCTGCGCGGTTAATACGATATCCAGAGGATAATTTCTCCAGGTTCTTTGATACCGTATTGTTGTTGTTTCCTAACTGCCTGTAGGCATTTAATGCTGCAATATTGTGTTGAATTCTCATATGTATTACCTCCTTGAATTATGACAGGGACTTCCATTTCCCTCATGTTACTTTTGTTTTTTATTTCTAACTTTCCCTCGGGCCCTTGAGGAAAAAGCTGAAAGCGTAGTAAACTGTTTTTACCAACGTAAGTGCCTTTCCCTAAGTTTTTTCAAACATTGGGGAATTGGGTGACCTTTTTCATAAATCTCTCCTCTTACAATGGAAATATCTTTTGGAGCATCAATGGCAAGTCTTAAATCTCCTTCCACGGACACCACCTGAATTACTATGTTTCCATTGATTACGAGATACTCTCCTGGATTCCTTCCTAACGATAACATTCGCGTCACCTCCTTGTTTTTACGAAGCCTGCATTACTATTTTTACAACCAATTGGCATATATTCCCAGAATGTGTATTACAACAACCTGTTTTTATCTATTTTTCTTATATTTTATGTAACTTCTAGTTTTTTTAAAAAAATCCTTATTATAATTTTTCTTTAGCCGATATACATTTTAGTGAGTAATTCACGCGTATTTAAAGGATATAATCAACTTTTGCCTGCGCAGTATATGTTCCTATAATACACATTATGGGAACATGCAAAATTACACCTGTTTTAATCAATGGTGCCCGGTAAAGGTCAATATAAATCAAAAAAAGAGCCTAAACCTGTCTGTTTTCAGACGAGTTAAGGCTCTTTTTCGTTTGTCTTTTTTCTAATTAAATGGTTCTTTCACCATGTAACAATTTTATCAATCAGGCTCTGCTGCTCCGTAGCCGTCCTTCTTAAATAAATCCTTGTGGTCTCAATACTTTCATGCCCCATAAGGTCAGCAAGAAATGATATGTCGTTGTATTTTTCCAGAAAATTCTTTGCGTATCTATGGCGAAAGGAGTGAGGATAGACCACATCAGGGTCAAGTCCGTATTTTATAGCATATCGTTTTAACTGCTGACCAACTCCCCGGGTTGAAATCCGTTCCCCGTAGCGGTTTTTAAATAAGTAACCACTGGTTATCTGATTTTGATCCATCCATATCTTCGCTTCCCTTTTCAGCTTTTCGGGAATGTAGACTCTGCGAAGCTTTCCTCCTTTGGAATAGAGGTCCAGATATCCAAGTTCAACATGCTCTGCCTTGATCTGTACGAGTTCACTGACTCTGGCGCCGGTTGCGGCCAGGAACCATACGACAAAATACCATTCCATGTTTCCATCCTGCTTTAATTTCTTTTTTAAATATTGATAGTCTGCATTACTAATTACATTTTCAAGGAAATTTTTCTGCTGTATCTTAACATTTTTTAGCTGCAGCGGCTGCTGCTCTTTATAATAGAGATATTTATTCATGGCCTGAACCTTTAAATTTACGGTTTTGGGTTTATAGCTTTCCATGAGATAGCCTTTATAGGCCAATAAATTATCTTTGCTGATATCATTATATTGGGTGAAATAAGACTTTACTGCAGATATATAAGTTATGATTGTACTCTCAGATAAATTTTCCCTGCGAAGATATGATTCAAACTGCATTTGTGCCTGCGTTCTTTCCCGCAACTGTGCCTCCATTTGCTGTCCTCCGTACGCAAATATTCATGCATATCAATTTTTAATAGGATAATATAAGAATAAACCAACATAGATGAAGGGCATTGCTCCATAGCTTATTAATCTGCTATGCTGCAACGCCCCCGCTACCATCATCAACTATCTTTCCGTACTTGTTTCTGAATGACCATAAAAGGTAAGCAGATATAATCCGCAGATCCCTACGACGGCATACACGATCCTTGTCAGCCAGGTCATGCTGCCGAAAATAAATGACACCAGGTTGAAATTGAAGAAACCTACCAGCCCCCAGTTTACTGCACCGATGATGGCAATTGTCAGAGCTGTGTAATTTAATGCTTTATTTCCCATGGCACTACCTCCTTTTCCCTTATATTATGGAGTAGCTTCTTGGTTTTTATACATTATTTTCCCAAACTCGTGATTCTTGATCTGATTTCGTCCTCCCGGTCTTTAAATAAAAGACTTTTATTATATTGATAATAGCGTTCACACTCATACTCTTTTAAAAACTTCACACTGTAAAAACCAGTATTCAACTCTGTAATAAACAATACCATTTCCTGGCCGGCTGCAAAGGATGCTTCCAGAAAATCAAATGCGTGTTCAAGGGATTTTCCACTTTCTGCAAAAAGCATATCGTATTGTTCTGTTTCTTCCTGAAACATCTCCCTGATCTGCTTCCAGTCCTCTTCCATATTATTTTTAGAGGTTTTTTTAATCGTTTCTTCTATATTAAGCAGTAGAGCTTCTACATCACGGAATAAAAAATCTTCCCGTCTGTTTAAAAGTCCTGCTTCCCGTTTTTGTTTTACGGATTCACTACACTGGCTTCTTACGACTTGTAACCGTTCCACCATGGAAGTGTTTGAGTTCTCATCTGTTTCCGGATCAACTTTTTTCAGTTCTTCCATTAACAGACCTGTACGGTCTCCCTGATCAGCCACCTTCTTAAAATGCTGACTCAGCCTTGATAAAAGCAGTCCCATTACATTTAACTTCTCATCAAAGGGAGCACGGCTTAATTTGTTGCACAAACTTTCCCGGATTGTGCCAGACAGTATTTCGTCAATCTGATAATCATCCCGGTACTTATAGTACAGCTCCAGATAATTGGCAAAATCCTTGGCTATCTTTGGATACTGAATGTACTCACCCACTACATCACGGTCTGGCTTCTTATCCAGACGTTCATAAATCTTAATGAAGCTTGATAAATCCTCCCAGCCTCTTGGAGTTGCAAAGAATTTTCCATCTACCGTAGTTTCAATCCGGCAAAAATTTTCCGTTCTGGCATTCAGATAGGAAATAACTGCAGGATGGACTTCATGCTCATAGGCATAAGCCTTCCATACCTCGTAATCCGGCTCCACATGAATCAGCTTTATACGATCTAAGGTAACCACATCAAAATCACGAACTGATTTGTTATACTCCGGTGGATTTCCCGCAGTTACAATAATCCAGCCTTCTGGTATGCGGTGATTTCCAAAAGTCTTATATTGAAGGAATTGAAGCATGGTGGGTGCCAGTGTTTCTGAAACGCAGTTAATTTCATCAATAAATAGAATTCCCTCCGACAACCCAGTGCTTTCTATCTTATTATAAACAGATGCCACTATTTCACTCATGGTATATTCCGTCACACGGTACTGTTTTCCTCCATATTCCTTATCTGTAATAAAAGGAAGTCCTACCGCGCTCTGTCTTGTGTGATGGGTGATGGTATAAGCCACCAGTCCGATCTGGCACTCTCTTGCAATCTGCTCCATAATCTGTGTTTTTCCCACTCCGGGCGGTCCCATTAAGAAAACCGGTCTCTGCCGCATTGCAGGAATTTCGTAGGTGCCGTAGTTATCTTTTAGCAAATAAGCCTCTATGGTATTTTTAATTTCTTCTTTTGCTCGTTTTATATTCATTGTTTTATTGTTCTCCTGTTAATTTACTTCCAGATCTTCCCTGGTCAATATTACTTTCATTGCCCAGCCTGGCACTGATATGTCCTGATACTGATCTTCCATAAACACAAATGCAGTTTCATAGGGAGGCATTTTTACTGGATAGATTCCTTTTCCATCTGTAAAATATAACAACCCCCGGAGTTTCTTGAAGGCGCCTTTATTAAGCAGACCATTTACATGCTCAAAGGCAGGCCGAAAATCAGTTCCGCCAAATCCGGAAAGAGTGAAATGTTTCATATAATCTTCCATTTCCTCCCTGCTTGTAATTGTTGCATCGGAACGGATCTGTTCATCACACTGTATGATATGAATGTTTATTTTACGAAAATAACTTTCCGATTCTCCAAGAACCTCATAGGTCTGCTCCAGAAAGCTTCGCACCAGATCACCTGAGACAGACATGGATGTATCGATCACGATTACAAAATCTTCGATCTTAAAAACTTCTCTCGTCTCAAGAGGTTCAATCAAAGGCATGTTTTTATAGAGCGTCAGGCCATATGTATAGAATATGGAATCATAAGAATCAGGATCTACCTCCGCCTCCTCTTTCAGAACTGCGAATTTTCTTAAAAACCGTTTATAATCATAGCGTTCCCGGTTTTCTATCTTTACCTGCTCCAAAAGCTGTCTGGAGGATTCATCCTCCTCTTCTCCAAAGGATTCCATTTCCGTTTCCATTTTATCCCTGATATCCTGCCATTTATTCTGACGTTCTATCTTCATATGGGGATCTTCTTCCTGCTCCCACTTATCATGGCTGTCCACATAAAATTCTGCCTGCATACGGTGAAATGCTTCTTCTGACAGATTCATTTCCACAAGAATATGGTAAATTCCTTCCGCTGTGAATACAGGAAGTTTGCTTTTTATCTGGCCATAAATTTCACGCCGGTATGGTGACTGGTGCTGAAAAACTGATTTTACATAGAATCCATCCAGTATTGATTCAACCACAATATCGCACGCAAGATCCCAGTATTGCTTATCACGTTTCCCCATAGAACCCAGATGCCAGAATAAACAGTGAAAAAGCATATGAAGATATGCCCGGTTAATTCGTATACGACTGCCCCGGAACATGGAAAACAACAGCTCCGGCTGATAATAAATTACATAGCCGTCTGTACTGAGCCCGGAACCAGAGCGATCAGCTTCAAATCCAAAACTGCTTAACGCAACATCTAAATATCTGAAGTTAAGATAAAGTTCGTTTCTTGCATTACCAAGTATCTCATGTCCAAGTTCTACCTCGTTCAGTTCATCTAGCTGACGCTGTCTCACCGGATCAATCATTCTATTTACCTTCTTTCTATACTTTCCTAAATACGGTAAAACCTAAATATTATATACAACGCTAAATGAATCATTCAGACAGCAATTTTATATAAATTCATTCTAACAAAATTGAAACTCTTTTTCTATTGTTTTGGCCTTACTTTTAATTAAAGTAAAAAAAGAAAATAATAATAACGCAATTGTGTTTTCATATTAGTGCATTAAAGTAAACTAACAGTTCACCATTCTACACCCATTTACAATTTATGTCAATACCCATGAACAGGCATTTAATAAAAGGTGTATGAAACGAGCAATCCCCCATTTCATACACCTTTCTATATTAATGATAATATTAAAATCAATTCATACTAAAGAGAAAATGTACGTTTTTTTACTGGGAAACGCAAATGTCTTAAATCCATTAGAGAACTTAACAGCTCCGTATTATTATTTTCCGATGCCAGATCGATCATCCGGTCAAAATCTGTCTGTTCCTTGCAATACTCAGTTGCCAGCCAGTGAAATAATTCACTTTCCTTTTGTGCCGCTTCTGCGGCTGCCTGTAGATGCTCCCTTAAATAATCCTCATAAATCTTCCGGTCTCTGGGAAGAAGATTAAGAGGCGTATACAGTCTTAAAAGAGCAAGCGCTGCAGTCAGGCGATCCGATTCCTGAACACGGACATGGGGAAATAATGCATCATATTTATGAAACTGAAATTCGGACTGGTCAAAGCAATATCGGTACAAATGCCCGCATCCATGCATCTCCCGGAATATAATCCTGGCTGGTGTGTGTTCCACCGACTCCTCATACATTTCAGGAAATATAAGCCTTGCAGTCATATCTTTTGTATGATAATTTACATAAAGTTCCTGCCTTAGCTCTGATACAATGCCCTGCATACAGGAGCGGCTCCTATCTGTAATATGAAGGTCCAGATTTCTGATTCCAAGACATCCCGTAAACAGACCAGAACCCAGATCCGCTATGGAGCTGTAACACTCCAAATGGTGAAATTTAAAACAATTATAAAAAGCATAGTTTCCAATTTTTCTAATGGATGGAGGTAGATACAGATCCTCTAAAAGATCACCTGTTATTTCTGGTGGCAGATCTTTTTCTTCATAAAAAGCGGGACTTCCCTCTTCATCGCACATTTGAATGCCATCTCCAATATGAGAAAGCATCTCATTCCTTCCCTCGCTGTTGGAGAATGCATACTCCGCCAACTCCGTCACTGGAAGATTCCCAATCTTTTCCGGAACACGCACAACACCCCCGTATCCTCTGCATGTCAAAATCCGCACATGGTCATTTACTGTCTGATATAAAAACATTTTAGTACCTCTCCAATAGACTGTTTAACAAACCAATATAACAGAAAAAGGCAAAAAAATCAACAAGTTGATTTCATTTTAATTTCAGTATTAAAAAAGAGAACCTTCAGGAAAGATGTTTTTCTCCTGTAGATTCTCCTTATATCTATTCCTGATTCAGCGTTAAGTTCATGCTCCCCATGCGGTAACCGTCTAAATCCAGTGTCACATAGGTAAAACCAATTCGATGAAACTCTGCCGTTATCACACTTTTTTTAGGTTCTGTAATAAGCTGGGCAATCTGATCCGGAAGCACTTCGATTCTGGCTATTGTACCATGGATGCGAACTCTCACCTGGGAAAACCCTAAGTCCAGTAAAAGCTGCTCCGCTTTGTCAACCATCGAAAGCTTTTCTTTGGAAATGGTCTCACCATATACAAACCGGCTGGACAGGCAGGCGAACGATTGCTTGTTCCATGTATTTAACCCCAGTTCCCTGGATAACTCTCTTATTTCCTCCTTATTCAGCTGCGCATAGCGAAGGGGACTGTGAACCCCCAGCTCTGCAACAGCAATGAGCCCCGGGCGGTAATCTCCGTTATCATCCAGATTAGAGCCTTCCGCTATGTGTTTAATGCCATGTTCGGATGCTACTTCTGCCACTTTTTCAAACAACTCATGCTTGCATAAATAGCATCTGTTTTTTGGATTGCTGCTAAAACCTTCTATATCCAGTTCTTCACTGTCAACAATAAAATGCCGGATTCCTTCTCTCTCACAAAACTGAATTGCCTCATTCAGCTCCCGTTCCGGAAAAGAACAGGATTTGGCTGTCACCGCAATCACCCGATCTCCAAGAACTTCATGTGCCGTTTTTAATAAAAATGTTGAATCCACCCCTGAAGAAAAAGCAACTGCCAGACTTTCCAATTCTGAAATATAAGTCCTCAATTTCTGGTCTTTCTCTTGTATATTCATATAGTCTCCTTTTACCACACTTTATTAATATGTTTATAGGAATTATAGCAATCGGCAGGTAAAGTGTCAATTCCTCATTTTCACAAACTCTTCACATAAGCATCATGATCTGGTCACATTTTTCCGGTATATTATTAATTACAAAGAGGCTAATAACCCTTTCATATAAATACTTTTTCATACTTCAGCCGGTA
>SVDS01000035.1 GCA_015057715.1 Paenibacillaceae bacterium
AGCTTCATACCACTCTATATTTCGGTAAACACTGATTTCTCCCGTATCGGTATTGTAATTATACTGGCCTCCCGGTATCCCTGCCCGGTAATATCTGGTCACTCCCGACAGATAAGTTCTGGCACAGGCTGCATAATCACCCTGGCTGATCTCTTTATATGCATCATCAAGAATTGCATTCCATCTGTTGTCAGTCAGAAACCGGTTCATCTTTCCTACAGGCAGAATGTACATTTCCCTGTTATCCATATCAATTAAAAATAGGACACCCCGGTAATCACTTCCCACTCCAAACTTTCTTTCAATATAGAAGTTTTCCGCATACTCTTTTGCAGTTTTTCCGCTGGTGTTATCAGATGTTACTATCACCACATCCATATTCATCTCTTTTTTCATAGACTGGATGGTAGTTTCAAATTCCGCCTTCTCATCTGCCGAGAAAAGACCTGCATCATCATAAACCCTTGCTTCGTTCCCACTTTGTTCCTGACTCTGCATTGCGTAAGCAACTGGCATCTTTCCAAATAACAGGAGTACAGATATCAGGAATATTAAAATGCCAGAAAATAGTTTTATTATTCTCATATAAAATACCCCACAAGCAGCATAAACAGACACACAGGGACAAATACTTTCGCAAATAGAAGCATCAGCTTCCCTTTGTCAACCGGAATTTCGCCGCATACCTTTCCCGTTTGTCCATTAATGGTGAAATAATAAATTCGATTTTTACTTTCATCATTATAAGTAAGCGTCCACACAGGAAGAAGTGCGTATTCCCATGTCTCATTCTCTAACTTTATATCCTGATTTTCAACCCTTACATGATCATAGGACGAGATGCTGTTACGCAGTGTATCAGCTGCAAAATTTCTGATTTCAGACTTTACCTCATCTGTAAATTCCTGCTTCTCCATATCTCTTCGCTCTGCTACAAAACCGGAGAGATATCCCATTGTAAAAGGTTCTAATTTGTCTGTCTCAAATGGAAGTACGCCTTCCACCAGTTTACGGTTTGCTTTCTTTAATGCATTGCGTGGAACAAATTTTACAGGCATGGTACCGGATCGATTAACTTCATATGTCTCAGTCTCCGTAAACCTTCTGTCACCGCTTACCCATACCCGGATCCGCTCCGCTCTCGCTTCCAGACTTCCCTGAGTGGTACAACTATATAGAAGATAAGGGAAATAGACGCCTGTGATCTTTTCAATCTGATCCTCACTGTAAAATGCCTTTGGTATATACCGTTTCTTCTTAAGCCAGTCGCGAAAGATACCCGTAGCCTCTTTTTTATCATAAGAAAAGGGAATCACATAATCTGGATGAAATTCCCCGCTCAACCGTCCGGATAAAATAACCGGGTTATGGCAGTAATAGCAAAAAGACGCTGCAGTGGTGCTGTCCGTTACAAGTTCAGCACCGCAGCTGGGACAAGTATATAATAAAGTCTCTGATTGAACTCCTGATTCATTCTTTTCTTCCCGCGCCTTTTCTTCCCGCGCCTTTTCTTCCTGCGTCTCTTCTTCCTGCGTTTTTTCTTCCTTATTCCTGAATCCTTGCTGTGAGAATTCAGACAAACAGTATTCACAGGTATACCTCTGCTTTTGAGGATTAAACTTTAACGGGCCCCCGCAGTTGGGACACTTATAAGAGATAATCCCACTCATGGCCTGGGTTTTCCGCATTCAGAACAGAATTTACCGGTATTCACGGCTCCGCAGCCACAGGTCCAGGGGCCTTCCGGCTTTTTGCTGCCGCAATCAGGGCAGAATTTTCCAGTATTAACCGCTCCGCAGCTGCAGGTCCATGTTTCCTGTGCGCCTGCATTCTTTGCTGCCTGATTCATCTGCATCTGATTTGCATTGGCGGCGGAAGCAGCTCCCATAAATCCACCTGCAGTATTCATTCCCATACCCATGCCCATAAATCCAGCCAGTGAGCCATTGGTATTGCTTCCCGCTGCCTCGATTCCTCTGGCTGCTGCACCTTGAACATAACCTTCCCGTATGCCCGGATCGCTGAGCATTGCTCCCTGATTTCTCATCTGGATCAATGATTTGGATTCTTCATCGTAGGAGATGCTTGCAATTCCCACAGACTGGATTTCCATTCCTCTTCCGGCTCTCCACTGGTCATCTAACACATCTGACATGTACTGTCCCAGTTCTCTCCCCTTGGAAGCTACATAAGATATCCTGATTCCATCGGCAGACATCTGATTAATGGAAGACTGGAGGGCTTCTAAAAATTCCGATAAATACTGCCCGTTTATGTCCTCCACCTCAATATGATCTGCATTCTTAGGTACAGCCTCTGCATAGAAAAGAATGGGGTCTGCTATTTTTATGGAATAAGTGCCATGCGCTCTTAAAAACAGCTCTGCATTATAAAACTGATCGAAATAATTAATGGGATTGGGTGTTCCAAACTTAATTCCCTTGATTTCCTGCAGATTTATGAAGTAAACCTTCTGGGCAGTGGGTGTCTGACCACCAAAGCGGATCCGGTCAAAGGATTCACTGACTGCTTCCTTTAACTGACCATTAAAAAGAGAGGGCATGGATGAATTCTTAACGGTAAAGTATCCAGGCTCCCCTGTATAGTCAATTACTTTTCCCCCATCAACCAGAAGCATAAACTGGTTGGGGTAAACATGAATGACAGAACCGTCTGAAACCGTATTATCAGTTCCCTTTGTATTGGATCCTTTCCGTACCTTTACACCGCTGGTAAACAGGGTCTGATCTCCCATATTGCCTGCCTCTATCACTTCCAGCCACTGGTCAGCCAGTGAGCCTCCGATTGCTGAAGTCAACGCTTTTACAATTCCCATTCCGATTCCTCCTTTAGATTTTTATTACATATTATACTGCACAGATGATGTCTTGACTATCCCCTGCCCCGCATCATGGCAATTTCTTTTGCATATCCAGGTAAATCGTTGGGTGTTTCCAGATAAAAAGGCAGATTCTTAAGGCTGGGATGTTCCACGACCCGTTTTAACGCTTCAAATCCAATCATTCCTTCTCCAATTGCTGCATGCCGGTCCTTGTGGGAACCAAGGGGATTTAAACTGTCATTTAAATGTATGGCTTTCAGTCTGGAAAGGCCGATGATCCGGTCAAATTCATTTAAAACTCCATCCAGATCTCCGGCAATATCGTAACCTGCGTCCCAGACATGGCAGGTATCCAGACAGATCCCCATGCATTCTTTTAACTCAACCTGATCAAGAATTTCCCGCAGCTCCTCAAACGTTCGTCCCACTTCACTGCCTTTTCCCGACATCGTTTCCAGTAGAACCGTGGTATTCTGGTCCGGTCTTAAAATCTGATTCAGCATATGGGAAATGTAACGGATTCCTATTTCTGCTCCCTGTCCAGTATGGCTGCCGGGATGAAAATTATAACAATTACCAGGAATATATTCCATTCGATCCAAATCATCTTTCATGGTATCTCTGGCCAGTTCCCTTAACCCCTCATCTGCAGAGCATGCATTGAGGGTGTAGGGCGCATGGGCTAGAATCCGGTTAATTTCATGCTCCTTAGCAAAAGAGAGAAAACGCCCGATATCTTCCGGATCAAGCTTTTTGGCTTTCGTTCCTCTTGGATTTCTTGAAAAAAACTGAAATGTATCCGCACCGATCTTCACAGCTTCCTTACCCATGGCAAGAAATCCTTTGGATGAAGATAAGTGACAGCCGATTGTAAGCATAAAGATCTCCTTCTTATTTTTTTCTGATTCTTCTTCTCTTGGACTGACTGACGCCCTTTATGGCTATAAGAATAAATATAGTTGCCAGCAGAAGCTGAATCAGGATGCTTAACAGCACCCAGTTATTCATGATGAAGTTATCCGGGTGAGGTCCAAACCAGTTATTTAAACTGCTTATCACCGGATTAACCCCAGCCTGCTTGTTGATCATCACGTAAAAGGTTGCCACTGGATTTAACAATAGCAAATACAGGCAGGGACCGGAGTTTGCCTGGTCTGTCACTCCATTGATACTGGAAGCATAAGAGCTGTCCATATTCATTCTTGCCATGGAAAGCATAAATATATTGACTGCATAAGTTCCTGCTGCTATAAAAACCAATACCCCATAACTCACCACAGTGGCTACGGTAGATCGTTTAAAAAGAGAGGAAAAGCAGATTCCCATACTTCCGCAAAGAAGTGCTACAGTCAGATAACAAAGCAGCAGCAAAAGCACATCATGAATCATAACTCCGCCATATACAAAGGAAACAGCAAGCAAAGGGAAGCTGGAAACCACCATGAGAAACATGGTACTGAAAGAAGATAGAAGCTTACCCCATATAATTTCTGATGGCTTCATGGTTGTGGTCAGCAAAATATCAAGGGTCTGCCGTTCCCGTTCACCGCTTATACTTCCTGCAGTGAGTGCAGGCATAATAAACATCAGCATAACAAATTCCACAACTGCGACAAATACGTATAAAGTGGTAAAGGATGAATACTGGATCTCAGCCGTCAGCTTTACCCGTTCTACTACGGAATACATATTAAGCAGAATTACCAGAGCCAGGATGGAATTAAAAATCACCAGAATCAGTGCCAGCCGGAAACTTCTGGCACTGACCATGGTCTCCCGCTTATAAACCGGATTCGTTTTCATGTACAAGCACCGCCTTTTCTTTATCAGGATCTGTAATCTGCATAAATAAGGATTCCAGACTCCCCTGTTCCCTGCTAAATCCATGAACCATTACTTCCGCATCAATGAGCTGCTGAAGCAAAATGGCTTCATCTTGCTGGTCTCCGATAAAATTCACACGGATATCCCCTTCCTTGACTGCAATCGTCTGCACACAGGGCTGGCTTTTTAAAATAGTAAGGGCTCTTTCCTTACTGCCCAGAATGGAAATAACCAGGGGATTTGTAGCATTCACCCTCCTTAAAATCTCTTCCATGCTTCCGCTTAAAACCATCTTTCCCTGGTCAATGATTCCGATATCAGTACACAGCTCAGACAGTTCAGACAGAACATGGGAGCTGATAAAAATGGTCTTTCCCTGTTCTCTCAGTTCTTTTAAAATTTCCTTAAACTCAAACCGTGTTCTTGGATCCAGACCAGAGGCCGGCTCATCAAGTACCAGCAGGTGAGGATCGTGAATCAGGGCTCTGGCGAGGCATAGGCGCTGCTTCATGCCTCTTGATAAACTGTCTACATAGAAATCTGATTTATCCTCCAGCCCTACCTGTTCCAGAAGAGTCATATACCGACTTCTGGCTTTGAGACCATTAATTCCGTAACAGGAAGCAAAAAACTCCATGTATTCATTGACCTTTAAGTTGTCATACACTCCAAAAAAATCAGGCACATAGCCGATTTCCTGCTTAAGTAAATTCAGACCGTCGGATACATCTGTCCCGTTAATTAAGACCTGACCGCTGTCTGCAAATAAAAGACCAGTCATAATCTTAATAGCAGTAGTCTTTCCCGCTCCATTGGGTCCTACAAAACCATACAGGGATCCTTCGGGAATCATTATATCAAGTCCGTTTAAGGCGTGGAATTTGCCAAATTTTTTCTTTAAATCTTTAATCTCTAAAATCATTTATCCCTCCCCAGAACCATCAGCATGGGCAGTGTCACATACCAGTTGTTTTCTACGCTGTCCTCACAGACATATTTGACTGTCAGTGTATTACCCGGCGATAAATATGAGACCAGTTCCCTTGCCGAATATTGTGTTTTTCCTGGATCCATGAGATCGTAATTCCCTGTATCGTGATTGTAAAAGTATATTTTCCCTTTAAATATATTGGTATAATTCGTACTCTGACTGTCTAAAAATTCTTCAGAAGGATTCTCAAAGATCAGTTTCTCCACGCTCACATCATTACCCAGCGAATATTCCAGTGCAACCGGATCCACACCGTAGATGGCATTGGTATCTGAATAATACTGTCCGCTTACTGTTGTAGGCATTCGCATCAGCGCAGACCTGTATGTCTCATTATCCTTTTTCAGGTTTACATTGATAGCAGAGGTATACATCGTTACACCATAGGTCTCATATCCCCCGTTTGCAAGGAACTGATTATCCTTCTGATCCTCACTAAAAGCTACAATTCGTGCTTCCTGGTTGTAAAAAGAGGAGTACCGGTCCAGATAAAAACTTAATATATTGGTTCTTGAAAGGGCAAGCATATAATCCGGATCTTCTATATCCGCCTTTGAATACTTGTACCCCCCTGTTACCCGGGCAGATACCTGTAAGGAGTTATTAATGGGATAATTGATAACAGAAACCCCATCCAGTTGTTTGGTCTCCCCAGGCTTTAGCTCATCGATAACAACCATCTTGCCATACATGAGAATTCCCACCTTTTCAACAGAAAAAGGATATTCATTGGTAACTGTTCCATATACATTTCCATTAAACAGGGTAATTTTTCCCCACAGACCTTTCCGGTTATCATTTGAAGTTCTTTTCTTCAGTGCATAGTATTTAGGCGAAAATGCAGCTGCATTCTGTGCAGATACTCTTGTTCCGTCTTCCCCATAGCTGATCCTAACATTATAATCTTCACTACCAGTAAACTTCGGTACGGGAGCCCGTTCATAGGACTTGCTTCTGGTTATGGGGAGAAGGTTATAAGATGGATCTAACAGTATGGAATAGGCTCTGTTATAAGGGGTTCTCATATTGATATAGGTATATTCATCCTCATAATTTTCTGAATTATCAAAAATTGTGGCATAGGTAAAAAAAGTATCCCGAAACCTGGTATTTGCACCCATGAAGTAAACCACCACAGTAAACAGAAGAGACACAGACACAATAGCAGTCCGGTAATAACGCCTCTTGTCTTTCCGTTTTAAAATCAGATAAGTGCCTGGTCCCACCAGCACAATATAGGTTAAAATAACGATGGAATAGAACGCAAGACCTGGAAGCTTATCCACATCTCCAGTATTAAGCATGTTCTGAACGGACCAGAACTGGCCGGAATTACCGCTGTATAAATAAGAAGACAGATTATTTAATCTGGTTTCTCCAAGCAGAGCCGTAAACATCTTGTCAACGTAGGAACGCTGTGTTTCACAAAACGGAGCAATATCAACAAAGTCATAGGCTGCAACACCCACAACTCCTTTTCCTCTGACTGCAGCTGTTAAAACTGGAAACTGATCATTTGATAGGACACCGGTTCCTCCCTTTAAAGAGATGTCGGCACAGACAAGATTCATAAAGGAATCCCCAGGACCGTTGGTGGCATACTCCACCCCCATGTCCACCGATTTTTCTGCAGGTACTTCGTAATCTTCATTGAGAAGATCTGACCGGAACGCATACAGCGTATCATCTGCACGTGCGCCGGTTCCAAGAAGAAGGGTTCCTCCATCCTTTACCCATTCCATAATGGCAGATATCTGATCTTTTGAAAGCTTTCTGGTATCATAATCAGTTATAACAAGTACATCAAGCAGATCCAGACCGATCACATGATCGGGCAGCTTCTCCGCCTGCATGGGAAATGTTCTTATTTTTACAGCGCTGTAATTGACTCCCACTCCATCCATGTAGGACAGCTTCTCCGGAGCATCAGACAATATACCAGCATAAAGTTCTGCCACATCTGTGGGCACGTTCATCTTTAAGCGCTTTCGTATCAGTTCTGTTCCCTGGGAATCTAACAGCTTCACATATAAAATATCCGCTCTTCCCACGGGAATATCCAGAGATTTCTCTACAGAACCCATAGCATCCAGGGTAATGGGGTAATCGTATTGATAGATGTCATAGTCGGATTCCATCGCCTCTACACGCACTGTACCGTTAAAGGGTGATGCAGACTGGCTCTTCAGTGAGAAATTCACAGGAACATAGCGGTCTGCCTTGGCGTTTCCATCATATCCATATGTAACCTCCATACCGATACCGGAAGTATTCTCACCACTATATTCTTCAGAATAGGAACTCCCCCCATTCTCTCCATTCTCCGGACCATTTGCGGTCATGCCGAAAACAGGCAGCAATGAGCTGCCTGCCAACGTGAGCGCCATGGCACAAATCAGGGATATCTTTCTGAGTTTCATTTTGTCACCCTATCTTTCCAAAGTTCTCTTTATTCACATCAAAATTAGTTTTCAGTTTTACCGTAAATACAGTTCCTGACAAGTCACTGGAGACATGAATGGTTCCCCCGTGCATATCCACAATGCTTTTGGATATGGCAAGGCCAAGCCCGGTTCCTCCTGTGTTGGTGGAACGGGACTGCTCCACACGGTAAAATTTGTTGAAGATCAGAGGAAGCTCTTCTTCCGGTATGACATATCCGTAGTTAACCACCTGAATCGATACAAGTTCTTCGCTTCCATGTACCTTAACCAGGATCCTCTTTCCATCTGCTCCGTATTTGATTGCATTATTAATGAGATTATCAAACAGACGGGCCAGAAGATTGGCGTCTGCTGAAACGATCTGGACGGGGACATTGCTTTGCAGCTCATAGGAAAGGTTCTTATCCATAAAACTGGGATAAAACTCCTCCAGCAGCTGGCTTAAAAGTTTTATAACATCCACTTTTGAAACGTTCATTGAAATCTTTCCGTAATTAAGCTTGGTAAATCCAAACAGATCTTCAATCAGCTTTTCCAGCCGTTTTGTCTTTACGTATGCAATCCCTATGTACTTTTTCTGCAGTTCCTGGTCAATGATTCCATCTTTGGATAAGAGCTCCAGGTAACCGATGATGGAAGTGAGCGGTGTCCGCAGGTCATGGGCAATATTGGTAATCAATTCATTCTTTGTCCGCTCTGCTTCCCGCTCTTTATCCATTAAATCTCTTAAATCTTCAACCATCTTGTTTAAACTGGCTGCCATGACGGAGAACTCATCATCCCCTTCAAGATCCACTATTATGTTTAAATCTCCTTCAGAAATCCTCTGCATGGCATCGGAAATTCTACCGATGTAACGCATGGATTTTTCCTGAAGCAGAAGAAACGTCACTGCGAATATGCCAATTCCAAAAACAACATAGATAATTATCACCACCACATCAAATGAGGTGAGCATCTCAAGGAACGCATTGTCCTTTTGAGAGCTCCTCATGTAAGATGCAATCAGCGATACATTGGTTACCAAAAATATCTCGATCAGAACCGTTACAATGGCACTGTAAAATATATTGGCAATGACCCGGGTATGGAAACGATGATTGATATCATTTTTCAATTTTGTATCCTACCCCCCAAACAGTTGTGATGATCTTGTTCTGTCTGGTGTCTTCCTTCATCTTTCCTCTCAGACGCCTGATATGTACCATTACCGTGTTATTGGCTTCATAAACCTTTTCATTCCATACTTTTTCAAATATCTCATCTGTACTGAATACTCTTCCCGGATTGGAAGCCAGCAGATACAGGATATCAAATTCGATGGGGGTGAGCTTTATCTCTTCTCCATATACCGTCACCTTATGATTATCCTTATTGATGGTCAGTCCCCTGATTCCTATTTCATTCTTTGCCGATTCGTTTACCGCACTGTTGGGATTAAGCTGGGTATAACGGCGCAGCTGAGATTTGACTCTGGCAGTCAGCTCCAGTGGATTAAAGGGCTTTGTCACATAATCATCCGCACCGGTTCCAAGTCCTAAAATCTTGTCTAAATCGGTTGACTTGGCACTGAGCATAATAATCGGAATGTTGTTGGTTTCCCTGATCTTCTTGCACATGGTCAGACCGTCCATCCCAGGCATCATAATGTCTAAGAGCACCAGATGGATCTGAGTCTTTGTCAGAACCTCCAGTCCTTCTTCTGCATTGTTTGCCTTGTATACTTTATATCCGTCACTGACCAGATAAATCTCCACCAGATCCGCAATCTCTTTCTCGTCATCCACAACCAGAATGCTTATTGTCTCGGACATTGAAAAATACCTCCCTTGTCGTTATGTAAGCGGCGTTCTCAAATTGAAAAAGAAAAAGCCTGCATCCATTTTACCACAAGAAAGGTATCTTTGCCTTACTATTTTCTTACAAAAAACCTATAAAACGGTAAATCAGGAATACCCTCTCATCCCTGACTTTCTGTAGGAATAAACACCCTGCTGCCGGCAGGATCCAGCCTGCCAAGTTCCGCCCTGACATAAAGGGATGCCTCTTCACAAAACTGCTCCTGGCAGTTGATCAGGGTCTTTCCCCTTTTATCCGGCTTCTCCCATGTACCGTCCGGCTGCAGAATATGAGTCTTAACATTGTCCTCTAATTGTATTTTCAGGACATGCATAATTCGTTCCAGGAGTTTCTCATCTTCCACAGGGAACATAATTTCCACCCGCTTATCTAAGTTTCTTGGCATCCAGTCGGCACTTCCAAGATAAAGCTCCGGACTTCCGTCATTTTCAAAATAGAAGATTCTGGCATGTTCCAGAAAATTACCTACAATGGAACGTACCGTAATTCGTTCACTTAAACCGGGAACACCTGCTTTTAAGCTGCAGATACCTCTGACAATCAGCTGTATGGTCACGCCTGCACAGGAAGCCTCGTACAAGGCAGCAATCACCTCTTTGTCGCACAGAGAGTTCATCTTGGCTATAATGCGGGCTGGCTTACCGGCCGCCGCATTCTTTGTTTCTCGGCGGATCATCTTTAGAAATCTGACTCGCAGCCAGATGGGTGCCACAACCAGTTTATTCCAGTGAAGAGGCTCCGAATATCCGGAAAGCATATTAAATACTGCAGTTGCATCCTCTCCAATCTGAGGATTGCAGGTCATTAATCCTAAGTCTGTATAAAGCCTGGCAGTGGAATCATTGTAATTACCTGTACCCAGATGAACGTAACGGCGGATGCCATCTTCTTCCCGGCGCACCACCAGGGTTATCTTACTGTGAGTCTTTAATCCTACCAGTCCATATATTACGTGACATCCGGCTTTTTCCAGTTTCTTCGCCCAGTTGATATTATTTTCCTCATCAAAGCGAGCTTTCAGTTCCACCAGAACAGAAACCTGTTTCCTGTTGTCAGCAGCTTCCAGAAGAGCAGCAATAATCGGGGAATTTCCGCTGACCCGGTAAAGGGTTTGTTTAATTGCCAGTACCTCCGGGTCCTTTGCGGCGGTTTTTACAAACTGAACCACTGGATCAAAGGTCTGGTAGGGATGATGAAGAAGAATATCTCCCTTACGGATATTGGTAAAGATATCATCTTCATTCATCAGTTCAGGAACCTGCTGAGGAATGTAAGGGACTTCCTTTAAATGTTCAAAGCCGTTCAGTCCGTACATCTTCATGAGAAAGGTTAAATCTAAGGGACCGGCAATCTCAAATATGTCACTGGAGCTTATATTTAATTCTCTCTTTAAGGTCTTTAACAGGCGTTTATCTATTTTATCTTCCACTTCCAGACGAATGGCTTCTCCCCACTGACGTTTTTTAAGCTGCTTTTCTATTTCCTCCAATAGATCAACTGCTTCCTCTTCATCAATGGTCAGATCGGCATTTCTCATGACACGAAATGGGTGGGTGGTGACAACGTTGTAATTTAAAAACAGACTTTCCATGTTCCGTTCAATAATCTGTTCCAGAAGGATAAAGGACCGCTCTCCCGATTCATCGGCAGGAAGCTCCACAATTCTTGGAAGAACACTGGGAACCTGAACCATGGCAAACTCTAGTTCCTCTTCACCGCTTTTCTTTTTGAGAAGTGCCGCAATGTTTAACGATTTATTTCGTATCAGAGGAAATGGTCTGGAGGAGTCCACAGCCATAGGAGTCAGCACCGGATAGACATCCCGTATGAAATAGGTATCTGCAAACCTGCCCTCTTCTTCACTTAAATCTTCGTGACTGGAGATGACACGCAGTCCGTTCTGCTTCAAAGCAGGTAGGATGGAACGGTTATAGGTGGAATACTGCAAAGATACAAGCTCATGGGTCTGTTCGCTGATCTTCTCTAACTGCTCATCAGCTTTCATGCCTGCAATATCCGGTTTGGTGTATTTTGCATGAACCATATCCTTTAAGGAAGCCACACGCACCATATAAAATTCATCTAAATTAGACGCTGTTATGCTTAAAAATTTTAACCGTTCAAAAAGAGGCAGGTTTTTATCTCTTGCCTCACTTAATACCCGGTAATCAAACTCGATCCAGCTCAGCTCTCGGTTTACATAATTATCCGGATTGTAATAGATATCACTTATGTCTGCCATCAGGATAACCTCCTCTTCTGCCTCAGTACAGGCCTGATACCAAATATCTCCTCAAAAAAATCTGCCTTCTGATTAAAAGATAATGCTTCCAGTGTCATGTCTCCTTCATAAGACGTGGTTACTACAAGCTTCCCTTCCTTAACATTCATCCGGCTGTCTGATAATTTCTGTTTGTGGCTGCGATCCATGGAATTGGCAAGCCTTAATATGGCTGTCAGCTTTGCGATTAAAATGGTAATATCCTCATGAGATAATTCTCCTTTTGTATTACGGAATAATTCCTCATTGAGCTGTACCCGGTTGTAATCAAATTCCAGACCGTTATACCGTACTACATTGGCAATAATTTCCCGTTCCATATGGGACAGACCAATTATTTCAGTCGACATAATAATACTGTAAGCGGACTCACTTGGCTTTCTCATGCTGATGAATTTGCCGCATGCATGTAAAATGGCCGCAATCTGTAATAGAAGCCGCTCCCGTTTTCCCATACCGTGATACTTCTTCATGCAGTCAAAAATACCAAGTACATACTTTTCCATACAAACCGTATGAGGACCATGACACTTATAACGCTTTGCCATGTTTCTGGAGGCGGCCAGAATATCCTCAGAAAAATCATGATGAAATTTCACTGTCCTGGCTTCTTCTGCGTATTCTGCAGCAATGCTGTCACATAATCGGATTCCAGGAATCCAGAACATCTCAGCTCCGGTCAGCTCCAATACACGTTTAAAAATAATTGCGGCAGGAACTAAAAGAGCGGCGTATTCTGCATTGACACCAAACCGGTCCTGAATCAGGTCAAGAGACATGAACTTAATCTTCTCATAAAAATTAATAAACTCTTCCGCAGTGATCCACTCTACCGGCTTTCCCCCATGGCTTTCTCTGGAAAGGTAAAGGATACTCTCCCCGATACCGATGAGATTTTTAATCTCACGGTCTCTTAAATAAACCTTGCGGAAGGTGTTTAACTCATTGTCAACCATCTCTTCGATCAGGGTATTCTGCATCTGGGTGCTCACCTGCATATCGCCCATCATCTCACGGATTCTTAATACTCCAAGCATCAGGTTCTGGGTGGATATAAGAGCGTCCTTATCAAATAAGGATACCTGCATACTGCCAAATCCCACGTCTACGATGGCAGTTCCTTTTTGTATGATTTTATTAAATTCGGCATCCTTGGAGGCGATTGCCTTGTAACTGATAAAACGCTGCTCGGAATTGCTGATAATCTGGACCTCAATGCCGGTTCTTACCCGGATCTGATCCAGTACAATCTGACTGTTTTTTGCTTCCCGAAGTGCGCTGGTCGCATAGGCACGGTAACCTGTGACTTTATAGGACTGCATAATATCTGCAAAGTCTTCAATTACTTTACACATTTCGTCTACTAATTCATATCGGATTTTTCCATTCTTATAGGTGTCCCTACCAAGGGCGATGACATGGCGGACATGATCAATCTTGCGGATTCCCGTTTTAGGGGAAATCTCATAGATGCCAAGTTCAAGTTCAAAAGATCCCACATCAATAGCGGCAAATAATCTGATTGCCATACTTGTCCTCCTCACTGCCCTCTACAGGACAGTTTTTTACTATTCTACCTTATTTTATTACCTTTTGTGTCAAATATCGGTAAAATTTGCAAAAAGATTAATTATTTTTCTCTTTTGCCAAAAGATAGGTAATAAACTGGCTTGCCGTTCTTCCAGATAAACCGCCGTGGTTCAGTTCCCATATATTTGCTTTTTGATAAAGTTCTTCTAAGGGCATGGAAATCTGGTATCGGGCCGCCAGCTGCTTTACAATCTCTTTGAATTCAGCTTGTTCCGGAGCACCATAATAAATGGTTACACCAAATCGTGCCACAAGGGAAAGCTTCTCCTGGACGGTATCATTATTATGTAATTCATCATCCAGTTGTCTCTTATCGCTGAATTTTTCACGAATTAAATGACGGCGGTTTGAGGTTGCATAGATTAA
Organism: Paenibacillaceae bacterium; assembly: GCA_015057715.1. GTDB lineage: Bacteria > Bacillota > Clostridia > Lachnospirales > Lachnospiraceae > Lacrimispora. Next base: position 14,199 of record SVDS01000035.1, read on the forward strand.
AACATTGCCAGGCTTCTTTGCCAGCCCGCCCTCGATAATCGCCTTTAAATATTTATATTCCAGTTCCGTATCCTCAAAAGATAAATCATCCATATAGATGATAAACTTATAATTTCTGTCTTTGATTTGTTCCTGTACCTTGGAGAGTGTATGAAACTGGTGCTTATATACTTCTATAATCCTCAGACCTCTATCATAATATTCATTTAAAATAGCTTTGATACTTGAAGATTTCCCGGTTCCGCTGTCGCCAAACAAGAGAACATTATTAGCCGCCTTCCCATCTAAGAATGCTTCCGTGTTCTCAATCAGCTTCTCCTTCTGCCGTTCATATCCCACAAGTTCATTGAGATAGATGTGATCCATGCTGGTGATGGGAATGATCTGAGGTTCTTTCTCTGTCTCCTCCACACGAAAGGCCTTATTCAAACCGAATTTACCTACACCGAAATTCTTATAAAATAAGGTTATTTTTTCCCCGAAGGTTTTCACGTCCGGAGCTTCCTTTAACTCCACAGCAAGGGTTACGATCTGATCACGGATTCGTCTGTTATAAATTTTACTATTGCCGTTATTGGCATGGTAATCAGAAAGTGCGGACCAGATTCCCTCTTCTTCCCCGCAGTCCAAGGCCCGTATGTCCTGATCAAACAGCTCCTTCATAATCTTAAAATCATGGGCAGCCAGATGATTTAATGTTCCCTGAATGGGACCTGTTATTTCGCAGGAGGTACTGTAAGCGTTTTCGTTGTCTGCCAGGCACAATGCTAAAAAACAATGCCAGAGATTCCCCTCAAAGCCATAAGATGCTGCCAGCTCGATAAGCTGACCCGCACAGGCGCAGGATTCCGGCATTGTTTCTGTATTTTTCTCCTGGATAAGAGTCAGCTGTCTTAACATCTGGTCAAAAAGTTTCTGATATTTTAAATCGCGGTATAAAATCAGTTCCTTCACGTTCCTTATTCCTCCCTGTGTAAACGGAAGTCCGGCCTTAATACAGGCCGAACCTCTCTAAATTCTTTAATAATTTCCCAGGACTCTCATATTGCGTCCCTCTTCTAAAATCCCTTTCAGCGCATTCTGAATGGAGCATTCACTTAAATTTCCTTCCATATCTACAAAGAAGCGGTATTCCCAGTTTCTTCCAAGAATTGGCCTTGACTCAATCATAATCATGCTGACTCCGTTATAGATCATGTTGCTCAGCATGTTGTAAAGAGTACCGCTCTTATGGGGCAGTTCAAAGCTGATGCTGATTTTTTGTGCTTCCTCCCTGTAGATCCTTTTGTTTGACAGGATAATAAACCGGGTGGTATTGGACTTATTATGATTGATGGAAGAATTAAGAACTTTCAGTCCATAAAGTCTGGCAGCGGTCTCACTGGCCACAGCAGCCTGAGTGGGATCTCCTTCTTCTATAATCTTTTTAGCAGCCGCCGCGGTATTCTCCACACTGATCTGCTTCCAGTTCCTGTTGGCATTTAAAAATTCCGAACACTGCATCAGTGCCTGAGGGTGACTGAATACAGTACGGATATCTTCCGGCCTTGAATCTTTCAGCCCTAACAGAGCATGATCTACAGTTAAAAATGTCTCAGCAACTATATAATTCTTGTATTTCATCAACAGGTCATAATTATCAATCACTGCACCGGCAGAGGAATTTTCAATCGGCAGCACGGCATAATCTGCACGTCCGGACTCCACTTCCTTCATGGCATCCTCAAAGGTAACCACATGATAACAGCTGATATCAGTTCCGAAATACTGAAGCGTGGCAGCATGACTATATGCACCCTCCACTCCCTGATAAACCACTTTTACCCCATCTGTGGGAATACTTTTTACCGGTTGAAAGGTATCTTCCCCTTTCAGTCCGTGCTCTGCCATCAACTTGTACTGATAATGGCGGCTGATGGTCATCATCTGGGTAAACAGTTCACTGACTGCCTGTTTCATAAATGCATCTTCCACCATTCCGGTTACGGAATCAATTTTTTGTGTTTCCCGTTCCTTATCATAAACCGGTTTTCCGGTTTCAATCTTAAATTCAGCCACCTCGCCGCTCAGTCTCATCCTCTTTTCGAACAGTTCCACGATTTCACGATCAATGCTGTCAAGCTGTCCTCTGATCTCAAGCAAGTCTAATTTTTTCATATGTCCATTCCTCTGCCTTATCTGTTGGTCTTCTTTACCGGCCTGTCAGCTTTCCCTGAAGGGAAAGTTCTTCTTCCAGCATACTCTCAATCTGTTTTTTTACATAAGCACCGGGAAATTTTTTAGATTCCGGTTCCAGCTCTTTCACCAGGAACGGCTCTCCAAATTCAATGGTTACTTTTGAAGGCCGAATGAATGGAAGGTGCTTCTCAAATACTTCTGCCGTTCCGGTTATGGCTACCGGGACTACCGGACAGCCGCTTTTCTCTGCTATTTTCAAGCTGCCTTCTTTAAAAGGAAGAAGTTCCATTATATCATCATTTGTGTTCCTGGTCCCTTCCGGAAAAATCCAGACAGAGACTCCGTTTTTCACCTGCTCGATTCCCTGGAGAATGGTTTTTAACCCTTCTTTTACATTCTGTCTGTCTAAAAACAGGCAGTTCACATGCTTCATCCAGCCGGAGAGCAACGGGATTTTTTCCATCTCTTTTTTAGCCACAAATCCCATCAGACCAGGAACTGTGATATATCCAACAAGAATATCAAAATAGCTTCTATGATTTCCCACATACAGAACAGCCTTGTCACCTGGTATCTTTTCTTTTCCTTTTACTGTAATTTTAACTCCTGCAAAAAACAGGATAATCTTAAAGATCCACCGGACGTTAGAAATACTTCGTTCATTGCTTGCACGAAGGTTCTTTTTACCAGCCATGTTCTCAAAAATCAGAACCGGGATGCTTAAGATCAGATAAAATATAACGGATGCTGCTACAAGAATAAATCGAATCATTGGTCTAATCCTCCATTCCATCTATTATATAGAATGGACTCTTTAATTACAATACTACCTGCCTTTCTTTTTTGTAATTTGTTCGAACAATAATCCCGTAGCAAACCACAGCGGTGCAAAATCCAGACGGATCAGGCCGTCAATGTTGGTGCTCCTGCCGGTATAATCCCATGGGCAGATTCCCCTGCCGCGTAAAAGTGTTCCAGAGAAATACTCTGCCACAAAAATCAGCACCATATAAAGGAATCCATGACGAATGGCAATATCCGTCCGGGCAACAGCCAGACCGGTTCTGGGATTCACCCAGTGGTCAATCATCATTCCAATGGGTGCCAGAAATGCTCCGCATCCATAAATAGGAAACATAAGAAGAGAGGTCTGACCCATCAGACGCCAGTCATGACGTAAGAAGGAGTCTGTCGCAGTAAACATTACTTCCAGGCACCAGCCTGTAACCCCGCATTTACAAAAATTTAAGGGTAACTCTTTTAAGTTTAATTGTGATAGTATCTTCATAAGCATCATTATGTGCCGGACATGGAGATATTATGTTGTGCTGTAAAAGAATTCTATAAAAGAGGTGAGAGAAGTCTGCTGCCCTGTTCCTTAATCCGAATGAAGATACTTCTGGCTTCATATCTCTCTGGTGTAATCTCTTCACATACCTTTAAATCTTCCAGGAATAACTCTTCTAATTTTCTGGTAGTCTCTTCATCATAGATTACTGCATTGACTTCAAAATTCAGTTCAAAGCTGCGGATATCCATATTGGCAGTCCCATAGGAACTGACTTTTCCGTCTGTCATTACTCCCTTTGAATGAAGAAATCCATTTTCATAGGTATAGCATCTGGCTCCTTCGGATAAAAGATCTCCCACGTAGGAATAGGTGGCCCAGTAAACAAAGGGATGGTCCGGTTTGCATGGTATCATGAGCCTGACATCAACGCCTGACCTGGCAGCCACCCTGAGCGCAGAAAGGACCGCATCATCGGGTACAAAATAGGGAGTCTGTATATAGATATGATGCTTTGCTTTTGAGAACAGCCGGATATAATTATCCCGGATCTGTCTGCTTCTGGCGTCAGGACCACTTGCAATAATCTGAATACCAAGTTTTTTTTCTACCTGATTGATATCCACTACTCCCATATTATAAAGACAGGCTTCATCTTCGTCTTCACAGAAGTAAGTCATGTTTTTAAATAAGTTTTCTCCAACTGCATAATTCCAGTCCAGAGAAAAACGGATCTGAAGGCTTAAAACAGACCCACCCTGAAGTTTTAAATGAGTATCCCTCCAGTAACCAAATTTAGGGTCTTTGGAAATGTATTCTCTTCCTATATTGAATCCGCCCACATAACCAATCCGGTTATCAATCACAACAATTTTTCTGTGATTTCTATAGTTAATACGCAGGTGCAGCCTTCCAAGCACTGGCGGGAAGAAGATACCTACCTTAACACCGCTTTCCTTTAAAATGTCCCATTTTGATTTGCGCATGAACCTTCCACCCATACCGTCACAGAGAATCCGGACTTCTACACCAGCCTTTGCCCGTTCAATTAATATGGGAATGATGGAGTCAAACAGCTCATCATTCTTAATAATATAATACTGCAGATGGATAAACCGGGTTGCTTTTGAAAGTTCTTCCCTGAGATCCTGAAATTTTTTCTCTCCATCGGTAAAAATTTCTACTGTATTATCAACGGTCAGAACGGAACCTGAGGTTTCTAAATTGTACATGACCAGATCGGAATAATCCCTTGCAAGGGAAGAATCCAGCCCGATATCATGACTTTTTAAAAACTCCTCCTGATTTCTGGCAGAGTAACGCATCCGGTCCTCCACTTCCTTAACCCGGAACATCTTACCTTTTCTCATATCCTGCCCAAGTATAAGATAAAAGAGAAATCCGAATACGGGAATAAAATACAACGCTAAAAGCCAGGTCCAGACTGCCTTGGGATCCCTCCTTTGAAAAAAAACAATGATAACAGAAAGAATCAGGTTTATATAGATTAAATGATCCATGAGCCATTTCCAGACTGCTATGCTCTGATTCCAGACAGATTCCATATTAAATCCCTCCTTTCTCTTTCTAACCGGTTTCATCGTTCTAAGTGTTTCACACTTTCTACATGAAACAGTTTTCCTATTTTCTGCTCTTTCATTCTAATAATTTTATGGTGTGACTGCTGCAAATAGTCTCAAATCTATTTTCCAAAAAGGGTCCCCGCAGCTGCGACGACCCTTTTGTATCCATTTCATTTACAAAAACTGATTTTTTTCATTGTCGTACCGGTAATCAATGGAGGCCAGTGACTTTACAATCTCTTCTTCCTCAATTCCCAGGCTCAGACAGCACTCACTTAAAGATGGATAATAATCTCTCAGCTGAGTATTCATGTAACTGAGCAGCATAACCGGATCTTTGGGTATATTAGCCATTCTATTATCTCCTGCAACTGTTTGTCCCTCATTTTAGCATAGATTTCTTTTATTTTCAAGAAATGCTCTATACGAATGGAAAAAGAAATGCTACAATCAGGTTCATAATTCATCAGGAGGTATTTCAAATGAAAAAAATAATGATGCTGGGAACCGGTGGTACGATTGCATGCAAAAGAGGAGATTCTGGTTTAAAGCCCCTTCTGACTTCAGACGAACTTCTCTCCTATGTTCCCGATGCGACAGATTTCTGTCATGTGGACAGTCTTCAGATATTCAATATAGACAGCACCAATATGCAGCCAAAACACTGGCTGGTAATTGCAAAAGCCATTGAAGAGCATTACGATAATTATGACGGCTTTGTCATCTGCCACGGCACAGATACCATGGCATACACAGCAGCGGCCCTTTCTTATCTGGTGCAGAACTCCCCAAAGCCCATTGTAATAACTGGTGCCCAAAAACCCATTGACATGGAAAATACAGATGCAAGAACTAATTTATCTGACAGCCTCCGTTTTGCCAGTGATGACCGTTCCCATGATGTAAACATCGTTTTTGATGGAAAGGTTATTTCCGGTACAAGAGGAAAAAAGGCACGGACCAAAAGCTACAACGCATTTTCCAGCATTAATTTTCCCTATATTGCTACAATTCAGGATGGACATGTGATTTTTTATCTGGATGACAAAAAAAATAACCGTTTTGGAAGTCCCATGTTTTATCATAAGCTGAATTTTGACGTGGCACTTTTAAAGCTGATTCCCTCCATGGGTGCAGATGTTCTGGATTATATGGCAGAGCATTACGATGCAGTTATTATTGAATCCTTTGGTGTAGGCGGTCTGCCCTCCTATGATACCGGTGATTTTCATAAGGCCATTGAAAAATGGATTTCTCTTGGAAAAACCGTGGTTATGACCACCCAGGTAACCAATGAAGGCAGCAATATGTCCGTTTACGAAGTTGGGCATTCCATTAAGAAAGAATTCGGACTTCTGGAAGCATACGATATGACCCTGGAGGCCACAGTAACAAAACTCATGTGGATTCTCGGAAAAACAACAGATCCAAAGGAGATACGGGATAGCTTTTATCATACCGTTAACAGAGATATTCTGTGGACCCTGCCAAATACCAATTCATAAAATACCAGCACAAAGGGGAGCCCTGACACGGACCCCCCTGTTTTTTTACTCCAGATAAGCAATCAGTTTATCCCCTTCTTCTGAAACATCAATCACAATGGTACTTCCTGTATGGATCTCGTCTCCAAGAATCACCCTTGCCGCAAGAGTCTCCACATGTTTTTGCAGATACCGTTTTAACGGTCTGGCTCCATATACCGGATCATACCCCTGCTCCACTACAAATTCCCCCGCCTGGTCTGTCAGTTCAATCTTTATTTCACGATCCTCCAGCCTTCGGTTTAAATCCTTCATGAGCAGGCTTACTATACCGGAAATGTTACTCTTATCCAGTGGCTTGAACAGAATGATTTCGTCCAGACGGTTTAAAAATTCGGGTCTGAAATGGGATCTTAAATCACCCATTACCATCTCTTCTGCCGCTTCTGTAATATTCCCATTACTGTCTATCCCTGTAAGAAGATACTGGGAACCGATATTGGATGTCATAATGATAATGGTGTTTTTAAAGTCAACCGTCTTTCCGGTGGAATCGGTAATCCGTCCATCATCAAGAACCTGTAAAAGCACATTGAACACATCCGGATGAGCTTTTTCCACTTCGTCAAACAGCACCACGGAATACGGCTTTCTCCGTACTGCTTCAGTCAGCTGTCCGCCCTCATCGTAACCTACATATCCGGGAGGAGCTCCAATCAGTCTGGATACGGAATGTTTTTCCATATACTCACTCATGTCAATTCTCACAATGTTGTTCTCTTCATCGAACAGACTCTCTGCAAGCGCCTTGGCAAGTTCTGTTTTTCCCACACCGGTAGGGCCTAAAAAGAGGAAGGAACCAATGGGTTTCGTCGGATCTTTTATTCCAGCCTTGGATCTGATGATTGCTTCCGTCACCTTTAGAACAGCTTCTTCCTGCCCAATCACTCTCTTATGAAGTTCCTGATCCAGATGAAGCGTCTTGTTTCTCTCACTCTCCGTCAGACGGGCAACCGGGATTCCTGTCCATTTGGATACAATTCTTGCAATCTCATCTTCTGTTACACTTTCCCGTACCAGGCTTAAATCCTGATTTTTCACCCGCTCCTCTTCCTCTGCCAGTTCTTTCTGAAGCTGGGGTAATCTGCCGTACTGAAGCTCTGCAGCACGGTTTAAGTCGTATTTCTGCTGAGCTGTCTGGATCTCCCTGTTAAGGTTTTCAATCTCTTCTCTTAAGGAGGAAAGACGTTCTACCGATGCCTTCTCATTCTCCCACTGAGCCTTTTGTGAGGCAAATTCATCATGAAGCTCTGCCAGCTCCTGCTGCAGCTCTGCCAGACGGTCCTGGCTTAAGCGGTCTGTTTCTTTTTTTAAGGCAGCCTCTTCTATCTCCATCTGCATGATCCGCCTTGACAGCTCGTCAAGCTCAGCCGGCATGGAATCCAGTTCAGTCTTAATCATGGCGCATGCCTCATCTACCAGGTCAATGGCCTTATCCGGAAGAAAACGCTCACTGATATAACGATCAGAAAGGGTGGCTGCAGATACCAGAGCAGAGTCTGTGATCTTCACTCCGTGATAAACCTCGTACCGCTCCTTTAATCCTCTTAAAATAGAAATCGTATCTTCTACAGTCGGCTCATCTACCATAACCGGCTGAAATCTCCGTTCCAGCGCCTGGTCTTTTTCAATATACTGGCGGTATTCATCCAATGTGGTGGCACCGATGCAATGAAGCTCTCCTCTGGCAAGCATGGGTTTTAGCATATTGCCTGCATCCATGGAGCCTTCCGTCTTTCCTGCTCCAACAATGGTATGAAGCTCATCAATAAACAGGATGATCTGGCCGTCGCTTTTTTTCACCTCATCAAGAACCGCCTTTAAACGCTCTTCAAATTCACCCCGGTACTTTGCGCCTGCAAGCAAAGCACCCATATCAAGTGCAAACAGTCTTTTATCTTTTAAGCCATCGGGCACATCACCTCTTACAATTCTCTGAGCCAGCCCTTCCACAACTGCGGTCTTACCAACCCCCGGCTCTCCGATTAATACCGGGTTATTCTTGGTCTTCCTGGACAGAATCCGGACTACATTACGGATTTCGCTGTCTCTGCCGATGACTGGATCCAGTTTCTGATCTCTGGCTCTTTCTACCAGATCATACCCATACTTTGTCAGCGTATCGTAGGTTGCCTCGGGATTATCACTTACAACTCTCTGGTTGCCTCTTACTGTGGATAATGCCGTTAAAAAATTCTCTCTTGTGATGCCATAGCTGCGAAACAGTTCTTTTAATGCCTTTGATGGCTGTTTTAACATGGCAAGGAATAAATGCTCAACCGAAACATACTCGTCTCCCATTCCCTTTGCCTCATCCTCTGCACTGATTAAAACCTTATTTAAATCATTACTGATGTAAAGCTGTCCGCCGCTTACTTTAGGAAGCTTTTGGATTGCCCCTGCAGCTTCATCAAGAAATAACTCTTTTTGTATGTTCATCTTGGTGATCAGTTTTAAAATCAGGCTGTCTTCAATGGTAAGAAGGCTGTACAGCATATGTTCCTGTTCAATCTGCTGGTTTCCGTATTCATACGCAAGCTTTTCGCAGTTCTTCACAGCCTCCATGGACTTCTGTGTAAATTTATTAATGTTCACGGCAATTTCCTCCTTTATCCGGCTCTATGCAAACATTACAGCGTTTGTTCTATATGTAATATAACAAACGCATCCGAAAGTGTCAAGATACTTTTGATTAAATTTATGATTTATAAATAATATCTTACAGTTTCCTTTCCCTCATTGTTTTTTCTCAAGGGTTCGCTTATAATCGATTCATACAATCTCTGGTAGAACCGGAAGGAGGAGAATATGAACGACAGACGCCGCTTTTTTTTGGCCCCTGCCATTCGCCTGGCAGCCGCCGCACTTTTTTCCATCTGGTTTGCTACATACGGTGCAGACCCTTTTATCAGCTATGCCCATACAAAAGATGAATCCATTTATATCTCCGGAAACTGGGTGAAAGATGACGCCGGCTGGCGCTATTTTAACCAGTGGAATTCCAAATATCCCGCCGGACAGTGGATTGAATATCAGGGTAATTCCTATTATTTTATGGATAATGGATACATGGCCACTGGCTGGCGTTATTTAAACAGCCATTGGTATTACTTTAATCGGGAAGAAGGAAGTACACAGGGAGCCATGGTAACCGGATGGATTCGTGACTCTCATAATAATAGCACCTTTTATACAAACCAGATAGGGATTATGGTAACCGGATGGCACAAGATTGATGCTCACTGGTACTACTTTAATCCGGGTCCGGATGGTGTTGTGGGGCAGATGGCAGTCAGCCGGGTGATTGATGGCTCTTATGTGAATGCAGACGGGAAGATGAATGAAAATTGTTAAAAAGGACAGTGCCGTTAAGAAACGGACACTGCCCTTTTTTCAATTCCACGAAACCTCAGTGCAAATACGATTGCACGGAAAAACCAGTCAATAAACATTCCATACCAGATCCCCATTACACCCATATTCATGACCTGTACAAAAAAATACGCAGATGCGATCCGAAAGAGCCACATAGAGAAAACTGAAACTGCCATGGTAAATTTAGAATCCATAGAAGCTCTTAATGAATATGGAACAGTAAATGCTATGGGCCATACAATCATAGCATAGCTGTGTGCCTCGATCATCTGTACAGAAATCTTAGCCGCTTCGGCAGAAAGTTTATAAATGGAAACAAGCTGATTGGAAAAAAGGATCATGATCCCACACAGTACCACAAGAATCCCGTAATTAACCACTACCAGACGTCTTGTATACTGCTTAGCCTGCTTTCTTTCACCTGCTCCCACACACTGGCCCACGATGGTAATCAGTCCAAGCCCGATGGCATTGCCCGGCAGATATAGCAGCGTTACAAGATTGGAGGCTACTGCATAGCTTGCAATCGCCGCTGTACCCAACGACGAAACAAGGCTTTGCAGTGCAATCTTACCAAACTGGAACATCCCGTTCTCCAGCCCATTGGGAATACCGACGGACAGAATGTTTTTTATCATATGGATATCAGGTTTTAATTCATCAAGCCGCTTTATCCTCACTGTATTATCTGGATTCTGAATCAGATAAAACATCATGACTGCCGCTACGATACGGCTTGCAAGCGTGGGAAACGCCACTCCTGCCACTCCCATATGAAGTCCAAATACACAGATAGCATTGCCTGCAATATTTATTGTGTTCATCACCATGGATACCACCATGGAAACTTTGGAGTTCCCCATAGAACGAAACAGCGCTGCACAGGAATTATAAATGGCCATGAAGGGATAGGATAACGCAGTAATTCTAAAATATATCACTGCATCATTCATGACCTGTGTTTCCACATTTCCAAATATTGATGCCAGTAAAAGCCTGTTTCCGATCAAGGCGATCATGGATACCGCCAGTGATAATACTGTGGTCACCCCTATGAGCTGGCCTGCTGCCTTACATGCATTTTCTGACTGCTTTTTCCCCAGATACTGTGCTGAGATAACAGCGCCTCCGGTAGCCAGGGCAGATAAAATCTGTAGAATCAGTATGCTGATGGAGTCAACAAGGGAAACCCCCGACACAGCTGCTTCCCCCACTGCCGCCACCATGATCACATCTGCCATCCCTACTAAAACTGACAGAATCTGCTCCACTATCAAAGGAGCCAGCAGACGCGTCAAATCTTTTTTATTAAACATAACAATATCCTCATTCGTATTATTCAAAGGGATAGCGGATCCCCCATTGTTTTCTCAGTTCATCCATAACCTTCATAACCTGAAGAGTCGTCTGGTGAGGCATCTGAGGGCACTGGGTCTCTCCCTGTTCAATGGCAGCTTTACTGGCCAGAACCTGATATTCATATCCGGTGATCTGTTCTGGTCTCTGATAGGAACCCACCAGCTTCCGGTCTGTATTATATACACTAATTGATTCAAAATTATTGATGTTTTCCACAACCAGGAACCCTTTTGTTCCATAGATAATGCCCTGACGGTCAGAAAGAACCTGAATGGAACTGTTCAGTACAGCCATCTTACCGCCTGGATAAAGAAGAGTAATGCTGTTTTGGGCATCCACTCCTGTCTCCGTCTTAATTACGCTGGAGGTAATATCAGTAATCTCATCACCAAAAACAAGAGATGCAAAATTAAGAGTGTAAACTCCTACATCAAGAAGCGCTCCTCCTGCAAGCTCCGGAGCCACAATCCGGTGTTTATCTGACACCAGATAGGCCAGATTGGCAGTGAGCGTCATAGGTTCTCCGATGATACCGGAAGCAAGAACCTCCTTCAGCGTATCAGCCATAGGCATATACCGCACCCACATGGCTTCTGTTATCATCAGATTTTTCTCCTGAGCCAGATCAATCATCTCTTTTGCCTGGGAATAATTAGCTGCAAATGACTTTTCACACAGAACATGCTTTCCATGTTCCAGGCAAAGTCTGGCATTGCTGCTATGCTCCGAATGGGGAGTTGCAATATAGATCAGCTGAACCTCACTGTCAGCTGCCAGCTCTTCATAGGATCCATAAGCTTTTTTTATAGAAAAACGAGCCGCAAAATCTTCTGCCTTTTCAAGGCTTCGGGAAGCAGCACCATATAAACAGATTTCAGGCATCTGAACCATAGTCTCTGCCAAAACTGATGCAATTCTACCTGTTCCCATGATTCCAACTTTCAATACTCCCATATTTTATCCTCCAGCTGATTATATTTAGTTCTATAAGTATAGCACATGGATGAAGCCCGTACAACATCAATGCTCCTCCATCTCTAAAACCAGTTCCATAAACGCCTTCATCTCCCTGCTGAGCCATTTATCCTTGTGATAAACAATCTGTCTCCAGGTTCTTAAATAAAATTCTTTCATGGAAAGAGCCGTTAAATTTCCCTGTTCCATATCTTCCCTGATTGTAAACTCCGGGAGAAATGAGATTCCTTCATTCTGTTTCAACAATTTAATGATAAATTCCGTATTCCCTATTTCCAGGTACGGGTGAAGTTTCTTATCATCCGATGCCAGATACTGTTCCAGGATAAACCGGTAGCTGGCATCCTTTTCTGTTAAGATTAAGGGCTGAGTGATTATCTGGTCAATGGTAAGTCCGGTTTCCTTTGCAAAGATATGATCCTTTGATGCGGCAAATATGATTTCTTCCGGCTTCTCCAGTATTTTAACCCATTTGGCATCATACATTCTGCGGTCCAGAAAATAAACCATATCTACCTGATTGCTGTTCATCATATTTAAAAGAATCTCCGGAGAATCAATCACTATATTAATGTTTACTTTAGGGTAGCGATGATGATACTCCCTGATTAACGGAGGCAATAAAGTAGAACAGATGGATTCAATGGTACCGATCACAAGTGTTCCAGTCAGCTCCGAAGACTGGCCAAGGGCATTACGGGCATAAGCCACATTCCTCATAATTTCAGATGCGTACTGGTAAAAGAGCTCTCCTTCATGGGTTAAAGTAGTCTGCTTCCCAATCCGGTCAAACAAATGAACGTTTAATTCTTTTTCCAGCTGTTTAATCTGAACCGTCACTGCTGCCTGGGAGTATTTAAGCTTTTCCGCAGCCCTGCAAAAACTCTTTAAATCAGCAACTTCTAAAAATGTTCGTATCTCACGAAGTTCCATAACAATCCTTTCTCAATTTAAAAATATTAAACGTTATCATAAAAACATTAAATTTTACATTCATTTATATTTATGGTACATTAAAGTCACTCAGAAATCAACTCAAAGGATGAGTATCTTCAGGAAACGATTAGAAAGGACTTTAAAAAGTATGGAAAAGGCAGAATGTAAATACCGCGCCTACGTGCAGATTCTAAAGGAAGAGCTGGTTCCGGCTATGGGCTGTACGGAACCCATTGCTCTGGCTTATGCCGCTGCTGTGGCTAAAAAGACTCTGGGAGCCATTCCGGACAAGGTGGTAGTTGGTGCCAGCGGGAGCATTATTAAAAATGTAAAATCCGTCATTGTTCCCAACACCGGCCATCTGAAAGGAATACCGGCAGCTGTAGCAGCAGGAATTGTGGCAGGAGATCCGGAAAAGGAGCTGGAAGTTATTTCCAGTGTCACACCAGACCAGATCACCGGAATGAAGCAATTTATGGAGGAAACTGAAATAGGGGTTGTACATATTGATAATGGAATCACGTTTGATATCCTGATCACTCTGTACAAAGGATCCTCCACATGCACGGTGCGGATAGCCAATTTCCATACCAACATTGTACTAATCGAAAAAGACGGAACGGTCTTAAAACAGCTGGATGCCGGCAAAGAAGAAGAGGCACTGACTGACCGCAGCATACTCAGCATGGAAGATATCTGGGATTTTATCAATACCGTTGACATTGCTGATATCAAGGAAACACTGGACCGTCAGATCAGGTACAACTGGGCCATTGCAGAGGAAGGCCTGATCAATGACTACGGCGCCAATATTGGCAAAGTACTGTTAAAGAGTGCAGGCAGCGACATTTCCCTGAAAGCAAAGGCCATGGCTGCCGCCGGTTCCGACGCCCGTATGAATGGCTGCGAACTTCCGGTCATCATTAACTCCGGCAGTGGCAATCAGGGAATTACGGTTTCTGTTCCTGTCATTGTTTATGCCAGGGAATTAGGCGTAAGCGAGGAAACCATGTACCGGGCACTTGCTTTATCCAACTTAACTTCCATCCATCAAAAGACTCCCATCGGAAGATTATCCGCTTATTGCGGAGCGGTAAATGCCGGGGCTGGAGCCGGAGCCGGAATCGCTTATTTATGTGGAGGCGGCTACGAGGAAATCATACATACCGTTGTCAATGCGCTGGCCATTGTATCTGGTATCGTATGTGATGGGGCAAAGGCTTCCTGTGCGGCAAAGATAGCCTCTTCCATTGAAGCGGGAATCTTTGGATACAGCATGTACAGTCAGGGACAGCAGTTTCTCGATGGGGACGGCATTGTCACAAAAGGCGTAGAGGCTACGCTGAAAAACGTTGGCAGATTGGGGAAAAAAGGAATGAAGGAGACCAACGAGGAAATCATTAAAATCATGATAGGAGAATAGGTATGAAAAAATTAGTAAGTAGTTTACCTTTTAAATTACTACTGGGGGTCATTGGGGGAATCTTAATTGGACAGCTGGCTGGAGAACAATTGATGAATGTTGTAGTGACAGCCAAATACATATTGAACCAGATCATTGTATTCTGTGTTCCGCTGATCATCATCGGCTTTATCGCCCCATCTATCACAAGATTAGGCAATAATGCTTCTAAAATGCTGGGGATCGCAGTTTCTGCAGCTTATATTTCTTCCATAGGAGCAGCTCTGTTTTCCATGACTGCCGGATACATTATGATTCCACATTTGTCCATCTCACCAAGTACAGATGGATTAAAGGAGCTTCCCGGAATCGTATTCCAGCTGGATATCCCTCAGATTATGCCAGTCATGAGTGCTCTGGTATTTTCACTTTTACTGGGCCTTGCCGCTACCTGGACAAAAGCCACAGCCATTACCCAGATATTAGAGGAATTTCAGGAGATTGTCCTGTCCATTGTAACAAAAGTTGTCATACCCATTCTTCCTGTTTTCATTGCATTTACATTCTGCGCTCTGTCCTATGAAGGAACCATTACAAAACAGCTGCCCGTATTTCTTCAGGTAGTAATAATTGTTATGGTTGGACACTATATCTGGCTGGCAGTTCTGTATCTGATTGGCGGTGCCTATTCCAGAAAGAACCCCTTTGATGTTCTGCGTAATTACGGTCCTGCCTACATCACTGCCGTAGGAACCATGTCTTCGGCTGCCACTCTTGCAGTGGCTTTAAAATGTGCTAAAAAGTCACAGCCCACGTTAAGAGAAGATATGGTGGACTTTGGTATCCCGCTTTTTGCAAACATCCACTTATGTGGATCTGTACTCACCGAGGTTTTCTTTGTCATGACTGTATCAAAGATCCTTTACGGCTCTGTTCCCTCTCTTGGCTCTATGCTTTTATTCTGCGCTCTGTTGGGAGTATTTGCAATCGGAGCTCCAGGTGTTCCCGGAGGAACGGTTATGGCATCTCTAGGTCTGATCACCGGAGTTTTAGGTTTTGATGAGATGGGCACTGCACTTATGCTCACCATCTTTGCACTCCAGGACAGCTTTGGAACTGCATGCAATGTGACGGGAGACGGAGCTCTCACCATGATCCTCACCGGCTTTGCAGAAAAACATGGAATTAAAAACCAGAAAATAGAATCTGGTTTGTCATAAGATAAAATGCGGGTCCTGGCAAAGAATTATATTTCTCTGCCAGGACCCGCTCTGTTTGTATCTTATTAATTCAGCTCACGCTTCAGTGTTTCTCTTACAGCTCCTGCTCCCGTAATCTGGGCACAGAACATCTCTTCAATCTTTTCTCCAATGCCTGCCTTGTAAAGGTCAATTCCAAAAATATGCTCATTAGAGAGAATTTCCTTCAGCTGCCCATGATACGTCTCCGGCTTGCCAAACTCAATTCCTTTGAGCTTTTCTGTCAGTTCAGGAATCATAGGATCAGAGGAAAGTTCAAATGCCTTACCCTCATCATCCACTGCCAGAAGATAGCGGCACCAGCCTGCAATTGCCAGCGGAATGGCTTTTAATTTTTTTGCATCTCCGTATTTTTCCACATATGCCTTAATGGTCTCACCATAACGGATTCCCACTTTCTGAGATGTATCCGTAGCGATTCGCTGAGGTGTATCAGGCATAAATGGATTGGGGATTCTGACACGGATCACTTCGTCTACGAATTCCAATGGAGACAGAATTCCGGGGTCAGTCACTACCGGCATTCCTTCTACCGGACCGATCTCATGAACCAGACGGTTAAGCTCTACATCCTTCATCTCATCTGCAATCAGGTCATATCCAAGAACACAGCCATAAACAGCCAGCGCTGTGTGCAGCGGATTTAAGCAGGTGGTAACTTTCATACGCTCTACTTTATTGACTGTATCCCGGTCTGTCATATAGACTCCGGCTTTCTCAAGCGCCGGTCTTCCGTTAGGGAATTTGTCTTCAATTACCAGGTACTGGGGTCCTTCTGCATTGACAAATGGTGCAATGTAGGTTTTTTTGGAAGTGATCACCGGAGCCATATCCTCAACTCCTGCTTTTTCCAGTTCGCTGCATACAGAATCAGCAGGACGTGGTGTGATCTTGTCAATCATGGACCAGGGGAAGGAAACAACAGATTCATCTTCCAGATAATTAACAAATGCTTTCTCTGCAAATCCCCTGCTCTCCCACTCTTTTGCAACTGTCACGATGGACTGTTTCAGCTTTTCACCATTATGGGAGCAGTTATCCATAGAAACCACTGCCAGAGGCGCTTTATTTGCCTTAAACCGTTCAAGGAGAAGTGCACATACCACAGCCATGGCAGAAACTGCTTTCTCAGGACCATTTTCCAGATCTGCTAAGATAAATGGAAAATAATTTCCTTCGGTTCCTTTCAGTGCATAGCCTTTTTCTGTAATGGTGAAAGAAGCCATCTGAAGCTCCGGATTTACGAAGATCTCTTTCAGACGATTCCACTCAGCTGCAACACCAGACTGGGCTCTGACCGCTTCTGTCAGGGAGCCGATCACCTTTTTTCCAGTAGAACCATCTGCGTTTAAGGTTACTGCAAGAACCAGATTGTCATATGGATCATAGATCTTATCAATTACATCAAAGTCAAAGGTCTCCACACAGGTGATTCCCTTAGTGCTCTCGCCCTGTGCAATTAAGGTATCTGCAATTCCACCGATAAAGATACGGAAGATATTACCTGCTCCAAAATGCACCCAGACCGGTGACTCTTTTGTTTCTCTGACTACTGTCTCAATGTCATAAAGCGGAAGGCTGATTCCAGCTGCCTCCCAGGCTTCTTTATTCTTTAAACCTTCTAATGTCAGCTTCATACCGGCACTGCCTCCTTAGTTTTTCCCAGATTCCTTATCAATGGCTTCCCATAATCCCTGAAGATATACTGCACCCAGCGCTCTGTCATAAAGACCATATCCAGGCATAGCAACCTCATCCCAGATCATTCTTCCATGATCTGGACGGATTACGCCGTCAAATCCTGTTTCATACAGTGTTTTCATAATCGCATGCATGTCCATGGATCCGTCAGAAGAAAGATGAGCTGCTTCTTCGAAATCTCTGTCGCTGTTATATTTTAAGTTTCTTACATGTGCAAATGGAATTCTTCCTTTTGCAGATCTGATAATATCACAGATATCGTTAGCAGGATTGGAGCCAAGTGATCCTGTACATAAGGTAATACCGTTGTATGGCTTGTCAACTGCCTTTAACAGTTTTACAATTCTTTCTTTGTCGCGTACGATTCTTGGAAGACCAAAGATCGGCCATGCCGGATCGTCGGGATGAATACCCATTTTGATATCATATTTTTCGCAAACTTCCCCAATTGACTCCAGGAAATAAACAAGATTATTAAACAGTTTCTCATCATCAATGTCTTTGTATGCTTCAAATAAAGCTTCCAGACGGGACAGACGCTCTGGCTCCCAGCCTGGCATTACAAAGCCGTTGGACATCTTTTCTACAGAATCCTTCATATGTGCTGGGTCGATTTCATCTACTACATCCTGGTTATAAGCAAGTACGGTTGATCCATCCGGACGTACTCTTGCGAGATCGGAACGTGTCCAGTCAAATACAGGCATAAAATTGTAGCAAACCATATGAATTCCGGCTTTTCCAAGATTTTCAAGAGTTTCGATATAATTAGCAATATGCTGTTCCCGTTTTTCCGTACCAATCTTAATATCATCAGAGATATTAACAGATTCAATTCCTGCAATGGTAAGGCCTTCTTCTTCAACTACTCTTTTCAGTTCAGCAATCTCTGCTTCTGTCCAGACTTCTCCTGCCTGCTTTCCCATCAGAGTTGTGATTACACTTTTCACTCCAGGTATCTGTTTGATTTGTTTCAGGGACACACTGTCATATCCTGGTCCATACCAGCGTAAAGTCATTTCCATCGTTTTGTTCCTCCTGTTTTGCAATCAGTTATCGTTTTATTATCATGAGGCCGGCACATAATAAGTCCTGTCCTATTATATGCTAGTATTGCCCAGCCAACCAAACATGTATGAATTTCTCTTTTACATGTCTTTCTATCTTGTATGGTAGTATATTACGAGGAAATATTCAATATGTAATTTTGTATATTTTTTATCTCATTTTTTGTGCATAATGACGTATTTTCACTTTTATCCCTTATATCATTGACATTTGCCTGCTTTCAAAGCATGATACTTGTATACAAGTTATTGCCTATTTTCAGGGGTTATAAATAAAACAATAGATAAACTTGCTGTTCAGTAGTATACTAACCGTATGTTCCTGCCTGCAGGATTTATATTTTGATAAGAGAGGTTTTTTATGAAATTGTTCGATCGGTCTCCCGGAGAGAATGCCAGAAATTTTGCCATACGTGTTCTTCTCTATAATATTATTAACTTAGAGCTTGCTCCAGGAAGTGCAGTAAGTGAAAACGAGCTTTCTTCCACTTTGAATCTTTCAAGAACACCAGTCAGAGAAGCGCTGATTGAACTTAGCAAATCCAGCCTTGTTGAAATACTGCCCCAGCGGGGAAGTTATATTTCAAAAATAGATTATGAACGAATTGAAGAAGCCCGCTTTATGCGGCTTGTTTTAGAGAACGCTGTGGTAAAGCTTGCCTGCGAAAGTCCTGAACCGGTGAATTTAAAGAAACTGAAGGATAATATCAGTGAGCAGAAGTTCTGTCTGGAACAGGAAGACACCGCCAGATTTTTTCCACTGGATAATGAATTTCACATGCTCTTGTTCCAGTCCGTGAATAAAGCCAGAACCTTTGAGGTCATCCAGTCCCAGATGGTACATTTTGACCGGATCAGAACCCTTTCCTTAAAGTCCAGTAAACCCACCAAGATCGTGGAGGATCACGAGAATATAATATATGCCATCGAGCGCAGGGATACAGAGCTGGCTGAAATTTTGATGACCAGGCATATCAACAGACACCAGATGGAAAAATCAGAACTTGTGGCAGCATTTCCCGACTATTTTATTCATTAAGAAAAAATCCCTCTCAGACAACGACTATGTCCAAGAGGGATTTTTCAGATATTTTGTTTTTTTATTGGTATATTTATAAGATGATACATATAATTATACTGGCAGGTACAAACTGCTGGCAATCGTGTATAGGGTGGTAGGCCTCGATTCTACATAGAATGGAGGTGTTGCTCATGAAGAATTATGACTTTAAGGACCTAATGTCTTTTGGTATGTTCCTTCTGGCACTGCTGACATTCGTCTTTATGACGTGTCATTAACCGCAAAAAGCCTTCCCTGTACTTTGGCCGGTCGGGAAGGTTTTTGCTTTTCAACTTAGCCAACCACCCCGTGGCGATTGCCTTTCTTTATTATATTATACCTGCAGTATAAAATATTACAAGTACAGGCATTTATTTTAAAATCATATCAGAATTTTCTAGCAATCCCCTTAATTTTCATTCAGTCTGGCAAGCTTTTCTGCCTGATCTGCTGCAATCAGAGAATCCAAAAGTTCGTATATATCTCCATTCATAATGGAATCAATCTTATAAAGAGTCAGCTTAATCCGATGATCGGTCACACGGCCCTGAGGGAAATTGTAGGTTCTGATCTTCTCAGACCGGTCACCTGTACCAATCTGGCTTCTGCGGGCCTCTGACTCGGAATTCTGTCTCTTCTCCAGCTCAATATCATAAAGCTTGGAACGAAGCAGGCGGAATGCCTTCTCCTTGTTCTGAAGCTGGGATTTTTCAGTCTGGCTGTAAATTACAATACCAGTAGGCATATGTGTCAGACGAACAGCAGAATCCGTTGTGTTGACGCACTGTCCGCCGTTACCGGAAGCACGCATAACATCAATTCTTACGTCCTTATCTTCAATCACTACATCTACATCTTCCGCTTCTGGCATAACTGCCACAGTAGCCGTAGACGTATGGATTCTTCCGCCGCTCTCCGTCTCCGGTACTCTCTGAACACGGTGAACGCCGCTTTCGTATTTCATCTTGGAATAAGCACCTTTTCCTGTGATCATGGCAACTACTTCCTTGAAACCGCCGATTCCGTTCTCATTGACGCTGATTAACTCTACTCTCCATCTCTGTGCTTCTGCGTAATTGACATACATACGATACAGCTCAGAAGCAAAAAGGGCTGCCTCGTCGCCACCTGCTCCTGCGCGGATCTCCAGCATGATATTCTTATCATCATTGGGATCCTTGGGCAAAAGAAGTATTTTCAGCTCCTGTTCCAGCTGTTCAATGCGCTTTTTAGCATCGGATAATTCCTCCTTTGCCATATCCCGCATCTCTTCATCGCTCTCTTCTTCAAGAAGAGCCACACTTTCTTCCACGGTTTGTTTTGCTTTCTTATACTGGGTATAAGCTTCTACCAGGTCTGCTAAATCTGCCTGTTCCTTCATCAGCTTCCGAAACCGGTTCTGATCCTCTGCAACAGACGGGTTATTCAGTTCCTGCATCAGCTCTTCATAATGAATTAATATATCATCTAAACGATCAAACATTGGTATCCTCCAAAATCTCACCAAAAGGGCCTGTGCCCATTATTTTTCTAAACTTCCGCTCACTACGCGGTCCAGCCCCGCTGCATCGCACCATGACCGGATGTTGACAAAACCTGCTTCCCAAAGCAATGCGCTCACTGAATCTTTTTGATCATAACCGATTTCCAGATAAAGCTCACCCCCAGGATTTAAGTAATTCCGGCCTTCTGCTGCCAGCTTTCTGTAAAAATAAAGGCCGTCCTCTTTCCCGTCAAGAGCCAGAAACGGCTCATGATCACGAACCTCCGGCTGCAGCTGGCTGATTACATTGGTGGGAATGTAGGGTGGATTAGACACAATCACATCAAATGTTTCATCTGACCCAATGGCATCAAATAAATCGCTTAACAGGAATGTAATTTTCTCTTTTCCTAAAATTGCTTCCCCGTTTCTCTTCGCTACCTTTAACGCTTCATCAGAAATATCTGCTGCCACAACCGCTTCAAACCCGCCAAGTCTGGCAAGGCTGATAGCAATACACCCGCTTCCAGTGCACAGATCAAGCACCCTGGGATTTTTGCCCTTATAATCCTTTAAAATCTGTTCTACCAGAGTTTCTGTATCCTGTCTGGGAATGAGAACATGCTCATTGACAAAAAACTCCAGACCCATAAATTCCCTGCTCCCTGTTATCTGCTGTAGCGGAATTCTCTTTTCGCGAAGAGCAAGCATATGATAAAAATCCCGGATTGATTCTCCCGATTTCTCTGTTTCATTCATAGTCCTGTTCCGGTCAATCAGAAAATGAGTCAGATCTGTATGGAACGCTTCAAGCAGTAAATATCTGGCATCAATCTCAGCTTCCTGTATCCCTGCTTTATTAAGCCGGTCTGTTCCTTCTTCCAATAGCTGATTTAACGTTACGCTCATGACTGATTCTCCGGAAAATTCTTTTTAAGAAATTCTCTCCAGTCAAATACTGCTTCTACAGAAGCAATTCCTACCTCGATCATGGAATCATCTGGTTCACTGGTAGTCAGACCCTGCATCCACATGCCCGGTCTGCTTAAAATGTCCACCAGCTTAGAATCACTGCGGCCAGCGATACGCAGACACTCATAGGATACCCCTGCAATTACCGGAATAAGAATAATACGGCTTAAAATCCGAAGGGGCAGAGTCTTTACCTGAATTACCATAAAAAATAAAATACTGATAATCATAACAATTAAAAGAAAACTGGTTCCGCAGCGCTTATGTTCCTTGGAACTGTTCCTTACATTTTCCACATTCAGTTCCAGTCCGTGTTCCAGACAGTTAATACATTTATGTTCGGCTCCATGGTACATGAAGGTACGCCTGATATCTTCCATACGGGATACCAGCTTGATATAAGCGATAAAAATGCCAATCCGGATTACACCTTCTAAAACAGCCATGATAGTCTGCGACTTAATAAAATAGTGAAATATGTTAGCCAGAAACAGGGGCAGCACCATGAAAATGCAGATTGCCATAATCACGGAAAATACCATCACCATGCTCATAAGAGCTTTTTCCATCTTTTCACCAAAGACCCGCTCCAACAGCTTCTCAAATTTAGAGGGCTCTGAATCTTCCTCATCGTCTTCAAAGAAACTGGCAGAAAAAGTAAGCGATCTCATCCCCAGTATCATGGAGTCGGCAAAGCTGAAAATACCTCTGAAAAATGGAAGAGAAAACAGCTTTACTTTTTCTCCCATACTAATATACGTATCTTTTTTTACTTCAATGGTTCCGTCCGGCTTACGGACTGCTGTGGCATACTCATCCCTGTTTTTCATCATAACGCCTTCAATCACGGCCTGACCGCCGATTCCTGAATACTTCATACGCCAACCACCTCTCTGTAGGAAAATAGGTGCAACAAAATTCTAATTTCAAAAAAGGTTGAGCTAAAGTGTTTCCACTAAACTCAACCTTTTCTTTGCTCCAAACTTATTCAGCCTTAACGCCATATTTACGATTGAATTTATCAATACGTCCACGAGCGGAAGCAGCTTTCTGCTGACCGGTGTAGAATGAATGGCATTTAGAACAAACTTCTACGTGGATGTCTTCCTTTGTAGAACCAGTTACGAATTCATTACCACAGTTGCAAACAACCTTTGCCTGGTAGTAATTAGGATGGATTCCTTCTTTCATGATTTTCACCTCGCATACTCTGATTTCTATTAAATCGCGGTTCGTAAACCGACTTTGTCTAATAAACAGCTTGTACAGTATATCATAGAAAATTTCTTAATGCAAGCTTTTATTTATATAAAAGATCACAGCTTTTAGAAAAACCGCATCTTTTTGGACATATCTACGAATTCACGGTTGTTCTTTGTTTTTGCAAACAGATCCAGAATCTTTTCTACCGCATCTTCTGGTTTTAATGTATTGGTCGCCTTACGTATAACATCAACAGCCTCTGCCTCTTCTCTGGTAAGCAGCAGATCGTCTCTTCTGGTTCCGGACTTTAAGATGTCAATGGCAGGGAAGATTCTCTTCTCGGACAGCTTTCTGTCAAG
>SVDS01000036.1 GCA_015057715.1 Paenibacillaceae bacterium
ATTTCTTCAAAAAGCTCCGGAGCCTCTTCTTTTACAAATTCGTAAAGCTGGGGCTGGCTGGACATAAATTTGTATTCTGGATACCGCTCCATCAGATTTAGCACTGTGCGGAAACTTCTGACTGCTTTTTGTCTTGTCTGTTTTAACGGCCATTTCCAGGCAACATCGATATGAGTATGCCCGATGCTGTGAACAGTCACCGGATTTACCGGTCTGTCTTTATAATAGGCATTCATAAGGAATTCATCTGCTTCTTTTACAGATGTAAAGAATTGTCTGGAATGGGGTCTGGTAAAGTCAATCCGGTTTACAGCCTCTGACAGAACCTTAAATCCCTCAATCTGCTCCAGGTCATCATCTTCCAGAAGATCTGCTGCTTCAAATGGAACTGCAAGATCATAATAAAGCTTTGCTACCTCTTCTTCGTAGGCTCCTATTTCCAGATGAAAGAAATTAGTGCGTCCAGAACTGTTGGAATAGGCATAAAATGCCAGCTCATGTGTTTCGCCCTCTTTTGCATGGTCTGTCACAATAAAATCCTGATGATTCATATCCATGGTTCCGGAATGCTTTCCGTCAAAAAATACCATAATCTGAGGATTGTCTGTATTCCAGATATCGGTCGCTCCCGTGTTTAAGACTGCTCTTACCTGTGCTCCTTTTAAGTCAGACGGTACCGTAATACGGGTCTTAAACCAGTAATGCCGATCCGATCCTCCCCAGGTCTCATCCCTGCCAAAAGACTCCCAATTTAAAATGCTGCTGTCAAACTCTTCTTTCCACTCATAACTTCCGGGACTGATAAACATTTCTTCTGCCGGTTTTAAATTGGAATAGCATAGCGGTTTCAGTGCTTCCAGCGCCGCCAATAATCTGTTTCTCATCGGATTCATTCGTCGTTCCACCTTTTGTCTTAAATTTTAAAAAAGGCAGGAAACACCGCATATGCGGGTCTCCCACCTAAAAAGCCTTATTAGCCCTTTATTCCTGTAGATGCGATTCCTTCAACCAGATATTTCTGCATAGTCAAGAAAATAACGAAGATCGGAATCAAAGATAAAGTTGCCATTGCAAACATTGCACCCCAGTCGGAACCAGCTGTCGGATCTGAGAACATCTTTAATGCATAGCTGACTGGATATTTTAATGGATCGCTTAAATAAAGCAAAGCTGCAAGGAAGTCATCCCATCTCCACATGAAGGAGAAAATAGCACTTGTAACCAGAGATGGCTTCACGAGGGGAAGAATGATTCGGATAAATATGGAATAGATCGTACAACCGTCCATTCTGGCAGCCTCGTCCAAATCAATGGGAATACCCCTGATAAACTGAACATTTAAGAAGATAAAAAAGCCCTGTCCAAAAAACTGCGGTACAATAATGGGGAGATAACTTCCAACCCAACCCATTTTATTAAAGATAATGTACTGCGGAATCATAATTACCTGGAAAGGCAGCATCATTGCAAGAAGCATACATGCAAACCAGAAGCCTTTAAACTTAAAGTCAATTCTTGCAAATCCGTATCCTACGACAGCAGAGGAAATAACAGCTCCTACTGTGGATAAACCTGCAATTATAAAGGAATTTTTAAAAAATGTTCCAAAACCATAACCAGCAAAGCCTTTCCAGCCCACCTTATAGTTTTCAAAAGAAAAGTGTTCGGGCATAAGGCTGGCAGCAGTCCGGAAAATCTCATTGGTATTTTTAAAGGAACTCATCACCATCCATACAAGCGGATATATCATAACACATGCAAACAAAAAGGTAAATACATGATAAATCGCTGTGGTGATAAATTTTCTTTCCTGATATCCTGTTTTCATATTTCATCACCCTTCCGCTTCGTAATGTACCCACTTCTTCTGTGTTTTGAACAGTACCAGTGTCAGCATGCCTACAACGAATACCATGAACCAGGCCATTGCACAGCCATATCCAAGCTTATTATAAGTAAAGGAATTCTGATACATGTATACGGTATAAAACAATGTAGTATCTCTTGGCTTTCCCTGGGTAATAATATAGCTTTGTGTAAATGCCATAAACCCATTGATCAGCTGGTTAATGAGATTGAAGAAAATGGTGGGAGTCAGCATTGGAATTGTGATTTTGAAAAATCTCTGTATTCCATTAGCGCCATCAACGGTAGCTGCTTCATAAAGGCTGACTGGAATCTGCTTTAAACCGGATAAAAAGATGAGCATGGAAGAACCAAACTGCCAGATTGCTAAAATAATCAGAGTCCAGATCGCTGTATCTGCTCTTCCCAGCCATGCCAGGTCAGAGGGAAGTCCGACTATTCCCAGCAATGCGTTTACAACACCATCGCTTGCAAACATTCTCTTCCAGAGAATTGCAACAGCCACACTGGATCCGATAATAGAAGGCAGATAATATACCGCCCTGTAAAATCCGGATAGTTTGGTGCTTTTTACTAAAAGCATGGCAACTGCTAACGCCATGATAAGCCGGAGAGGAACCGAAAACAGAACATAGTACATGGTAACACCAAATACTTTCCAGAACTTTGGATCCGCCGTAAACATCGTTTTATAATTTTCCAGTCCTATAAAAACCGGTGATTTTAATATATTGTATCTGGTGAATGAAAACCCTAAAGATAAAATCATTGGAATTGCCATAAAGGCAAGAAACCCTATAATGAAGGGCAGGATAAATACATATCCTGCAACCTTCGGTGTGTTTAAGATCTGGCCCACTGATTTTTTTCTTTTCGGGATCATTTGATTGTTCTTCATCTTATCCCCTCCAGAATTTTACCTGTTATTTTGCCGCTTCTTCAAGTATTTTCTTTGCTTCAGGCACAAACTGGCCAACTGCGTCGTCTGCTGTTGCATCTCCGTAACGGACTGCTTCAGAAACTGTTTTTCCTAATGCTTCTACTTCACCTTTACCAGATGGGTCTGGAGCATCAATTGGTGTTGCAATCTCAGTAACTTTTGCAACATAATCAAATACGGTCTGAGCGGTTGCATCTGCCTTTGGTTTGATTGCATCAGCAACTTCTGTATTGATCGGGATTCCTCTTTCAGCAAGAAGGATCTCATTACACTCTGCACTGTTTGTGAACCAGTCAATGAATTTTGCAGCTTCTTCCTTATTCTTGGAAGATTCAGCGATGGAGAAGAACATACTTGGTTTTAAGTACAGAGGCTGTGCTTTTGCATCTGTAATGGTTGGGAACATGGTAATACCAAGTTCTCTGCCTGCTGTTTTAGAGATACTGATGAACTGGTTGGATAAGCTTAAATCATTCCAGGTTGTTCCATCAATAATTGGCTTTGTCTCTACAACATCAGGATTTTTCTCTGCTAATAAATCTGCGGAAATACTTGCATCAGATTTAGCAAATTTTTCAATGGTGTTAAAATAGATCTTCATGGAATCTTCTTTACCAGTGGATAATTCATCAAATAAATGAGAACCATTCGCTCTTGCCATGATCTGCATCATGTTGATTCCGCCGTCATAAAGAGTTTTAGCACCTGTTTTCTCGCTGATTGTCTTGCCAAGGTCATAAAGCTGATCCATTGTCAGCTGATCAGGAATGGTAACTCCTGCCTTTTCAACGACTGCTTTGTCGTAAACCATCATAGGAGCGTTGCTTCCAAGGCTGAGAGCATAAGTCTTTCCGTCAACCTCTCCACTCTTGATGATGCTTTCCGGAATTTTGGAAGTATCAATGACACCGCTGCTCATGAATTCAGATAAGTCAGCAAGCTGTCCGCTCTTCTGATACTGGTTTAAGTAGGAGTAATCCATCTGAATGATATCAGGAAGATTTCCGCCTGCTGCCATTGCAGAAAGCTTGTCCCAGTAACCGGACCAGTCAGTAAACTCAACTTTGATGTCTACATTTGGGTTTTTACTCATGTAAAGGTCAACTGCTTTTTTTGTTACATCGTTTCTTGTCTGATTTCCCCACCAGCAAAGGCTTAAAGATACTTTGTCGCCCGATGCTGCTGGTTTGGTATCAGTGGATGCTGCTGTGGTAGCTGCTGCTGTGGTAGCTGCATCTGCCTTTGTTGTTTCTGTTGGCTCTGTTTTAGAGCCGCAGGCAGCTAATGATGATGCTGCAAGAATTGCTGCAAGTGTTGTTGCTAAGATTCTTTTCTTCATTTTGCAAAACCTCCCATTTGATTTCATTAAGATAACCACATTTTATGTCAAATATGCACAAACGTAAAGTTAAAATACGGCTTTTTATGGTTGAAAAAACAGCTTTGTGTAATTTGAGATGGTTTACCAATTTCTTTTTTTGATCTTTTACTATATAATACGATTATCTGAGAAAGGAAATCTGATTATGAAACGATGTACAGTCTGGTTTAACAACCTGTCTTTATACAAAAAAATACTGACCGTTTTTCTCCTTGCTCTTTTTGCCCTGTGCCTCACTATTTTAATCAGCATACGAATTCTGGCCAACCGCTACAACGAAGTACTTTATCAGGCAAATGCTGACTCTTTAAGCCATGTAACCACCTATCTGGAATCGGAAATGCAGATGGTTGAGAGTGTTACGGATAATATCATCGGAGATGCTGTTCTGCAGGAGAATCTTTCGTTTCTGATTGACAATCCATATAGTGACCGCCGTTCTCTTGCAAAAAGAGACATTTATCAACAGCTCTACTCCTATATCTATCAAAGCAGATATGTGAAATCAATTAACATCGTGTTAGATGACGGATCTAATATCTGTATGGGGCGCTCGGATGATATCGATAAATTCAACCGGAAGGAACTTGACCGTTCCATTGACCAGTTAAAAGGAAAAGCGGTATGGTCTTCTGCCATTGAACCCGGTGATGATACGGTGTGTGCAAGGCAGATCTTAAAGCTTAAATATTTAAGCCTGAGAAAACTGGCAGGGCTCTATGTTACCGTTGATATGGAACACATGATTGAGGATGGTTTAAAAAGCTCCGGAAGTATGGCGGATAATTCCAGGTTTGTCTTAATGACTGGAGAAAAACGGATCTATCCGGCAGACGCCTACCACCAGGAATACTGTCTGAAACTCATTGCGGACAGGCAGGGCAGGGAAAATGCCTATACCATTGCATCTCTGGATAACAAAAAGGAGTTTATTATAAATGGATATATTCCCAATGTTGGCTGGGACTATCTCTATTTCAGAGATTACAATCCTTTATTCCGCAACGTCCGCCTCATTACCATGCAGATTCTTTTATTTACTTTTTTCATAATTATGGTTACGGCAGTCCTGGTTAATTTACTGTTCCGCTATATTTTCCGCCACCTGGATTATTTAATTGAGAAAATCCAGCGTTTTGGTAATGGTGAAGCACCTGTTTACCACATCAAGTCCTATGATTATGAGAACAGGCAGGATGAAATCGGCCAGCTTCACCGGAGTTTTGATGAGATGACCCACAGTGTAAAGGTATTAAGAGACGAAAATTATGATAAACAGCTTCTTTTAAGGGATTCTACCATAAAGATGCTGCAACAGCAGATTAATCCTCATTTTTTATACAATACACTGGATACCATCAACTGGATGGCTCAAAAATACGGAGCTGACGATATCTCCATGATGGTTCGCTCTCTGGGTAACTTATTCCGCGCTTCCATTGCAGGCCAAAAGGACATCATTCCCCTATCAGAAGAGCTGGAGGTGTTAAATGACTACATCCGGATTCAGGAAATGCGCTTTAAAGACAGACTGAATTTTGAACTGGAGGTTCCAGAGAATATCTCCCACATCTTCGTTCCCAAGCTGTGTATTCAGCCTTTGGTGGAGAATGCGTTAAAGCATGCCATGGAAGCCACTGACGAAATGTGCTGTATCCGGGTTACCATAAGAGAAATGGAGCTGGATTACCAGATTAAGGTATCCAATACTGGTTCCATTTTTGATCCTGACTTACTTTCCAAAATTGAAAATAAGGAAATTAAACCCCAGGGTTCGGGTGTTGGGCTGGTAAATATTAATTCCAGATTAAAATTACTTTATGGCAACAATTACGGGCTGGATTTTTACAATAAAAACGGAATGGCTGTGGTTATGCTGTCCATTCCCAAAGAACAGGAGGTTTGACATGCTGAGGTTAATGATTGTAGATGATGAACAGATTATCAGAGAAGCCCTTTCTCAAATGATTGATTATGAATCTTTAGGATATGAGTTGATCGCAACGGCCAAAAATGGAATGGAAGCCTATGACATTATATGTGATGAATATCCAGATGTAGTGATCACTGATATTCGAATGCCCATATTAAACGGGCTGGATCTCATAGAGCGTTCCATTAAAACAGACTCTAAGATCTCATTTATTCTGCTTTCCGGTTATAATGACTTTGAATATGCCAAGCAGGCAATGAAATACGGAGTCCGGTTTTATTTATTAAAACCAACCGATAAAAATGAGCTGATCGATTCTCTTGTCTCCATTCGAAAGGAACGCCTTCAGGAAGAAGCACGCCGTAAAACCCAGCAGGTGGATCTTTTAAAGACTTTGCACATTCCGCTGGAACAGAGTTTCATCATGGAACTACTGGAGCATCAGGACACTTTTTCAAGTGTATTCCGTAAATATCAGGAACTGCTATCCCTGCCCGAAAGCTGCCTCTATGCATGCATCTGCTCCTTTGTAGAAGAACCTTATTTGAAAAATTTCGCCACTGATATTGTTAAAATCCTGAGTCTGGAAGGGCTTCGTCTGGATTTTTCCATACTATATGTAAAAAATACTGCTGTTTTAATTTTTCCTGCTACCACTCTTGCAACACAGGAACGGATTAAGAACTCCATTTTAAAGCTGCATTATCCCAATCAGTCCGTAACTTTTGAAACAGAATTTATCCATATGGAAACATCTGAAAAGTTATTTTACTTTGTAATTCAGAAGATTTCCCGTTTTGAGCGAATTCTACTGCTCAGTGAAAAGGGAGAAAGCTATGAAATCAGAAACCACATTACTGCTCCATGGATGATCAGCCATTTGGAAGATTCCATTACCTCCGCGCCGGATATCATTCAGGCAAACGAGCTTTTAAATTCCGTTTTTATTGACTCCATGCCCCCGGCAACTGCAAGAAGCCTTGCCCTTGGCCTTTTTCTTCAGGCTGATTTAAACCAGGAAAAGCCGCCCATTGATGCTGCCTGCGACTTTTTCCGCCGTCTCTATTCCTGCGATAACGTAACGGAAATCCGGAATCTTCTTTCCGTGGTTCTGGTACAGAAAGAGCATGAAACAGGGGGACATAAGGCCAGTTCAAATATTGCGTTGTTAAAAACCTATATCAGGGAACACTTAGATTCAGAGAACCTGTCTTTAAAATGGCTGGCTGAGAATTACCTGTTTGTCAGTGTGGGATATTTAAGCAAACAGTTTGTAAAAGAAGAAGGAATGCGTTTTTCCGACTATTTAAACAAAGAGCGCATGGAGGAAGCCATACGGCTGATGACCTACTATCACAATGACAACATCAAACAAATCGCAAGGCAGGTGGGATTTGGAAGCAATCCCCAGTATTTCAGCCAGGTATTCAAGCGTTACACAGGTCTTCCGCCCACAGATTATATCGAAAAGCTAAAAAACATAAAACATAAAGGAGAATAACAACAATGACAAACGAGAGGCTGCTGGAAAAAATCCATCTGGTTGTGGAGAAACTTATGAATCTGGGAGGCTGTGACTATGACAAAGACAAATCAGTCAGCTCCACAGACACCAAAAAGGGAATTATACAGAGGGATTTCGGCATTGAAGAGTGGGACTGGCCTCAGGGCGTTGGTCTCTATGGCTTGTACAAACTCCAGGATTTCTATGGAGATGACCGGTATCTTTCCTTTTTTGAAAATTGGTACAGCGGACATATGAAAAACGGTCTGCCCTCCAGAAACATCAATACAACGGCTCCCTTCCTCCCCCTATCCTGCCTTCATACCAGTCTTAAGGACTCAGAGAGCTTCTATCAGCTCTGTACAGAGCAGGCGGACTGGCTGATTAACGGGCTTCCAAAAACCACTGACAATGGATTTCAGCACGTGACAAGTGCAATTGGTGACAGGAACGGAGTAAACTTAAATGAAGGACAGATATGGATTGATACTTTATTTATGTCTGTGCTTTTCTTAAACCGAATGGGACAGCAGGCAGAAAATCCGGTTTGGAAAAACGAAGCCCTTCATCAGTTTCTGGTACACATCAAATATTTATTTGATAAACAGACAGGACTTTTCCATCACGGATTCAGTTTTGAGCGTATGGATAATTTTGGCGGCATTTTCTGGTGCCGCGGAAACTCCTGGTTCACCTATGGAATCATGGAATTTTTAGATGCCTGCGGATCTGATTTAAACGAAGGCGTAAGAACTTATCTGGTTGATACCTTCCGTTCTCAGGCAGCTGCTCTCTTAAAGCTCCAGGCTCCCTCCGGATTATGGAGAACCGTACTGACCGACGAAACCAGCTATGAAGAGGTATCGGGTTCCGCTGCCATTGCTGCCGGTATTTTAAGAGGTGTTAAGGCAGGAATTTTAGATGATACCTACAAAGCAGCGGCAGACCGTGCAATTTCTGCTATATGCGATAACATTTCTGATGATGGAACTGTCCTTAATGTTTCAGCAGGTACAGGAATCGGTATGGATGGCGAACATTATAAAAATGTTTTGATCATGCCTATGGCCTATGGTCAGGCACTTGCTCTTACAGCACTGTGTGAGGCACTTGAAAAATAGAACATCCCCGCTAAAAAAAGAGGCGAAAAGAACGTTACTGCTCCGTTCTTTTCGCCTCTTTTCTGTACTTCAAAGGTGTTGCATCCGTATGCTTTTTAAATACACGTTCAAAATAAGTAACACTTTCAAAGCCCAGAACTTCTGATATCTCTGTTACAGAGTATTCACTGTTCAAAAGTAGCTCCCTGGCTTTCCGCACCCTTGCTAAATTTCTGTATTCATTGACTGAAAACCCTGTCACTTCCCGAAAAATCCGGCTCAAATAGGATTTACTGATAAAAAACCGTTCTGCCAGTTCCTCCAGACTCTCTGGTGTCTCACAATGGAGAGTGAGATACTCAGCCACCTCATGGACTTTACCATGTTTTGAGGTCTGAACCGTAATGGGCATATCCTTTAACAGGTTTTTTTTACGACTTCTGTAAACCATAAGAAGAATTCTGGAAATCATAAGGCGAACCATGACTTCATATCGTTCTCTCCTGCCTTTTATTTCATCTCTGATGGACAGAAGCAGGGATTTCATCTCCTCCCATTCCTTTTCAGAAAGTCTTGCAACCCCATAATAATCGCTAAACAGCTTTTCCAGGGAAGTAACCCCTGCATGATTTAACCATGACTCCAGATACCGGCCGTTTAGCTGGAGCAAAATACGGTCATGACTACCGCTTCCAGCCTGGCTTGTTTTATGCACCTGCTGCCGGTTGACCAATACCACATCTCCGGTCTTTACGTAATAGGTTTCTTTTTCAATAAAATAATAACGTTCCCCGCTTAAGAGAAAATACAGCTCATAAGTATCATGAAAATGCTTCATTGTCATGGAAAATCCGTCATCTCTAGCCACCTCATCGATAACTACGCCTTCCATGCTCTCTTCAAATATGATTCGTTCCATTTTCTTCTCCTGATCAGTAGCCAAAAGTATGATTATTGCAAAACAAGCATCAATTTTATTAGTATTATAATACTATAATGCATTATAATATGCAATAGAGAGTGATACGAACCTATTCAATATTTCTTAGTTTCAGGAGGAAACCTTTATGAAATACGAAAACAACAAAGTAAGTGATATTAAAATTGCTTACATCGGCGGCGGTTCCAGAGGCTGGGCATGGACTTTTATGACCGACCTTTCCATGGATGATTCCATGAGCGGAACAATCCGGCTTTATGACATCGATCCTGCTGCTTCAAAAAACAATGAAATTATTGGCAGCCAGTTAAGCGCCCGCAAGGATACCATCGGAAAATGGGATTATGTCCAGTCTGATTCTTTAAAAGATGCACTGACAGGCTGTGATTTTGCTGTCATCTCCATTCTCCCGGGAACCTTCGACGAGATGGATTCTGATGTTCATCTTCCAGAAAGACTTGGCATCTACCAGTCAGTGGGGGATACCGCCGGCCCTGGCGGAATGATCCGTGCACTGCGCACCATCCCAATGTTTGTAACCATAGCAGAGGCAATCAGAGAGTACTCTCCTGAAGCCTGGATTATTAACTATACTAACCCCATGTCTCTGTGCGTAAAGACCCTTTATCATGTATTTCCACAGATTAAAGCCTTTGGCTGCTGTCACGAAGTATTTGGTACCCAGAAGGTGTTAAAAGGCATCTGTGAGGAAACCCTGGGACTGGAATCCATTGACCGCAGGGACATTCATGTCAATGTTCTTGGTATTAACCATTTTACCTGGTTTGATGAGGCTTCTTATAAAGGAATCGACTTATTTCCTGTTTACCGGGATTATATCAATGCTCATTATGAAGAGGGCTATCAGGAGCCGGATAAAAACTGGGCAAACAGCACCTTTGAATGTGCACACCGGGTGAAGTTTGACCTGTTCCGCCGCTATGGTCTGATTGCAGCTGCAGGTGACCGTCATCTTGCAGAATTTATGCCCGGAACCGATTATCTGAAAGACCCGGAAACAGTTAAATCCTGGAAATTTGGTCTCACCACCGTTGACTGGAGAAAGAATGACTTAAAAGAACGTCTGGAGAAGAGCCGTCGTCTGGCTGATGGAGAACAGGAGATCGAGTTAAAACCGTCAGGAGAAGAAGGAATTCTTTTAATTAAATCTTTATGCGGTCTTGACCGTACTATCAGCAATGTAAATATACCAAACTCTTTCTTACAGATTGCAAATCTGCCAGAAGATGCGGTTGTAGAAACGAATGCAGTATTTGGCCGTGACAGCATTAAACCCGTGATCGCAGGTTCCATTCCTGAGGAAGTGCTGGAACTGATAAAACCCCACGTTGCAAATCACGAGCGTATTTTAAAAGCAGCCCTTACTTGCGACCGCACACTGGTTTATGAAGCTTTCTTAAGCGATCCTCTGGTAAAAGGCAGAGCAAGCGACGAAGAAGTGAAAAAGCTGGCAGATGATATGATCA
The DNA here is from genome assembly GCA_015057715.1 of Paenibacillaceae bacterium. Classification (GTDB taxonomy): domain Bacteria; phylum Bacillota; class Clostridia; order Lachnospirales; family Lachnospiraceae; genus Lacrimispora. The sequence continues at coordinate 11,152 of SVDS01000036.1, forward strand.
CCAACACTCTGACATATTTACCTGAAGGCTGGAAATAATCAAATAAGAGAAAACCCTGACAGAGCTGGTCAAAAATCAATCCTCTCTGTCAGGGTTTTCTTTTCATTTATTCTTTTTCCAGGAAATTCAGAGTAAAATGAGCTTCTCCCTGCTCATCAAGTTCCATAATCATATAAGAGGGTCTTCTGCCTTCCTGGCGTGGATAGGACATACTTCCGGGGTTCAAAATTATGATCCCGTTATGTACCTCATAAAACGGTCTGTGGGTATGCCCGAACATGGCGATCTGAATATTACGTTCCATGGCTTCCGCTTCCAGCCGCTCCACTCCAAGAGATACGTTATAATAATGTCCATGAGTCAGAAGTATCCGGTAACTGCCCAGTTTGATTTCTTCCTCCCGTTCCAGATCAGAGAAAAAATCATTGTTTCCAAGAACCATATGCAGTTCACACCCCTCATCCAGCCAGCTCTCAATCTTCTTTTCACTTCCTTCGGAATCTCCCAGATGTATGAGCATGTCAAAGGGTTTATTTTCTTGGATCACCCGTAAAAGATTCTCATCCCTGCGGTGAGTATCACTGACAATCAGTACTTTCATGACGCTCCTCTCCCAACTGCTCTTTCAGCTTATCTTTCATGGCTTCCAGCGCCTTTCCCCTGTGACTGATCCTGTTTTTCTGATCCATGGTAAGCTCTGCTGCAGTCATATGAAATTCCGGTATATAAAGAATGGGATCATAACCAAATCCTTCCCCGCCAGCCGGCTTGTCTGCAACCAAACCTTCCATAGCTGCCTCCGTATGAAGAACCCTGCCGTCAGGAAGAACTGCAGCAATGTTACATACAAAGCGTGCACTTCTATCCTCTCCCTCAAAAAGAGCCGCACGGTTTAATATAGTCTGATTTTTAATCTCGTAGGAAGTCTCCTCCCCCATGTAACGGGCAGAATAAATTCCAGGCTCTCCGCCCAGGCAGTCTACTACCAGTCCTGAATCATCTGCAAGAACGATTCCTCCAGACTTTTTCCACACTGCCATGGCTTTTATTTCAGCGTTTTCCCCAAATGTGGTTCCATTTTCCTCAATATCAAGGTAAATGCCAGCCTCTTTCATGGAACAGACTTCCATTCCAAGATCCTTTAATATTTCACGGATTTCCCTCATTTTTCCTTCATTCCCAGTTGCAAAAATTATTCTGTTCTCCCTCATCTGTTCTCTCCTTCAAACCTTTTTCTATTGGGCAGCTGTATACGCCTTCAGACACAAATTGCAGTTCTGCTTTTCTTCAACCCGCTCCCACACTTTGCCGTCAGCACTGATATAACCCTCCCCGTCAGATAAATCTACAAAGGTTCTTCCGTCTCCCGCATCATATTCAATAGCTGCAGGGTGAACTGTATCGGGAGTGGTAATTTTTACAATCACTGCAAACCGCTCTCCCTTTTTTAATTTCAGTTCCTTTTTTGTCTTTTTATCAAATGATACGGTATAATAACCGGCATTTTCAAACGCCCCGTCTGTCAGGAAAATCTTCCGGTCGAACTCATTTCCTTCTGTAATATCAGATTCTTTCCCCGTCTGACGTACTGCGTAAATCTCATAAGAAGTACCAGGAGCTGTTGCATAAAACCCTACCGCCTTTAAATACTGGGATTCTTCTGCTTCATAGACATTGGAAAACCATGCGGTATCATTCCCATAGCCCAGCTGGCCAACCCAGCCCCGTAAATCTGACTGATAGATCCTGTCATACCTGTCCGGATCTTCTACTTCAGAGTAAACAATGTTATTCATACCGATATTGGAATCATAATAGGATACATAAAAAAAGCCCTGGTCACCGAATCCATCTCCCCAGCTGTTCATGCAGATAAATGCACCATCACCATTGACGGGGACATTAAAATTCTCTCTGGAAAATTCATCATCCCAACCAATAATTACGGAATCGTGATTGGGCGGCTCCGAGCCTATGTAGCAATAAGCGGACGCTGACTCATTATAACTGGCTGACTTACTCCTGTCCCCATTCATGGCGGTATAAAGGGAGCTTTGGACTCCTCCGTAACGAAGAACTGCCCGCTTTATTTTCTCGTAATCTTTCCCCGGTATCATCTGGATTTCCTGAACATGTTTCACTGCTTTAAGGCCTTTGGGAGACGTTCCATCGCCATAAGGATCCTCAGACTCCAGTACCGGTCCCTGCCAGGAAAGGAGGTATGCCATGGACATGGTATATTCTCCTCCTTCTTCCTGAGGAATACAAAATCCATTATTTAAGGACATATGATCCTCGGAGAAATCAAGTGATTCTTCTGGCAACAGTCTGGCCTCCAATGCCTGTAACGATGCAAACGCCCAACAGGTGCCAAGGGATCCCTGATTTTTCACTGCCGGAGCACGGCCGCTTTTCCTTCCGTCATACACAGCCGGAAGCTGCCCTGTATCTGGATTATCTGTCTGTAATGGTACAAAATAGTCCGCCGCCAGGACGGCTGCTGCGGATAACACAGCAAGAAAAAGAGCAAACCGGATTTTATTTTTCAAACTCATCTCCTGCTTTTCTTTTCGGTGGCCTTGGCCCCATAAACTGATAGAAATAGGTCTTCATCATTCCATTATAAATCTTACGGTTCTTATCTGCTTTTCTTCCGATATATCGTTCCGCATCCTCGAATGCTGTGATCATGTACAACGACCATGCATCAAGAGCAGCATATCGCTCTCCGATCTGGCGGTAAAGCTTTGGAAGATTTTCCTTCTCCTCAAGACGCTCTCCATACGGTGGATTGGTAATAATAAAACCATATTTTTTCGGATGGCTTAACGCCTCCACGGAACGCTGCTGAAAATGGATGAGGTGATCCACACCTGCGGATTCAGCATTGGTTCTGGCTGCTTTTACAATTTCAGGATCAATATCATATCCCTGTATATCAACCTTTACGTCATTGTCTACCAGATCATTGGCCTCATCCATGGTATCATACCAGCATTTTCTTGGTATAATGTTCTTCCAGTCTTCTGATAGGAAGGACCGGTTCATACCCGGAGCTATATTAGCTGCCATCATGGCTGCTTCTATTACGAATGTACCACTTCCGCAAAACGGATCCACCAGAATCCTGTCTTTATTCCAAGGTGTCAGCATGATCAGTGCTGCAGCCAGGGTCTCAGTAATTGGAGCCTTGCTGGTAAGGGTACGGTAACCTCTTTTATGGAGGGAATCTCCCGTCGTATCGATTCCTACGGTAACCTGATCTTTATACAGAAAAACACGAAGAGGATAGCTTGCACCATTCTCTTCAAACCATTCTACTTTATATGCACCCTTCATTCGCTCCACCATGGCTTTTTTCATAATGGACTGAATATCAGATGGACTGAACAGCTTACTCTTAATGGAAGAAGCTTTTGCCACCCAGAATTTTCCATCAGCAGGAATATACTCTTCCCAAGGTATTTTTTTAGTCGCCTGAAATAGTTCCTCAAAGGATTCCGCATGAAAGCTTCCTACCTTTAAAAGCACTCGTTCTGCAGTTCTTAAAAATACATTTGCACGGCAGATGGCTTCGTCATCACCAAGAAAAGTCACTCTTCCGTCTTCCACTAAAGTAATATCATATCCAAGATCTGTTATTTCTTTTTTTAATACCGCTTCCATACCAAAATGGCAGGGAGCAATGAGTTCGTATGTTTTTTTCACATTATTCTCCTAAGTTCATTTCTTTTACAATGTTACCATCGAAATCCATAATCCGGAATATCCGGTCTTCCAGCAGCGCATAGGTAGGAGGATTTCCTCCTTTGGGAATAGAAACAGAACCTGGATTGAGTATGGTAATGTCTCCAAAGGTTTCAGCAGTCAGGATATGGGTATGACCGTGAAGCAGAATATCGCCCTTTTGCATTGGCAGAAGATGTTCTTTGTTATAGATATGTCCATGAGTAGCATAAATAGTCAGGCCATTAATTGCAAACAACGCATAATCAGAAAGGACCGGGAATTCCAGTACCATCTGATCTACTTCCGCATCACAGTTTCCCCGGACATTATAAATCTGATCTTTATAACTGTTAAGCATGGAGATGACCTCTTTGGGTGCATATTCTTTGGGAAGATCATTTCTTGGTCCATGGTAAAGAATATCCCCAAGGAGGATCAATCTCTCAGCTCCTGATTTTTTATATACATCTAACAGCTCCCTGCAATAATAAGCAGAGCCGTGAATGTCGGAAGCAATCATATATTTCATACGTATTTTCTCCTTTACTGTTTATCAGGTATATTTTAAGACCTGGAAGGTATATCTGTCAATGAATACCTATCCTCGTACCATATATTTTCCCCTGTAATAGGAGATTCCATTAGCCAGATTAATAACATGATAGCCCATTGACTCCAAATGTCTGCAAACATTCATGCTTTGTCCGCCCCTGGCACAATAAAAGATAAGCGTTTTATCTCTGGGCAACTGGTTTTTCCAATAATCATACTCCTCATAAGGAAGATTGACGGCGCCCTTTAAATGTCCTTTCTGATAAGAAAATGAACTCCGAAGATCTATAATCATAATATTTCCATTATATTCTATATATTGATCGACTTCCCATACCGGTATTGTCGTGAACATACTATCACCTGTCCTTTCTAGTAATAATATATTCCGATTTTTCCAGGATGCGAAAAGACAAAAAAAAACGCGGGAAAGGACCCCGATGTCTCTTTCCCACGCCTTTTTTAATTTTGTCTGTTATTAAAATTTGTTCTGGCTGTTGTTACGGCTGGAATCGCGGCTGGAGTCACGGCTGGAATCACGGCTGGAATCACGGCTGGAGTCACGGCTGCAGTCACGGCTGGAATTACGGCTATAATCCTGCATCTTATCCTGCATTTTGTCCTGCATTTTGTCCTGCATTTTGTCCTGCATCTTGTCCTGTGACTTGTTCTTATTGTTGTTCTGGCTTGATGTGTAATTCTTTGAAGAATTATTCATATCGTTGTAGCTGTCATTATAATTATTCTTAGACATTTTCATACCTCCTGTGGGCGTTTTTTGTTACATGGTGTAGTATGGCGAATATACGGCAGAATATACTTGATTTTTTGTATTGGATAATTCTGAATTTTTTAGAATTGTTTTTAAAATAACTTTGCATTTTTACATAGCCTATATTATAATTTACTTGAGGAATATTATTCCTCATCCTTATTAATTATTTATACTCCCCTCAGAAACAGCCGAATAGCTCCCCTATTACGGCTGTTTCTATTTGACGTGAAACCTATGTATTTGCTTGCTTGTTGCGTCAAGTTTTTCGAATGTTTGTTCTTTTTGATATCCTTGCCAAAAATAACAGTATCATTTTAGTATCACAAAGGCGGGCCCGGAATGTCGGATACCCGCCTACATATTTATAGTCTAATACTTACTTATATTTTATTATACAAACATTTCTATTGTTCTTTCTATATGCTGAGAAAATGTTGTATAATCACAATTTACATTTTTTAACCCAAACGTAGATATCAATTCACTGCCTGCACCGTGATTAGCACCCGTTTGAATTCTTTTTAACAGCGTTGATATATTTTCTGATACGAAATATTTATATTCCAGAACATACCAGTTTTTTGGTGCATTATCATATGCTATAAAGTCTCTATTTATTATTAAGGAATATACATCTGGAAATTTATATTTAAGTGTAATAAAATATAAATATACTTCCATTACTTTTACAACTCTTTTCTCTGGCAAAAAATTAAAATGTGCTTCATAATATAAATAAAATACAGTAAAATTATTAAATATCTTATCTATATCTCTCAATGATAAGTTTAATTTAGAAAACATATTAACTACCATTTCACTAAACTCACCTTCATTTGTTATATTTTCAAAATATGGAGTGTACAACGGTTTTATATAATCATACAAATCCCCTGTTGGTATGCGTATATTAAAGTCAAAAAACCTTCTTAAATATCCTGCTGAATCCATTCCAGCACCGTACATAGTAGAAATAGAATATGATAGTTGTTCTAAATCAATAGCAAATATAAATACTATATCTTTTTGATTAAAATAGTGTTTAATTATCTCTAAAGTCTCAATAGCAAAAGTAGGCCTACACCTATCTAATTCATCAATAAATATAATTAATTTCCCATTTGTAGGTACTAATCCTTTTAACGCTTCTCTAAATTTATCTTTTTCATCAATATAAGTTTTATATTTAGAAAAAAAATCTTCTATCTTTTTAGTTGCAGCTGCTCCATCTATACCCTTGCATAATATATCTGCTGTGCTTTCTCCTATATACTTTTTAACTCCGTCTTTTAAAAGCGCTACTCCACATGATTTTAAAAAGTTTGTAGTTATTTTCTCTACAGTGTCAACATAATCATAGTTACTTTTATATACAACTAAATCTTGTAATTTATATACTAAAGGAATAAATGCACTATCATTATCATCATTTTCCCAGGCATTATAATATGTAATATAATAATTTTTGTCTGCATTTTCTTCTGATAGTAACCAATTTTTCCACATATTAATTAAATAGCTTTTTCCAGACCCCCATGATGCATCTAATGATATGACCAGGGAATCATTTTCATGTTTTACATTGTCCCACTTTTCTATAACATTCATTATATTTTCTACAAATTTTTTTCTATCTAAAGTATCATCATTTTCAAATTTCAAACTAGTATAATCCACTATTCCGCTCTCCTCCCCTTTTTCTCACATCATACACCAAAATATTCCAAAAGAAAACACCCATCTTTCGACAGGTGCATTAATTTAAATGCCTAAGTTAAAACGTGTTTTATATTTCTTTGTAAGTTTCAAGAAATGAGCTTATTATAAATTCAACAAAAATAACATGAAATTCCTCCATTGCCAAGCATTCTTCCTTTGTGTCAATCTCTTCTGTCTTCCTTACTAAAGACTCATAAAATGAATTATGGCATAGCTCTGATAAAATACTATAAATGCCATACAAAGTTAGTTCCTCTGATTCATTCTTCTTCCGTTCTTCACCTACTTCTGCGGCCATATCATGTACTGACTTACGTCCTTTTCCGGGGAATCTCCTTGAACCAAAAATTTTAAATTTTTTAACTATATCTGTTTGTTCAGGAACTTCTTTTTCGCTTGCTCCCAAATAACTTTCAATTAACTCCTCATGTTTCATTAGATACTTATATTCAATCACTTGCTCCATCATATCCCGGATAATAAAATTTGCATATCTAGGTAAAAAGTCACGATCCCCACTCATTCGATTTAGAAAACTAATTCCTCGTTTTAATTCAGACCAAATAAAGATACTGATAAATTCTTTTGTTCCTAGCTTCGGAACTCCGTTACATCTTAATAGTATTTCAGCTCTCTTGTTATCAGTGATCTTAAAAACTTCATTCAAATATTCATTTTCCAATACATATGTTTTCATAAGTACACCCCCTTTGGTAATTTATCATAATTATACACCTTGTTTTCCCAAAACAAAAGACCCCCACCAAAAAACAACATTTATTTTAAATAATTGTAAATATAAATATAAATAGAAATAACGCTCTTAGGCTATACTCACTCAACTTTGGGCTTTCTTAAGCTGTTGCGACCGTCGCAACTCTTCAAGCCACCGTTTATGCTATTCCATCCGCTCCGTCAGTTCTTCCCTTACAATGACCGCCCTTTCCGTGGAACTGGTCCAGGTTCTATTAAACCGATTCACACCATTCCCAACAAGGCCCATACTGTAAATACGATCTTCTTCCGGTAAGAACTGCCTTAACCTTTTTGAGTTCTTGGGCTTCCGCAGCTCCCTCATGGCCTGGGCTTCATCTTGACGGATAACGAGAAGACTTTGATACATTCATAAAACACGTTAAAAAGTACAGTGTAAAGTAGCCTTTACAGTTCTATATTATACAGGGATACGCTGTGGTGAACTCCTGGCGCTAAATAGAAATGATATTGACCTCGAAGCAGCCACACTGTCTATTACAAAGACATATAACCGCACAGGACGCAGGGATGTTATTACTTCACCCAAGACTGCTAACAGTGTTCGTACTGTTACCTTACCCCCTTTCTTGGTGGATTGTTTTACAGATTATATTAATCGTATCTATGGCATGGAATCAGATGACAGGCTTTTCCCTTTTACCCGGCGTACCTTGGAATCTTCTATGAGAAATGCTTGCTTTGCTTCTGGTATAAAAAGGATACGTATACACGACATCCGTCACAGTCATGTATCACTACTCATTGAGATGGACTTCCCTCCTTTGCTTATTGCTGAAAGAATAGGTGACTCTGTGGATATGGTTAATAACATATACGGTCACTTATACCCAAACAGACATAAGGAAGTTGCAGAGAAATTACAGAATATAGTATCAAATTAGTATCACGACACAAAGTTAGAGCCGAGAAATGCTGATAAATTAGTACTTTCCCGGCTTTCTTTAAAGATAGCTCCCCTATTCAGGCTGTTTCTCTTTGTCGAGAAATTTGTATGTTTTAGGCTACAAAGCAGTTGCTATGGCAGCCACCGCCTGGCAAACACAAAAGACCTCCGGCAATCCCATGCCGAAGGTCCTATATCCCTTTCCAAAATCCGGTAATCCGCTATTCCATTAATCGCCAATCACGTTGACAATCTTTACAGGTGTCCGATAATTCCACGGAGATGTCTTAATACCTGTACTGTAAGTTGAGGAATGTACTACTTCTCCATTCCCGATATACATGGCAACATGATTGATGGAGCTTCCGCTTCCATAAAAAATCAGGTCGCCTGGGCGCATCTGATCTGCGCTCACAGATCTTCCCTGTGTAGCCTGTCCACCTGATGAACGGCTGATGGAGAGTCCTGCTGCATGCTGCATTACATATCTTGTAAATCCGGAGCAATCCACTCCTGTATGAGGATCACTGCCACCGTAGGAATAACGACCGCCTACGAACTGCAGTGCATAAGTAACAATGCTTTGTCTGAAATTAACGGTTGACTGAGCCTGAGCCTTCTCTTCCAGTGCTTTTAAAGTTTCTTCATCGGTTGCAGTTACAGTGGCACTTCCTTCTACCGGCAAATAGCCATATGTATCGTTCACCTTAACTTTTAAAAATCCATCCCCCATATCTTCCACAACTTCAAAGGCGGATCCTTTGGAAGCGTTCATTAAGGGTTCTGTACCTTCTTCATCTTTACTGATTGTAACCTGATCTGTATTTACGGTTACCATGTAATTACCAAAACTTAATCCTGGACCGGATACCTCATCTGCTCTTACATCTGAAGGAACTGCAATAATCATTGTTCCACAAAAAGCCATAAGTCCTAACGTTTTCCATATTTTGTTTATCATCGGGAAATCTGCTCCTATTTTTACTTTTTGAGTTTCAAATGTTACGTAATTATTAATTTCATTACGGTTATTATACATTTATTTTATCTTTTCGTCAAGTATTATTTAAAACTGCACGAAATTAAAATTATATTAGTTTAAAACACTGACAAATTTCACAGGTTTGCGATACATGACGTTTGTTACGATAATTCCTGTTTTTTCGGTGGATGCATGAACTACTTTACCATCTCCCATATACAAAGCGACATGATTTATGGATCCGTTTTTTCCATAAAATACCAGATCACCAGGACGGGCCTGATCATAACTTATGATTTTTCCTTCCCCTGACTGTGACCTTGCACTGTGATCCAGCTCAACATCTGCGGTCTTTTTAAGGACATATCTGGTAAAACCGGAACAGTCCACTCCTGTGCTGGGATTTACACCACCATATACGTAACGTCCTCCAACGAATTGAAGAGCATAGTCCACAACTTCTTTCCGCTCCAGCGCAGACTCGTCCACTTTTTCCTGAGTTTTTTCGATCAGTGTTGCAGAATCACTCCGTATGTAACCGTCGCCTTCCGGAACTTTCACCTTCAGCCAGCCATCCTTGGCAGGCTCAATCACCTCACATGTCTGGCCTTCCAAAGCAGAAGTCACAACTGAACCTCCATCCTCCGCAGTGGTTCTGACTGATACAGGCTTGTCCAATCTGGCATAAAGAGTTGTACTGGTTTCTACTGTGATTTCATCCGCTTTCGCCTCTGTCTGATCGCTTAAACTTAAGGTAGCTAAAAGTCCTAAAAGTCCCATGACCTTCCACATTCTGATTTTCATAACGAATCTCCTGTCTGCGTATTATAGCTGTCACCGCAAATATTTGACTTAAATATTACATAATTGTTACATTTTGAATTATATCCTCTATTACGGTTTTTGTCAAGCAAAAACGGCATTTATGACCACTCACAGTCATAAATGCCGTTATACTTTTGTAATATATTCCATTTATATTATTACATATTAGTGACATTATCGTTTCAATCCTCTTACAAACCAGTAGATCAGGCCAATTAAAAGCAGTGGTCCCATCAAAGGTGCCAGAAGGCTGAAAATACCAGTAACGATGGTTCCCACAAGGAGGAAAAAAAAGACAATGGCGACTACTCCAAGAAGCTTCCAATACCATTTACTTAAGTCATAATAATGCATCCCACGTCTCTCCTGCCTGGGTTCCTCATATACATTCTGATCCTGTCCGGTAAAAGAGCTGTAAAAACCGCCGGTGCTGCTGCTTTCTTTTGCATTCTCACTGGCCTCTATAATCGTCTTGGCAATCAGTCTCGGGTCTCCAATTGCTTCGGTGACAGCTTCTTCCGAAGAGCCCTTTAAAACTTCTCCACGGATATATTCTTCGTAATATCTGATATTTTCTTCCACCACGCTTCCGGGAACCTCTCCTGTAAGGGTATCCCTTAAACGCTGTAAAAATTCCTGTCTGCTCATCTGAGCCTCCTTCAATAAAGTAAGTAACTTCCGACTATTTTACCATTTGACAGGGGTTCCGTAAAGAAATCTTATCTGAAAAAAATCTTAATTTTTCATAATGTGCCAGACTACTCGACACGTTCTTTTATGATTCCCTCCCTGTAAGCTGCCACAAGCTCCTTTAGATCCTCAATTCTTCCTGTCAGTTCCACCCCTTTATCCGTATCTGCAACCATTACCCGGCGTTTCATATTCTCAACAACCGAGACCTTTGGCGTGCTTTCCTTCTCCGGATCAAAAGGCTTGTGCTCTGCCAGTGCCAGGTGGTTGGAATTATAAATCAGTGTATATCCTGCAATTCCAGTCTTTGACTGATACGCCTTTGACAGCCCTCCGTCTATGAGAAACAGTCTGCCTCCCGCTTTCACCGGAGATTCCCCTTCTTTAATTTTAACCGGTACGTGACCATTTATAATATGGGCACTTTCTCCGGAAAGGCCGAATTCACTTAATATTTTCTCGCAGTATTCTTCCTTTATGCTTAAACGATAATATGGATTCATGGGTTCCATATGGGTCTGATGATCTTCGATAAAATAATGTTCAAAGGTGGTCATCTTACCTTTTCCATATACCGGGGACTTGGCTCCGCACCATAAATACCACATGAAATCTCTGGCATCTCTGCTTTCCTGGGTATGTTCCGGAAGAAAATAAGCATTCTGAATCTTATTATCAACGTAATCCATAAGAGCTTTTCCGGAATAGGATGAACCTTCCATACAGATTTCTTCAAATGTACCATCTTCCCGCATGGGAATGCACCCATGATAGAGGAGATTGGAATTATAGCATTTGTACATGCTTCCATGAGAATAGAGGAAACGCACATGACGGTGAAGCAGCTCATTATGGAGAAATGAAAGCTGCAGCGTACGCAAAAGTTCCTCTTCCTCTTCGTTTAGTGTCAGCGGACTTGCCGGATCAATGGTGGGAAACGATGTATCAAGTAGAGGATATTCCTTTCCCTCTACTGTTACCGTTCCCTTATTGTAATCAATGGCTTTCAGTAAAACTCTGTCATTCATTTCATATTCCGGGTGACGCTTTATGATCTGCCCTTCCACTTTAAACTGAATTATGGCAATTGCCTTATGCATCTTGGCTGCCAGTCCCGGGTCCACAGCATCGTAAATATTTTCATCAAGAATCTGGGGTGAAAAACGCTCACAGGGATCGTTGCGGTATACTCTGGCGGCAAACATGGAAAGCGGTCTTAAATTTATCCCATAACCATCCTCCAGAACATCGAAGCTGTTGTAGCTGATGGCAATTCTTAAAACGTTGCAGATACATGCAAGATTGCCTGTTGCTGCGCCCATCCATGAAATATCATGGTTTCCCCACTGAATGTCCACATCGTGAAACTGCAAAAGCTCATTCATAATCATATCTGCTCTCGGTCCGCGGTCAAAAATATCACCTATGATATGAAGACAGTCAATGGTTAAATTCTGAATCAGCTCACAAAGAGCTATGATAAATTTATCTCCAATCCGAATATCAATAATGGATCTGATGATTTCGCTGTAGTATACCCGTTTGTTGTCATCGTTATAATCAACATGAAGAAGTTCGTCTATGATGTATGCAAATTCCGGTGGCATCTTTTTTCTGACTTTTGATCTGGTGTATTTTGATGATACAACCTTGCAGATCTGCACCAGACGGTAAATTGTCACTCTCAGCCAGTCATCATCTGCCTGCCCGCTAAGCTCCAGCTGATTCATAATGCGGTCGGGATAGTAAATCAGGTTTGCTAATTCCACTTCCTCTTTTTCGGGTAAGATATGACTGAAGGTTTCAGAAATCTTTTCCCGAATCACACCGGAAGCACTCCTTAACAAATGGATAAAGGCCTCATGTTCCCCGTGTAAATCACTGAAAAAATACTCAGTTCCCTTGGGAAGTCCCTGAATTGCAGTCAGATTAATAATCTCACTGGAAGCCGCCCGAATGGTAGGATATTCCCTTGCCATAAGCTTTAAATAAGCCAAATCTTTCATAAATACGTTCTCCCTTTTTTTGACACAGTTGCATTGCTTTGAATTTTATAGTATCATAAAAAACGTCAATTTTAAACCCCTTTCGCCTGACGGCCGTCCATGACCAGCCAGGCTATGAACGTAAAACCGGGAACACCCAAGAAAAAGGAGTACATATGGAACAATTATATGTTTTCGGAACCGGCAATGCCGCTGCCACCAAATGTTATAATACCTGCTTTGCCATAAAAAATGACGAGGAATACTTTATGATAGATGCAGGAGGCGGCAACGGAATTCTCTCTATATTAGATGACATGAATGTGGATCTGTCTCACCTCCACCATATATTTGCAACTCATGAACACACCGATCATATCCTTGGTATTATCTGGATGGTGCGGTTTATTGGAGCCAGAATCAAATCGGGGAGCTACGATGGAGATTTAAACATTTACAGCCATAAAAATCTGGTTTCCGTAATCGATACGCTCTGCCGGCTCACTTTACAGAAAAAATTTTATGATCTCATTGGAACCAGAATTCATTTAATCCCGGTGGAAGACGGAGAAACCAGATCCATACTTGGATATGACATCACTTTTTTTGATATTCATTCCACAAAAGCAGAGCAGTATGGATTTACCACAACTCTGCGTAACGGAAAACGTCTTTCTTTTTGCGGAGATGAGCCCTATAATCCCAAATGCCATGAATTTGTTGAAGGAACCAGCTGGCTGCTCCATGAAACTTTCTGCCTTTATACGGACCGGGAAGTATTTAAGCCTTACGAAAAGCATCACAGTACAGTCACCGATGCCTGTAAACTTGCAGAGGAATTAAAGGCAGAACATATGATTTTATGGCATACAGAGGATAAGAACTTAAAAAACAGAAAAGAGCTCTATACCAGTGAGGGAAGTCCTTTCTTTTCCGGTGAACTTCTGATTCCGGAAGATAAAGAAATTATTAAACTTTCCTGATAAAAAAATCACGCTCGTCCCCGGCACTGCATATCATATAACAATAGAAAAAGCAAAGGAGTTTCTCATATGTTGTGCCCGGGCGGCTTTACCCCTTACCGTGACGTCGACTGCAGAGACCTGGCTATTTTCTATGAGGCCACCAGGGAATTACGCGGCACTACCTACAAGCCATATCTGGTGGCAACACAGGAAGCCAGGGGAGTCAACTTCCGATTTATCTGTAACTCCACGATTATGACCAGACCTCCTCAGAATGCAATCACCATGGTTTGCATTTTTAAACCCTTTTGCAAAGAACATGATAAGGCCAGGGCGGTTGTGACGAGTATCTGTAAAATGGGATGCTACAATTGTTATTAAATATAAATCGGAACGGTTTTCGCACCGTCCCGATTTTTTAATAGTATTAATATTTTTAAAATGCCATACGGTAAATCTCTATCATATCTTCTCTCCCCAACTCACGGATTCCTGTCAGGGTTTTTTCTCCATATGAAGAGCATTTATCTGCCATAAGGAGGAAATCCTCCTCAGTAATGCCGGAATTTAATTCCCGCAGAGAAACCGGCATATCAAGACTTTTAAAATACGCTTCTAACCGATCTATTCCCTTTTGTGCTGTATTAACCGGATTTTCAAAATCCATCTCCTGGTTGAATACCCTTACAGCCAGCTGGGCAAATCTCATTGGTGCATCCTTACATACGTATCTGGCCCAGGAACAAAACAGAGCAGATAAACCGGCGCCGTGGGCGATTTTGGGATATAACCCGGACAGTTCGTGCTCCAGCTGATGCACCTGCATAAGATAATCTCTTCCAAGACCAGTCAGTCCGTCATGAGATAGGCTTCCAGCCCACATGAGGGTGGCACGCGCCTCATAGTCAACCGGATTTTTATCCGCCTTCTCTCCCGCCTCCATTACAGAAGTTAGTAGTCCTTCGGCGATCCGGTCTGTAAGAGGAGTATCTTTCGTAGCTCCTCCCAGATATCGTTCCAGTGTATGCATCATAATATCCACCGTTCCGCAGCCAGTCTGAAACTTATTCACAGTAAAGGTCAGCTCAGGATTTAGCACTGCGAACAATGGACGGTGTGTGGGGCTGTTAAATCCTCTTTTGAGGCCTTCCTCTTCTTTGGTAATGACGCAGGACAGGCTGGTTTCGCTTCCGGAAGCAGACAGTGTCAGAATATTTCCATGGGGAAGTGCCTTGCCAGGAACAGCTTTTTTCATAAAATAATCCCATGGATCAATATCCGGATTCAAGACTCCGTCAGCCATGCATTTTGCAGAGTCTATTACACTGCCTCCTCCCACAGCAAGAATAAACTCGACGTTTTCCTTTCTGCACAGATTGATTCCTTCCATAGCCAGTGAAAGACCGGGATTGGGCCTCACTCCTCCAAGCAGTACGTATTCAATTCCATGACTCTTTAAGGAATCTTCAACCTGATCTAAAAGACCGCTTTCCTTTACACTTCCTCCGCCAAAATGAACCAGAATCTTTTTAAAACCATATCCAGCAATCAATTCTCCAATATTTTTATGGGTGTCACGGCCAAAAATCACCCTTGTTGGTACACAATATTCAAAATTATTCATTTAGAAACCTCTCTTTCTCCATCAAATCCATTCTTAGCTGAAATTATAGCACGAACCCTTCTTTTTTCCAAGACTGACTCTCTTTCCACCTTTTCCGTCATAAATTCTGTCCTTTTTGCATATCTTATATGGGAAAGCCAAAGAAAGCTGCTTTCCCTTTTCACATGCATCTAACATGGAACGACAAGGAGAATTCTTATGAACCCATTCAAAAAGAGTTTTACATCTTTCCCAGTGGCAAGGCATCATCTGATTATATACATAGAAGTGGTCATTCTTATGTTTCTTTTAGTCTCCCTTTTTTTTATTTCTCCCGGCGGCAGATTCTCATTTCCAGTTGTAAACCAGGAAGGGAAGGCCAGCTCTTCGGAAGCAAAAAAATACGTTAAATGGGTGGATTTTAATGTTACTGCAAGAGCCATGCAGGAAGCCTTTCGTTATGATGTCAATACCTGCCAGTCCCAGGTTCATTTAAACTGGGTGGATTTGCTTGCCTATCTGGGTGCCAGATACGGAGGAGACTTCTCCAGATATTCCAGCAAAGATTTAGATTCACTTGCCGAACAGCTTCTATCCGGAAAAACCATGGAAGAACTGACAGGCAAAATGAAATACTACACGTATTACCGTGAAGCCTATGGAGCCGTGTTAGACGGTCTGGTTGGGCAATATGAGATTCAGATCCCTTCCGCCAATGCACCGCTTTACGCTACGCCGGACTTATTGCCGGACGGTTCGGTCAATCCGGATAAAGTCTGGGTGACAAAATACGGTTTGAAAGGATTTTCTCCCATTGCCAAAGGATTTCCCTACAACGATTTTGACGACTTTGGGACTGCAAGATCCTACGGATTTAAACGCCAGCACCTGGGTCATGATATGATGGGCCAGGTTGGTACCCCTGTTATTGCTGTGGAAAGCGGTTATGTGGAAGCAATCGGCTGGAATCAATATGGTGGCTGGAGATTGGGTATTCGAAGTTTTGATGGAAAACGCTACTATTATTACGCTCATTTAAGAAAAAATTATCCCTATCATAAATCATTAAAACAGGGCAGTATCGTAAACGCCGGAGATGTCATCGGATATCTGGGACGGACGGGATACAGCCGGACAGAAAACACCAATAACATTAACCAGCCCCACCTTCATTTCGGGCTTCAGCTGATCTTTGATGAGTCCCAGAAAGATGGAAACAATGAGATCTGGGTGGATTGCTATGAACTGACCAAATTTTTGTCTATGAACCGGTCTGAGACAGTAAAAAATCAGGAAACCAAGGAATACAGCCGGGTTTATAATATGAAAGATCCTGGCATTCCGGAGAATTTTGTGGCACCGCCGCCACCTCTTGAAGAGGAGCAATAAAAATGAAAGCAGCTTATTTACGGAACCTTAAAATCAATTCCGTAAGCAGGCTGCTTTTTAAGGCACATACATTTATTTCGATGTTAAAAAATGGTATAATTAAGGACAAATTACGGGGAAGGGGATTCATATGGTAAAGCAAGTCAGCTATAAAATTCAAAATGGAACAGAGTACAGTTTTAAGAATCATGCAGATTTTTGTGTAGGAACCGGCAGAATGGGATTAACTTTGCAGCAGCAGTATCAGGAACAGTTAAAACTGGTGCAGGAACAGATTGGTTTTCGCCATATCAGAGGTCACGGAATTTTTTGTGATGATATGGCAATTTATCAGGAGTATACGGATGAGTCAGGTGACATCAGGGCAGAATATAACTTTACCTATTTGGATATGGTCATGGATGCCTATCAGAATCTTGGGATTAAGCCTTTTTTAGAGCTTGGATTTATGCCTCGGAAAATGGCTTCCGGCGATCAGACCGTGTTCTACTGGAAAGGGAATGTTACACCTCCAAAAAGCTACGAGGCGTGGTCAGATCTGGTACAGGCAGTTCTTTTGCACCTTTTTGACCGCTACGGGAAAGAAGAAGTGGTGACCTGGCCGGTTGAGGTATGGAACGAGCCAAATCTTCCCGGATTCTGGAAAGGGGCTGACAAAGAGGAATATTTTACTTTATTTCAGAAGACCTATTATGCTGTGAAAAAGACTGACAGCCGGTTTCTGGTTGGAGGTCCGGCAATCTGCGGAGTTGACGACGTTCTCTGGCTGAAACAATTCCTGGAATTTTGCAGAGCACAGGAGTTAAAACCGGATTTTATCACACGCCACCATTACATGTGGGATAAACCGGAACAATGCGGTCATTACAGCTACGGATCCTTAAGAGATCCCCAAACCGCCATGGAGGAGCTTAAGGTTTCCCGTGAAATTATAGACAGCTTTGAAGGGTTTCAGGGGCTTCCCATGCATATAACGGAATTTAACACTTCCTACAGCCCTGACAGCCCGATTCACGACACCACAGTGAATGCAGCTTATGTAGCATGGCTTTTATCAAAGCTGGGTGATCTGTGTGAATCCTACTCTTACTGGACCTTTGGCGATATTTTCGAAGAAAAGGGGGTTCCATTTACTCCATTCCACGGCGGATTTGGATTAGTAGCAAACGGAACAATTCCAAAACCCACATTCTGGTCCTTTGCATTCTTTAAAAAGCTTCAGGGCAAATGCGTTCATCGTTCTGACGAACTGATTGTTATGAAAAAAGAGGATGGAAGTTACTGCGCAGCCGCCTGGAATCTATGCCTTGGGCACTTGGAATGCCTGCGTCTTTCCATCACATTACCGGTGAATGAAGACGGAGAATATTGTCTGCTTACAAAAACAATTGATGAAGCTCATGGAAATCCCAGAAAAATCTGGCATGATATGGGAGAACCTTCCTGGCTCTCAAAAGAAGAAACAGAGATACTAAAAGATAGTGCACACCCCTTGATTCATACAGAATCAGTAAGTGCTTCCGCTTCCGCTATTTCCTTTTCTATTTCACTGCAGCCGTGGGCAGTTATGTGGTTTCAGCTAAAGAAAATTAAAAGAAACGGGGACCGGGGTTATGATTACTGCCGCGGAGAAACCCCCGCGGCAGGTGCCAAAAGCCAATAATTATTATCCTTTAACGCCACCGATTGTAAGACCTGTGACAAAATACCGTTGTAAGAACGGATAAAGACAGACAATGGGCAGCATGGTAAGTATGGTGGCAGCAGAGCGGACCGAAGTGGGCGTTACTGCTGCCACCGCATTCTTCATGGATTCTACAGAATTACTCTGATTACTTACAGATGACAATAACTTCATCAATTCATACTGCAGTGTGGTCAGATTGGCATTCATTCGATTGTAGAGCATGGCATCAAACCAGGAATTCCAATGTCCAACAGCACAGAATAATGCAATTGTTGCATATACCGGTTTGCATAAAGGTGAGATGATTTTCGTAAATATAACCAGGTCTCCGGCTCCGTCTAACTGCGCCGACTCTTCCAGGCTATCAGGAAGCCCTACCATATATGTCCGGATCACCATCATATTAAAGGCTCCTACCATTCCAGGAATGATATAGACCAGAAAGCTGTTGGTAAGGCCTAAGCCCTTATATAAAAGAAAAATAGGAATCATTCCACCGTTTACGTACATGGTAATTACCCAGAATAAGGAGAGCTGTCTCTTAAAAATAAAGCGTTTCCGGCTTACTATATAAGCAAGAAGGGCATTGGCCGCCAGTGCGGTAATGGTGCCGATCACCGTCCTTGCAACACTTATATAAGCCCCTACCAGCAGATTCTTTTTATGAAGGACTGTAATATAGTTTTGAAATGTCCATTTTCTAGGCCATAAATACAACCCTCCCCTCAGCGCATCAGTCCCGTCATTAAAAGCCAGGACAAGTGTGTTCCAAACCGGATAAAGGGTAATGATCACAAACAGAACCATGAATATGGTATTAAGGAAAACAAATATTTTATTACCCAGTGAACTTTTCCTTTTATGTAACATTCTATGATTAGTCATATCTGCCCCCCTTAAAATAAGCGTTCTTCGCCGGCCCGCCTTGCCATCTCATTTGCAATTAATATAATGGAAATACTTACCACGCTTTTAAATATTCCTGCTGCAGTACCCAGGGAATAATCTCCCTGACTGATCCCCCATTTTAAGACGTATATATCAATCGTCTGGGATACACTCTGTACCAGTCCGTTTCCTAACAGATACTGGACTTCGAAACCTGCATTTAAAACATTTCCTGCATTCATTAAAAGAAGAATTATAATCGTAGGCCTTATTCCAGGCAGGGTGATGTATTTGATTCTGGCCCACCTTCCTGCTCCGTCTATAGCCGCCGCTTCATAGAGAGATGTGTCTATGGCTGTAATGGAAGCCAGATAGATAATAGCATTCCAGCCAGTTTCCTTCCAGACATTGGCAAAGGCGACAATCCACCAGAAATATTTAGGATATGCAAAAAATTAAGAGGTTCCTTTAACAGATGAAAGCGAACCAGAAGATCATTGACTATCCCCGTCCCAGACAGAGCATCGTGCAAAATGCCGGTAACAATAATCCAGGATAAGAAATGTGGAAGATATGAAATTGTCTGCACAACCTTTTTACCACCCTGAGACTTCACTTCGTTTATGAGAATTGCAAATATAATTGCAGCCACCATGGTAGTAACTAAATTAATGACTCCCATAGCCAGCGTATTTCTGATGACACGAATAAATCCATCATCAAGAAACAGTTGCCGAAATTTTGCAAGTCCTATAAATTCCGAGTGGAAAAAGCCAGCCTTCGGCTTATAGTTCTCAAATGCCATGAGCCAGCCTGCAAGTGGCAGATAACAGAATATAAATCCATAAATCACATAGCCTGCAGACAACAGCAGGAGCACTTTCTGTTTTTTTATTTCTTTCCAATTGATACGTTCTTTTTTAACCTTTCCAATGGATGTCATGGTATCACTCCTTTGCTAAAAAACAGGCTGGTGCAGATATCTATGATTGCACCGCCTGTTTTCTACTATTTAATTTGCTGCCGCTTCTTCTGCTACTTTAATTCTCCTGTCTACCTCCGGCTGTACTTCATCAAGAAATGCCTTTGGATTGCAGGTCTCATAAGCAGTTAAATATTCTTCCCAGCCAGCTTCAAAATCAGGCGCCATGACTACCTTTGGTAAATACTCATGTTTTAATTCTCTCATCTTAATCCATGCGGTTCCGCCAGGTGTTGCCGTAGTCATGGTTCCAACAAACGTATAAATCGGATACCAGGGTCCAGGAATTTCATTTTCTCCTACCATATCCACATAGGTTTTACAGCCATATGCCTGAAGGCATTCCTGTACATTTTTCGGAAGACTATCCAGGAACTCCTTGGGCTGCAACTCCGGTTTTGCTGCATTGATTCCATCCTGGCTCATTCCGGTCCAGACCGGGAAATAGGAATAAGGGCATAAATGAGAGGCTTTGTATGCAGTATTGGTGACTTTCATACGAATCTCTGGTGTCCGGTAGAATAAGCCATCCTGATCCACCAGGTAATCCACATCCTTTTCTCCCCAGTTCCTGAGAGTGATCGCTTCTTCACTTAACAGATCATCTACGAATTTTAAAGCTCCTCTGACATCTTTACAGCTTATAGTAATGGACAGACCGGAACCTACATTTAATGTATCTCCCGAGGTATGCCATCTGTTTTTCACTCCCTTGTCAATGGTAATTGGAAGGGGTACATAATTACAGCCCTGATCCTCCAGCCCCTGCTGCTTGATTGCATCATTAACGTGCCCATAAAAATCCCACCACTGGTCAATCATTCCAAGTACACGGCCTGTTGAGAGTTTTGCAATATATTCATCATAGATCTGAGTAAAGGATTCCGGATCAACGATTCCCTTTTTAAATTCTTCATTCAGCTTCTGGAAATAGCGTTTTGCCGTAGGTGTAGTATTGTAATCAATTACTTTCTTCGTCTCAGGATCTACAATACAGCTTCCATCATTGGGATATCCGTCCAGGAACAACGGAGCATTCTCAAGGCAGAAATATCTCCAGTCATCACATAATATTGTATATGGAATGTTCTTTGTTCCATCCTCCATGGTGGGGTTGGCTTCCTGATAACGCTCGATTAAGTCAAAATATTCGTCCATGGTGGTAATCTTTGGATATCCTGCCCATTTTAGTACTCGGGTCTGAATCCAGAAGGCCTCATCGTTGTGAGTGGTCTGCATATCCTTTTCATAGCTGTTGTTGAACTGAGGGATCCAGTAGATATGTCCATCAGACTGACGCAGCTGTTCCCATTCCAGTTTGGTAAAGAAATTTTTGATATTGGGATAATCATCAATATAATCATCAAGTGCGACCAGTGCTCCTGCATCATAAAGCTGGCTGGTTCCGTCACTGCCGCATATAAAGTCGGGATATTCCCCTCCTGCTATTAAGGTTCCCACAGCTTCTTCTGCTGTCTGTCCGGTCAGCCAGGTTTCCTTCACTTTGACTCCTGTAATCTCTGCAATGTGCTGTTGGATTTCATTGTCATCATTGATTTCGTCTCCCGGTACCGCAAAAAAAGCGGTAAATTCTTTAATACCCCCGTCTTCTTTGGCTGTACTGCTGCCGGTAGCTGCTGTCCCCTTAGAGCAGCCAGTCAGAGTTTGCAACACCATGGCACCAATCACAAGCAGAGCTGTAAACTGTTTCTTTCTCAACGTCATATCCTCCCTTTTCTTTTATATTAATAGTTTACTTCAAAGCTGTGTTTTCTCAACTGGAGAAAGCTAATAAAAACACAGGGTAAATTATAGAAGCAGTACCCATAATCTGCCCTATTTCACTCTATTTTCCCCTCCCTTTCTAAACTTTGACGGTGTACAGCCCTTAACGGAAATAAAACGGTTCACAAAGTAGTCCAGATCCCGGTACCCAACCTCCTCCGCAATCTGGTATATTTTAAGATCGGTTCTTAACAGCCTGACTGCCGCCTGCTCAATACGGCAGTTATTTAAATAATCCTTAAAGGACATTCCGTATTTTTTCCGGAACAGCTGACCTAAATAAGCGCTGTTTAAATAATATTTATTGCTGTATTCTCTTAATGAAAGATTTTTTGCGTAATTTTTCCTGATATCCTTCTCCACCTCATGGAGAATATCCTTAGATACATGCTTTCGAAGCTGTTCCAAGTAAGCCGCATACTCACAGGATAACCGGATTAAATGCTCTTTTCCGCCTCTGAGCATGTCCCCTTCAAAGACATTTTCACTGATATAGAGCATGATTTCTTCCTGATTTACATACCCGTCCTGCTCGGAAGCCAGATGGATCAGCTGAAATAACAAATAGTTAATATTTAAATTAACCGTATCCATGGCAAATCTTAAATGATTCATTTCTTTATACAGCCGTTCTACGCTTTCCTCAATTCTCCCCCGTTCATTCTGCTCCACGGCAAACAGCAAATCATCCAGATATTGTTTACATAATACGATCCCATTGTTATTTACCTGTACCTCTTTTTCATAATAATAAATGGGCTGCTTTTTGCGAAAGGCCTGGAAAGAGCGGAGAATTCTGGCCGCCCCATAGGAATTTGAGATTTTTGAAATATCATTTACCTTTTTTCCTACCAGCATAACAACCGGCAGGTTCATGGCATCATTTAAGTACTTTCTGAACCGCTCCAGATACGTTTTCTGAGTCTCCCCTGCATTTCCTGCCATATAATCACAATATATAAAACCAATATCATAGCTTTTTTCATGACTTGAAACATCAAAAATACAATGATCCCCATCTCCTTTTAAAAATGCAAGGCAGGCTCGGTAAAGTTCTCTCTGCTGGTTTCGTTTTTCCTCATCCATCAGCTCTTCCATCTGCTCAATATTGTCAATTTCGATGTCCACGTAACTGATTCCTTCCGACCACTTCATCTGTTCTCTGATATAATCCAGATTAATCTGGTCGTATTTCCCAAAAATAAGAGATATCATATTTCTGGCAAGATATGCCTTCTCCATCTTGATTTTGTTAAGCTGTTGCTTTTTACTGCCCTGTCTCTGATAATTCAGCCGGTGCAGCACCCGAATCAGTTCTTCCTTTACAACCGGCTTTAAAATATAATCAAAGCAGTCAAATCGAATTGCCTGCTGGGCAAAGGAAAAATCACTGAAACCGCTTAATATAATAAAATCTGCACGGGAAACCTTATCTCTTCTCAAAATTTCCAACAGTTCCATTCCTGACATCACAGGCATTTTTATATCTGCAATGATTAAATCCACCTGATTATTTTTCAGGTAATCAAGAGCTTCCATTCCATTTGCAACCGTTTTAACAACCTCATAGCCTTCTTCCTCCCAGTTAATCAGTACCTTTAATCCCTGAACAATAAATGGTTCATCATCCACTAATAAGACACGTATCATAGCTACCCCCCATTATTACTATATATTTGATACCGGAATTTTAATTGTTACCATGGTTGAAATTCCGGCTTCACTTTCCAGCTCAAAGCTTACCGTATTATTCGTTGCCATCTTAAGCCGCAGGCAGGCATTTAATATGCCAACTCCTTTCTTCTCTTTTAGCATATCAATGCTGGCATGGTTCATCTTGTTTCTCAATTCGTTCAAAAATGACTCTTCCATTCCGTCCCCTGTGTCTTCGATTTCAATATAAAACACCTGATCTTCTAAATATACATGTACAAAAATCCACCCATCTGCTGTTTTACTCTCAATGCCATGAATGCAGGCATTTTCAGCAAATGTAACAATGGTCAGCTTTGGAATACGATAGTCCATACATTCTTCCATAATATCAAGCCGGTAAGACAGCCGATCTCCAAAACGGTACTTCTGCAGCTGCAAATATGCCTCTACAAATGAAATTTCTTCCCTTACTGTGATAAAATCCGTACCCCAGTCAAAGTTCTGGCGCTCCATTATTGCCAGCCGTTCCACCATGCTGGCGGTTTCTGTTTCATTTTTTAGCAGACTGTGCATACGGATGCTCTCCAATGCGTTAAATAGGAAATGGGGATTAATCTGGCTGTGAAGCGCTAAAAGTTCCGCTTTCTGCCGTTCGATATCCATCTCCTGTTCTCTTAAACGGTTAATATAAACAGTCTGGATTAACTCATTAATAGTAGCCACCATGCGATTATAATTGCGCATTACAATTCCAATTTCATCTTCTCCCCTGATGTTCTCAATCTTCATAAGCTTTTCATCATCAATGCGCTTAAAGGCCTGACTCAGCTCCTTCAGCCGTTCGGTAAAGGATTGGTTGATCGCTATCATAAATCCCAATGGCAGCAGGATGTTTATAAAAACCAGCAGGATGAACAGGGGAATATTCTTTAACATCTGCCTCATAATTACTGTCTGGGGCTTTAGAACATAAATTGTTAACTCAGCCCCGTAGGAAGCAAAGTTCATCTGATAGCCCACTTTTTCCTGCAATTCAAAGGTTTCAAAATCTTTCCATTGTCCATAATTACCCTGATTGGACAAAATGATTTTATCATTCCAGCATACATAAACCGGAGCCTCATAATTCATTTTTACAAAGCTCCGCGCCATGGTGCTATAGTCTATATCCATTTTTACAAGCTTTTCACATCCATCTCTTTTGTAAAAATTCAAATTCCTGATAAAGGATATTTTCCGTTTGGAATCTACAGTGGGAATTCTGCTCTCATCATAATACATATAAAGCACCCCATCCCTGCTTGATCCCTTTAAATACTGGTACCACTCCTGGTCTTTTACTGTGGAAAGCTGTTTAAATTCTCCTCCGCTTACAATGGTAGGATTGTCCGCATACATGGTGATGGATGACGCTGTCGTTCCGATGCTGCTTTCAAATAATGAGTCTTTCATAAAAGCCTGATAACTTAAAAAATAGTCCAACTCCGACTCAAACTGTTTATCCATGAACTGATTCACATATTTATTCATATATATTTTCTTTGTTGTACCAGCCGCTTCTTCAATATCATAAAAAAAATTGTATTTTACCGCATTTGCGATATTCTCCATGCCTTTTTTCATGGATGCACTTTCTGATGCTATAAATATGGCAACAATCACACTATCCGTTATAAAGATTGGCAAAAGAACGCTGTATATGTAGAGTATCCTAAGCTTTTTCTTCAATTTAAAATCATCTAATCTGCTGCTGATCCTTTTTAAAACATGCCTCATCCCTGGTCCCCCTGTTAACTCTTGTTCAATCCTATTATACCTCTTTCTACTAATTATACGGGATAAACTTTTTCTATCCTCCTGACAAATTATATAAACTATCCAGACAAAGTTTCATTATGTGGCTGAAATGCAAAAAAGCGTATCAGACGGTAGAAAATAAGTCTGATACGCTTTCAATATTTTATTTCATTATTTTACTTTCGGCTGCTGCTGAGTGATACAGTGAATATTTCCGCCTCCAAATGCTACCTCTTCGGTGCGTACTCCTACTACTTTTCGATCTGGGAACATTTCCTGAATCTGCTCTAAGGCTAATGCATCGTTTTCATCACCATACTGGGGAACAATTACACCGCCGTTTACGATGAGAAAGTTCATATAGGAAGCAATGGAGATTTCTCCATCTTCTCTTGGAAGAGTTCCTTCTACCATATCAATGGAGTCTGCACCGTCTAACCGTACTGGCTCTTTTGTAAGGCAGAGCTTGTGAACCTTCAGCCTGCGTCCCTTTGCATCAACTGCTTCAGAAAGAGTTTTGTAAGCAGCCTGTGCTTCTGCATAGAAAGGATTTTCTTCATCCTCTGTCCAGATGCAGGCAACCTCACCTGGTCTTACATACTGGGCAACGTCATCAATGTGGCCGTTGGTTTCATTTGGATCAATTCCATCTTTAATCCAGATCACTTTTTCACAGTTTAAGTACTGACAGAGCAT
>SVDS01000037.1 GCA_015057715.1 Paenibacillaceae bacterium
CTTAACTTCTGGGAATCTACATTGGACTCCATGGCCAGCATACGGTTTACTAACTGCTCCTTTGACATCTCCAGACTGAATACCATGGCTGGAAGTCCCTTCTTCACGGCGATATGGTCTACCAGATTCAATACGAATGCAGTCTTACCCATAGAAGGACGGGCCGCAATCAGAACGAAATCAGACGGCTGAAGCCCGGAAGTCTTATAATCCAGATCAATAAAACCGGTTGGAACTCCCGTTACAGTTCCCTGATTCTTGGAGGCTTCCTCGATTTTCTCCAGTACATTCATGGCTACCTGGCGAATGGGTACGAAATCTCCGGAATTACGGTTCTGAAGTAAGTTAAATATGGTCTTCTCTGTAGACGCCAGAATATCCTCCAGAGGTTCCTTTCCCGCATAACAGGTATTGGCTATATCCTCGTTTATCTTAATCAGACGCCTTAATACAGCCTTGTCCCGCACTATTTTAGCATAGGACCTTACATTCGCGGAGGTTGGAACCGTTGTAATGATGTCTCTTACAAATTCCAGGCTGGATACCTCAGGGGGAACATCTTTTTCTTTTAAACGGTTCTGCAAAGTGATTAAGTCCACCGGCAGATTCTCATTAAAAAGCTCCAGCATGGCCTCAAACATGACGCCATACTGGTGCTGATAAAAATCTCCTGCTGTAACGATCTCGGAAGCAGCAATGATCGCATCCCGATCCATCAGCATGGATCCGATGACGGACTGCTCAGCCTCAATGCTGTGAGGGAGTATCCGTTTGATCAGGGCCTCATCCATATCTGTGCCTCCTAGCTCTCTATTACCTTAACATTCAGTTTCGCAGTTACATCCTTATGAAGCTTAACAGGAACCTCATGGGTACCAAATGTCTTTAACGGTTCAGGAAGAACCAGTTTCTTCTTATCAATGTCAAGTCCAAGCTGGTTTGTGATCGCCTGGGCAATCTCCTTACCGGATACGGAACCAAATGCTCTTCCGCCTTCCCCTGCACGGATTGTCAGGGTAATGGAAGATTCTTCAATCTTCTTACCCAGCTCTCTTGCTGCTTCCAGCTGGTCTGCTGCGATCTTCGCTTCATTGGCTTTCTGAAGCTTTAAATCATTTAAGTTTTTTGTATTTGCTTCCATTCCCAGTTTTTTCGGGAGAATGAAATTTCTTGCATATCCGTCATTGACCTTAACGATCTGTCCCTTTTTTCCCAGTGCTTTTACATCTTCTAATAATACAATATCCATTATGATATGTCTCCCTTCTCTATCATCTCTTTAATAACCGCTTTTACCTGGTTTCTTGCTTCTTCTATGCTTACACCGGCAAGCTGGGCACCTGCAATGGTTCTGTGTCCGCCGCCGCCAAGCTTCTCCATCATCACCTGAACATTGACTTCGTCAATGGAACGGGCGCTTAAATATACCGTATTGTTATACTCTGTCATAACCACAGAGGCCTTAATTCCCGATATATCTAACAGTTCATTGGCTGCCTGTGCGCCTACTACGGTTGGGCTGTCAATTCCCTCAGAGGGGCATGTGCTGATAGCAAAGTTTCCTTCAAAGATCTCAGCCTCTCTGACTGCTTCCGCTTTTGCCTTATAATCATCAAGATCATCCCGAAACAGCTTCCTGACACGGACAACATCTGCACCGTTCCTTCTTAAAAAGGCTGCCGCTTCAAAGGTTCTTACACCTGTCTGATTGGTGAAATTGTGGGTATCAATAACAATTCCTGCATATAGAGCATCTGCTTCCGCAGATTTGATCTTAATTCCATCGGCAATATACTGAAGCACCTCAGCTACCATCTCACAGGCGGAGGAGGCATACGGCTCTACATAGGATAAAACCGCATTATCAATGATCTCACTGCTCTGTCTGTGATGATCCAGAACCACGATGGTTTTCACCATACGAAGGAGCTGGGGTTCATCGGTAATGCTTGGCCGGTTCACATCTACTACAACAAGCAGGGTATTGGCATCAACCAGACTGGCTGCTGCATCACCTTTTAAAAATAAATCCTCCGGATAATCCGGATTTCCTACAAACCGGTCCTTCATGGGACGGACGGAAGTGGTGACTTCATTAATAACAATATTGGCCTTTTTGTCCATGGCAGTAGCAATCCGGTAGATTCCAACGGCAGCGCCAAAGGAATCGATATCGGTCAGGCGGTGTCCCATAATTAAGATCCTGTCCTTCGTTTCCATCAGTTCCCGCAGTGCATGTGCCTTTACACGGGCTTTTACACGGGTTGTCTTCTCTACCTGGGGAGCTTTTCCTCCAAAGTACTGGATTCGTTCTCCATCCTTGATCACTGCCTGGTCGCCGCCGCGTCCAAGTGCCATATCAATGGCAATTCTTGCAAAATCCAAGTTCTTATAGTAACTGTCACCATTCATTCCAAGACCAATACTTAATGTGACCGACATTTCATTGCCGATATTGACGGTCTTAACTTCTTCCAGAATGGAGAAACGGTTTTCTTTCAGTTCTGCAATGTAACACTGCTTGATGGCAATAAAGTACTTATCTTTCTCCAGCTTTTTTACAATTCCATTCATAGTGGTGATGTACTTTGTGATCTTCCGGTCAATGAGTGCAGTTAATAGAGAGCGGCGTACTTCTTCTACGCTTTCCAATGCCTCATCGTAGTTGTCCAGATAAATAAGACCTGCAACCATCTTCTGGTCATCTACCATCTGTTTATATGTGAGAATCTCTGTTTCATCAAATAAATAAACTGCCAGCAGCGTCTGTTCTGCATCATTCATTCCTTCAGTTTCGCTCATCAGTTCCGATGCATCGTTCATATGCACTGCTTTGAGCTGAATCTGATACTTCCTGTCATTGCATACTCCATGAAGTGTTGCAGCTCCATCTGCCAGCTTTAGCACATCTTTTGTAATCTCAGGAAATATACCGGTTAAATTCTTTCTCGATGCCCTGATGTGCTTCTCTTCTCCCAGAACCACGGAAAATTCGTCATTCCCCCATAGAATTCTCCCGCTTTCATCTGCAATTGCGTAAGGAATCTCAAGATCATTGAGGAGCTTCTTCTGCATCCAGGAGTACTCTGCAGAGAATTCCACAAGACCGCTTAGCAGACGTCTCTTTCTATAAAAAGAAAGCCAGAAGGCAATACCTGCATACATCAGCGTAAACAGAGCCATAATGATCCCTGCTTTTGCACTCACTGCACCGATCACTGCATTGGCAACAATTAACAGCCCGGTTAAGTAAAGAGGCCATTGCAAGTAGATCCCCAGCTGTCCCTTTATTTTAAACTTCTCTTTCATATTTAACTCCTTATGGAAAAAAGGTTCTTTTTTCACTATCTTCCTATTATAACATAGGATATAGGGTTCGTCCATTAAAAAGCAAAAACGGGGAAGACACGGACCCCTTGATCTATCTTGCTATTTCAGCCGTACTGTCGGCCTCTGCCCCTGACCTTTTCTCTTTATATAAGCGTATTACCTTACTGATCTGCGCCCTTGTGTATGGCTTTACAATAAATGCAAATACACGAATTTTAAATGCTTCCAGTGAAAACCCCGGGATTCCGGACAGAAGCACAACTTCTGGCGGATCAGGAAGTTCGTAAAGCTTGGAGGCCAGTGTAATACCACTGATATCCGGCATGACAATATCCGAAAAAACAAGATCGACTGGATGTTCCTTAATATACTGCATTGCTGTAATGGCTTCCGGAAAGCTTCCGCACAATTCAATTTCAATCATATTTTTTAAAATACCCGTTAGTTTCACCAATAGTTCCTCTGAATTATCTACAACTACAACCCTGATGCTCATAACTCCTCCGCTGTTCCTTTTATATTTCTTTTAATCGTTATGGAAATATGATAATTATAACGATTATCTGGTTTTAATTCAATGGGCATATACCCCGATCTATCATATTCATTCCCATAAAAAAATGTTTCTAACAAAAAAAGGCAGTAAAACTGGAAAAATCCTGCTTTACTGCCTTATAAAATCAACTATTTAATTGCGTCATCTCCACGCTCTCCAGTGCGGATTCTGATGGCATCCTGTATATCCGATATAAAAATTTTACCGTCACCATACTCTCCTGTATAAGCTCGTCTGATAATTGCGGATATTACAGCCTCTGACTGATCATCGGTTACAAATAATTCTATCTTTATTTTTGTAAGAAAATTATAATCCACCTCTGCTCCACGGACAAACTCCGTCCAGCCCTTCTGGTTTCCGCAGCCCATCACCTGCATAATGCTGAGCCCGTTTAATTTCAGTTCGTCCATAATTTCCTTTATATCTTCCAGTTTTTCCGGACGGATAAATGCTTCAATTTTCTTCATGTTATAATCCCCCTTCCTTAATCCATACCATTAAATGCAGGATAAGCAGTCTCCCCATGCTCTGAGGTATCAAGTCCTGTCATTTCGGCTCTTCCTGAAACTTTCATTCCTTTGGTTATGGCTGATGCAATTCCTGCAGCAATCAGAGTACCTGCCACTGCAATCAGGATTGTAATTACAATTGCACCAATCTGGCGAAGGAATAACTGAATCTCACCATAAACCAGACCATTGTATGGCAACGCTGGATTTATGCCTTTATTTGCAAAAATGCCGGTAGCAATTCCTCCCCAGATCCCGCCGATTCCATGACAGCCAAATACATCAAGAGCGTCATCGTACTGAAATCTTGGCTTCACCCTGGTGATGAAGAAATAACAGATGGGGCTTACGAGTGCTCCGATTATGACTGAGGCCCAGATTGGAACGAATCCCGCTCCCGGTGTAATTGCCACAAGGCCAATTACTAACCCTGTTGACGTTCCCACCAGAGTAGGTTTGCCATTTTTTATTACCTCAATCAGTACCCATGAAAGCATGGCAGAGGCTGCCGCTGTATTTGTTGTCATAAAAGCATGAGCCGCCAGTTCATTGGCTCCCAGAGCGCTTCCTGCGTTGAAACCAAACCAGCCAAACCACAAAAGGGCGGCTCCCAGAAACACAAAGGGAACATTGTGGGGATGATAAGGTGCTTTTCCAAGATTTTTACGTTTTCCAAGTATTATAGACAGAACCAGTGCACTCACACCGGAACTGATATGTACCACGTCGCCTCCTGCAAAGTCCACAGAGCCCATCTGGAAGAGCAGTCCGCCTCCCCACACCATATGTGCCAGTGGATAATAAATGAGAAGAGACCAGAGCACCATAAAAATAACCAGAGAGGAAAACTTCATACGCTCCGCAACCGCACCTGTGATCAGTGCCGGTGCGATAACTGCAAACATCATTTGAAAAATAGCAAATATAAGTGTATTGGGGTAAGGAAGAGTCACATCGGTTAAGGTATCGAAAGATAGTCCGAACCAGTTAAGATTTCCAATGACGCCTCCAATATCTCCGCTAAAGGACAGGGAAAAGCCAACCAGAACCCACATAATGGATCCGATTCCCATCATAATAGCAGAAGACATGATCATGTTTACAACACTTTTCCGTTTTACCATACCCCCATAAAAAAATGCAAGTCCCGGGGTCATTAAAAGTACAAGAGCGGAGCTAATCAGCATCCAAGAAATATCTCCATGATCCATAAAAACACCTCTTCCGTTAATTTTGAGCAAAAAAATTAAGCCATAATCGTGTGCGTCTCTGCACTGATTATGGCTTCTTTGCCTTAAAGTTAATTATATAAATTACACTGCTAGACTAATACATGATTATAGTTTTGTCAAGTAAATTATTAAAGTTGAATTGGTATTTTTATGAAGTAATTTTAAGCTAATACATTTTCTCCAGTACTTGCTTCATTTTCGGTTTCTTTTCCCACTAATTTTTTCAAACCTTCTATGGCAACAACCACTCCCAATATTAGCAGCAGTACTGCGAAAACAAGCTGAAGTGCATTGCCAAATATAAATTTACCCGACAGAGACGAAACTAAATCCTTAATTTTTAATCCCAAAGCGGTAAAAGTAACTCCCAGCATAATGACCATTGGTCCCCACAGCATAAAGCCCTTCCGGCTGGTTTTCTTTAAGAATACTGCACATGCAATTAACGCCAATGCGGAAAGCAGCTGGTTTGCGGAACCAAATAACGGCCAGATACTGCTGTAACCAGCTCTTGATAATGCATAACATAAGATCAGGGTGATAATTGTTGCAAAGTACTTATTGGTCAGAAGCTTATTTAAGGAGCTTCTTTCCTCTTGCGGCGTATCATCGGCAAAAAATTCCTGAAAGGCAATCCGTCCAACTCTGGCCACAGAATCAAGACTTGTCATGGCAAATGCAGAAATAGACAGAGTAATCAGTGTGTAACACAACGTTTCCGGAAGTCCGATTGTTGTTAAAAAAACAGCAATTGCCCTTGCGAAAAGCTGGGGCGGTGTTCCAGCAGGGAGTCCTTCCTTTGTGGCAACAAATCCCGCCGCGATCAGGGCTGCAATTGCAAGGAGACTCTCAAGCAGCATTGCGCCAAAGGAAACCGGAAGCATATTCTTTTCGTTCTTAATCTGTTTTGATGCTGTCCCGGAAGCCACCAGGGAATGAAAACCGGAAACTGCTCCGCAGGCAATGGTAACAAAAAGAGTAGGAAACAGGTAGGAAATGCTTCCGCCTGCGCTTACCAGTTTAAATCCGGTAAAGGATGGAAGGTTCATGGTAGGATTATACACAATGATTCCAATTACCGATCCCACAATCATGGCTATTAAAAGATAGCTGTTTAAATAATCCCGGGGCTGAAGCAGTGCCCATACGGGAGTTACGCAAGCAACTATTACATAAATAAATACAAAAATAAGCCAGATATTCTGAGGGATGTAGATCGGAAAAAGCAGCCCCAGCCCGACAGATAATACAAGAAGCCCAATTGCTGTAAGCGTATTAACCATTTTGCCAAACTTGCTGTATTTTAGGAAAAACCCAAGAACCACTGCAAAGACAATAAACAGCATTGACGTGGTTGCCACTGCTCCATTGGCGGTTACCGGCGCCCCCTCAGCTGAAAAACCGTTAAATGTGCCCGCCACAATATCTGCAAACGCTGCCACTACCAGAATGGAAAACAGCCAGGTAAATAAAAGAAACAGCCGCTTCCCCATTTTCCCTATGTAAAGCTCAATGATATATCCAATGGAACGTCCTTTGTTTTTTACAGAAGCATACATGGAGGAAAAATCCTGTACAGCACCAAAAAATACTCCTCCAAGCAGGATCCACAGTAAAACCGGAAGCCAGCCAAACATAGCTGCCTGAATGGGGCCGTTAATAGGTCCGGCTCCGGCTATGGAAGCAAACTGATGACCGAATACAACATTGGTATCTGCAGGAA
This sequence comes from Paenibacillaceae bacterium, assembly GCA_015057715.1. Lineage (GTDB taxonomy): Bacteria > Bacillota > Clostridia > Lachnospirales > Lachnospiraceae > Lacrimispora. Next base: position 7,354 of record SVDS01000037.1, read on the forward strand.
CATAATCTACCCCATCCTCCAGTTCAAAAGCCGGAGTTTTTGCCTCCGGGTCAATTCCCCAGGTCTTAGCAAGATATCTTCCATAAATTAAATACGCTCCCCCAAGAAATACAATTGCAAGAACCATCATAGTTAAACCATTCATAGAATCTCTCCTTTCATACTCAGACAAAAGCCACATACATTTGTCCCAGATAACGAAAAAAGTCCCTGCATCAAAAGATGCAGAGACGAATGAACCAATCCGCGTTACCACTCTGTTTGCTGCAAATTGCAGCCGCTTAAATCCGCCGCCTGTCGGGCAGCGGCTCTTTGCTAACGGAAAGACCCGTCCTTACTTAATCAATCCTCCTGTCGGGAGGTCTTTCAGTTCGGAACTCCTGGGTGATGGCCTGTTCCTTCCTTTGCGCCCTTTCCATCTGACGAGCTGCTCTCTGTAAAGGAATGTGGGGAATCAGACTGTATCCCAGTCATTGCTTTTTCGATATCACATTTGCTGAAATGGAGTTTACCACTTTACAGTGAGAAATTCAATACCTTTTCTCAACAAAAACATACATAATATCTATACTATTTATAACCTGTGGTTATATAAGCTCATACCGCCACATCGTCTTATCTCTGTATTGGGGTGATTCTTTAAATACTCCAGTGCAAGTTGGGGAACATCTGTGCCAAATCGCTCTAACACGGGACACTGTTTGTAAACTTCATATCCTCCTGTTCCGCTTGCGCGGTAATCGCTCATACACAGCTTCAGCTTCCGGTCCTCAATTGGTTTGCCATCAAAAAGAATGCTTACCACTCTGTCTCCTACCGGTCTTTCCAGATCAATCTCATATGTAATGCCGGCAAAATAATCATAGTTATAATGCTCCACCTTAGGCTTTAGGAATACATCTGATATCTCAACCATACCATGATGCAAAGTGAAGTATTCTCCGCAGCGTTCCAGCGCCTGCTTTAAAACTTCCTGGGTAACCTCCAGTACCACCAGAGTATTGGAGAAAGGATAAACTCTTACAAGATCCCGCATGGTGACATGTGCAGGAAGTGCAATGGGATTATTGCCAAGTCCGATGCAGGATATATCGGCTTTGGTATATTCCATCTGTATCTGATTAAAAAAGTCAGCCACCTGACTTCCGCCAAGCGCCATTTCAAGCTTTTCTTTCTCCGGTATGGCTTCCTTTAAGCTTCCGATTTCAAGATCCAGCCAGTTTTGTACCTGTCCCTCCAACGGAAGCAATGATTCATAAGGCTCCCTGTTGTGGCAGGATCCTGCTGGCAATATGGAGGAAGATACTGTGCAGCTTCCACCTTCATATTCCATTTCAATGCAGGCATACTGAACAGCATTGGCAGTCAGCTGCAGAGTGTGGGTTCCAAAGCAGTCTCTCCCCTTAACTGTCATATGCTGGTGAGCCGTTAACAAAATATCGTAATCAAGCTCTTTTAAAATCCGGTATCCGATATTTTCATTGCCGGGTGTCAGCACTGCTCCGGTCTCCAGATCACATTCATAACCGCCATGATAGATACAGACCGTGATGTCAGATTCCCTTTTCAGATGTTCCAGTTCTTTCTTGGCTGCAGCAAATGCATCCGTAATCTGGATTTGCTCCAGGTGTTTGGGGTTTTCCCATACATTTACGTAATCTGTAACAATACCGGCAACTCCCAGGCGAAGCCCGTTTTCTAATTTAAAGATATAACTGGAGGTAATTCCTGTATCCCCTTTTAAGTCATTTGCATTGGCACAAAGGCAGACTGCATTTAGTTTTTTCATATAGCCCGCTAGCCGGTCATAACCAAAGTTAAAATCGTGATTTCCAGGAACAACTGCGTCATACAAAGCCGCATTGTACACCTGCGCCAAGGGTTCAGTTTCTAACAGTTCTCCGGCCTGTTCTGTGATAAAAGCCGCCATGGGGGAGCCGGATATGGTGTCTCCCCCATCAAAAATCAGCGTATTCCCATCCTTTTTAAAATTGGAAATACAGTTTAACAGTCCCATGGGACGTTCCGTCTTATCCCCATAACTGGTGGGAAACAGATAGCCATGAACATCCGAAGTATAATAAATTTTTGCGTTTCTTTTCAATCATTTACCCCCTTGCCAGCTTCACCCGGATTTTGGTGGAAATATATTCCACGATCAGAACCAGAAGTATGAGCCCAACCAGAATAGCACCAGCCTCATTCCACCGGTAGGCATTCATGGCAAAGATTAATGGAGCTCCAATACCTCCTGCTCCAACCAGACCAAGAACTGTGGCATCTCTTAAGTTAATATCAAACCGGTATATCACCGTTGAAGCAAAGTTCGGAATCAGCTGAGGCAAAATTCCATACCGGATCTTCTGAAACGTGTTGCAGCCGCATGCATCTAAAGATTCCAGAATTCTGGTATCCAGATCCTCTATGGCCTCTATGTACATCTTGGAAACCATTCCGATGGAACAGACCGACATGGTAAGAAGCCCTGTAAATGCTCCCGGCCCGCTGACGCGGATAAACATCAGTCCATATACAAAGGCAGGAATGGTCCGCACCGCCATAATCACCAGACGTGTCACATAAGCAATGGGGGCTGGCATTAAATTAGATGCGGATAAAAAAGACAGGGGAATTGCCAGAAACGCTCCCACAATCGTGCCTAAAAATGCAATACAGACAGTCTCCAAAAGCAGATAAGGCACTCCCTGAAGGGTAAAATTAAACAATAGCTTCCGGTCCGGATGAAAGATACCGCTTAAAATGTTTCCGGCAATCTGTACTCCGGAAAGACCGGTTTTTGATACGTCCACTGCCGATCCTGACCAGATAAGCAAAGCAAGGACAATGGCAGAGACCGTAACCTGGTACACAGTATTTCTGGGACGTTCTTCATAAGCCTTTTCAATCTGTTTATTCATATGCCACCTCCTATACCAGTTTCCGGCGGCAGTAACGGCTCACCGTTTCTATGAAAAATACAGTAACAAACAGCATGATAAGTATCATACCAACACTGGGATACTCTCTCCAGCCCAGCTTCTCATTTAAAATCAATCCCAGACCGCCTGCCCCCACATAACCCAGAATGGCAGCATAACGTACATTTCCCTCAAAGCAGAATAGCCCGTTAGATATATAGGATGGGAGTACCTGGGGAATAATAGCACGGACAAATGCCCGGACTTTAGTAGCTCCAATGGCTTCCATAGCTTCAAATGCACCCATATCAGCCGTCTCAATTTCTTCGTAAAGAATTTTTCCCATATAAGCAAATGTGAACACAGCAATGGCAGTGGTTCCTGCCAGAGTACCCAGTCCAAAAACGTAGGTAGCAATCAACGCAGTTACCAGAGTCGGGAGCGTTCTCACAATACTTAAAAACAGCCTCATAATACCAACTGCTGCATTATTTTTAACAATATTAGTGGAAGCTGCCATGGCAAAGGGAATCACTGTGACAGCACCGATCACTGTTCCAAGAAGTGACATCTTTAAGGTATCAAATAACGGTTTCCAGACCTGTGCGCTGTATCCCCATTCGGGAGGTGCCATCATTCCAAGAATGACGAAAAACTGGCTTCCCCGTTCCCGTAAAACTCCTAAATCAAATCCTGTAATCTTAACGGAAAGAGCAGTGAAAAGTACCAGAATCAGTGCAATAAGAGGGAGTCTGGATGCTGGCTTTAAGACTGTTTTTCCGTTTGAAAGAACCATTTTTTTCGGCGGAAATATCTTGTCATAAATGCTCATCCCACTGCCTCCTCTTCTGTTTTACCTTCATAGATTTCATCAAGAATTTCCTGGGTAACTTCTGAAGCCGGACCATCGTAAACTATCCTGCCTGCCCGGATCCCAACCACACGGCCTGCATATTGCAGTGCCAGGTCCACATGATGAATGTTTAAGAGAATGGTGATATTCATCTCCTTGTTGATCCTTAGGAAGTCACCCATAACCTGCTTTGCCGTAACTGGATCCAGAGAAGCAACCGGCTCATCGGCCAGAATAATCTGAGGGTTCTGAGCAAGAGTTCTAGCAAGAGCAACCCGCTGCTGCTGTCCTCCGGAAAGCTGGTCAGCCCGGACAAATGCCTTGTCTAAAATTCCCACTTTATCAAGTGCCTCTAACGCTTCCAGCTTATCCTTCTTTGGAAAGATTCCAAAGAGAGCCTTAAAAAACGGAAGATCCGGTACCTTTGACATGAGAACGTTGTTAATTACCCGGGTTCTGGTCACCAGATTAAAGGACTGGAAGATCATACCGATTCTGCGGCGGAAACGGCGCAGAGCTTTCCCTCTTAAATCCATGACATTGACTCCGTCTACCGTAAGAGTCCCTTCTGTTATGTCATGCATTCGGTTAATTGTTCTTAAAAGTGTTGATTTACCAGCGCCGGATAAACCGATTATGGCAACAAATTCTCCCTGCTCAATCTTTAAATTAACGTCTTTTAAAGCCTGAAAGCCGTTGGAATAGGTTTTTCCCACCTGATTAAATTCAATCATACATACCCTCATTTCCCAGAAAAAAACGGAGGCGCGCTTTTTCTTCCGATCACGTCGCCTCCGCAGCCTGTTTTATATTATTTATTTGGCATTTAATTCCTTGATCATCTTCTGTGCTGCACGTTCATCATCATAATCGGAGCTCTTAGCCGCCTGATAACCCTTGTGGCTGTAAATAGCAATTACTTTCTTGCCTTCATCCGTATTTCCGATGTTGATCATAGCAGTCTGGACTGCTTTTTTGAAATTGTCATCCATGATCTTGGAAGTCTTGCTTACACTGACTGTATCATTGAAGATTGGAGGGGTTACACCAATGACATTGGTCTCTTCCCAGATTGAACCGGTTCTGCCATACTCTGATTTCCATTTTTCCTCATAATCCCTGCGTGCATCTGCATATGTACATAAAACGTCTACCTGACCGGAAGCCAGTCTGGCAAATGCGCTGCCATAAGAATCGGACTGAACTGCATGGGAAAGATTTAAAATATTTTTCTCAAAGTTCTTCTGAAGCCATAAAGATGGGTAAATGTATCCTGCTGATGAGGAAGAGGACATTACGCTCCAGTTTACGCCGTCTAAATCTTCAAAGGTCAATGCTTGTCCGCCATTAATCTTTGCTCCCAGTGCTTTTCCTTTCTCAGAAGGTCCTGCAATGATCAGTGCCCGGTAAGAAGTTGCCTGATTTGTGGACGCCTCAGTTGCCTTGCCGTCATTCCAATCCTTTGCACTATCGGAATTCTTGCTCAGACCATCTCTGGTTGCAGTCAGAAGTACTTCTGCTCCATCATCATAAAGGACGTAAGTTCCTCCTGGAATAAAACCGATGTCTGCGGTACCTGCAGAAAGAGCTTCCCCCACTGCTTCATAGCTGGTTCCAACCGTAATTACCACTTCTCCGATATCATAGCCCTCTTTGCCCAGTTCTGTCTTTAACAGACCTTTTAAAGGCTCTGTAGCGGTGACGATTTCCTGTGGCTCTCTGGAAGGTACAAAATAAACATTCAGCTTATCAATCTTCTTATTTTCTGCCTTTGTCTCCGCTGCGGTTGTTGCTCCTGCTGCTGCAGAAGTGCTTTCTGTCCCTGCTGCGGTTGTCTCTGCCGGTGCTCCGGTCTTACCTGCGCCAGAACATCCGCCAATCATTGATGCGCAGAGTGCTGCTGCCATTAATACAGAAACTGATTTTTTCATACTGCTCTCCTTTTCGTGTGATTCATCGGTTTTTTCTTGGGATCATGAGGCATTACGCGCTGTCACCCACCTCCAGCTTGGTGGGAAGATAAATTGTCATATTGTCTTTCCGGCCTTCTGTAATCTGTTCCAGTAAAAGCTTGATGGCAGTCTGCCATACAATATCAGGAAACATACGGACTTTGGTATAGGTGGGCCATTTGGATTCAATGGTCTCAATATCCTTGTAGATCACCACCGCAATATCCTTTGGCACACGAAGCCCTGCATCCTGAAATGCTTCCAATGCTCCTTCTGCAACTTCTTCACTTCCTAAAAGAACCGCTTCCGGAAGATGACCCGATAAAATGGCTTTCTTTGCCAGCTCATAGCCGCTTTCCCGGCTGATTTCGCCTATGTAGAAATTCTCTTCCGCATAATATCCGCTCTCCATAAAGGAATCCCGGATTCCTTCCAGTCTCCGGTAACCGATCTTTACCTGTCCTTCTTCATAAAGACCGCCTATAAAGCCGACAGAACGGTACTTTTTCCGCACCATAAGATAATCAAGCATCTCACAGATTCCCTTTGTAAAATCCATAACAATGCTGTCATACTCATAATTCTTAGGATCCGAGTTAATAAATACGATGCAATAGCTTTGCATCCTTAAAAACTCCATCTCCTCCTGGGAAAAAACACCAAAAGCCATAATCCCGTCATATTCACCCGGCTGATTCTTATCCAGACGGCAGAATTTCACTTCCTGCTTTCCAGACATGGACTTTACTATTAAGTCCAGGGAGGATAGCCTGATATTGGTTCTGTCTGTACGGATAATATGCCAGTCAGCCACTCCTATGACAATTTCCTTCTTTTTCTGCGCGTGACGCATTCTGGGTGGGACATATTTTAATTCGTGGGCAATTTTAAATATCCTCTTTTTTACCTCCGGGCTCACCGCAATGGTCTCATCCTGGTTCAACACCCGGGACACTGCAGCGGCTGAAACACCCGCAAGCTTTGAAATCTCTTTAATCGTAGCCATAATCTATATCCTCACCTTTCAAATTCATTATAATAACAGTCCATGCCACCGTCAATACGAATAGTAAATTTTTACTAAACTTTTACCAAAGTATATCAAAAACTTTGCATAATTAGAAATACCGGAAAGAAATTAAAGTTTCCTTCCGGCATCCAGGTACACTGTCAGTCTTTCTCTCCTCCTAAATTCAGCTTTGCAAACGCATCTGCAAAAGGAGAATTGATGGGCTCAGCGACCTCATTTTTCTGCTTATTTAAATATTTCGCCACATCTTTCTTGGAGACTCCGGCACCTTCCTTCGTCCGGCGTTCTTTAAAGGCAGTCAGCTTTTCTTTATAACCGCATCTGCAGACAAAGATCTGTCCGTCTCCTTTTCCTTTCAGTTCCAGCTTTTTATGGCAGACCGGGCATCTGGCATTGCTGGTTCTTGAAATCACTTCCCGATGTCCGCATTCCCGGTCCTGACAGACTAACATCTCACTGTTTTTTCCTTTGACAGAAAGCATCCGCTTTCCGCAAACGGGACATTTGGTATTGGTAAGATTATCATGACGGAAATTTCCTTCTCCACTCTTGATCATCTGAATTAATTCTTCTGAGTACAGTCTGATATCTTTCATAAAAGAACCACGCTTCAGTTTTCCGGCTGCGATAGAAGACAGTTTCATCTCCCAGTCAGCAGTCAGCTCCGGCTTTTTTAAATCCTCCGGAACCAGAGTCAGAAGCTGCTTTGCTTTTGATGTCAGGTAAATGTCTTTTCCTTTTTTCTCAAGGAGAAAGCTGGAAAATAGTTTTTCTATAATATCCGCTCTGGTTGCCACAGTTCCCAGACCTCCGGTTTCTCCCAGGGTTTTTGCCATATCCCGGTCCTTTGTCTCCAAAAAGGAGACAGGATTTTCCATGGCTGAGAGGAGGGTAGCCTCATTAAATGGTGCCGGCGGCTTTGTCTTCCCTTCCGTCAGCAGCAGAGTAAAGCCTTTTACCGGATCGCCCTTTTTCACAGAAGGAAGATTCTGTTCTTTTACTTCCACTTCTTCATCCTCGTCTTCGTCCGGGGTTTCATAGACTTCCTTCCAGCCGGGTGCTTTTACCGTTTTTCCTCTCGCAACCAGGTTTTCTCCCCCTATCAGCACCTCAAGCTCGGTCTGTTCATATTCAAATGGGGGATACAAAACTGCCAGAAATCTTCTGACTACCAGGTCATAGACCCGCCTCTCATCAATGGTCATATGATCCATCTGAACAAACTGTTCTGTGGGAATGATGGCATGATGATCGGATACTTTTTTATCATCTACAAAATAGGGCTTTGCTTCAATCTTCACATTGTGCAGTTTCCCTGCAAGCTTTCTGTAAGGCCCCACACCGCAGGCTTCCAGCCTTTCTTTGATCGAGGGGACAATATCAGAGCTTAAATACCGGGAATCTGTTCTTGGATAGGTCAGCACTTTATGATTCTCGTACAGCCTCTGCATAATATTCAGGGTTTCTTTTGCTGAATAATTAAACTTCCGGTTTGCCTCTCTTTGAAGCTCTGTCAAGTCATACAGCTGGGGAGCAAAGCTCTTTTTGGGAGTGCTTTTTACTTCGGTAATTATACCGTCTTTTCCGTTATCCATCTGCTTAAGCAGTCCTTCTAAGCGTTCCCGGTCAAAAGAACGGTAACTTTTCGATTTTTCATCCCGCCAGATAAATGTTAACGCAGGCTGGGAAGCCTTTGCTGTTATACCATAATAGGACTTTGGTACAAAGTTTTTAATCTCTTCTTCTCTCCTTGCAATCATTGCCAGGGTAGGAGTCTGAACACGTCCGCAGCTTAACTGGGCATTGTATTTGCAGGTCAGAGCTCTGGTTGCATTGATTCCCACCAGCCAGTCCGCTTCTGCACGGCACATGGCTGCATCGTAGAGATTATCGTATTCATGTCCGTTCTTCAGACGGGCAAAACCTTCGTTGATGGCTTTATCTGTAACAGAAGAGATCCAGAGCCTTTTAATTGGCTTTTTGTTTCCTGCTTTTTCCAGAATCAGGCGGGCTACCAGTTCCCCTTCCCGTCCCGCATCGGTTGCAATGATGATTTCTCCCACATCATTTCTGTGAATCTGTTTTTTCACCACGCTGTACTGCTTTCCGGTCTGTTTGATTACCTCAAGCCGGAACTGATCCGGCATCATGGGAAGATCTTCCATCTTCCATTCCTTATATTTAGGATCGTAATCCTCCGGGTCTGCCAGGGTGACTAAATGGCCTAACCCCCAGGTAATCACATAGGCGTTCCCTTCCAGGACACCTCCCTGATTCTTTGTACAGTGAAGCACCCGGGCAATATCCCGGGCGACGGATGGTTTCTCTGCTATAATTAAAGATTTCATTCTATTCCTCCAATGGCATTTCTATCTTTATTATAGCTCATTGGACGAATTATGACAACTGGCGGCATACTTCATAGACTATCACGGTATCTTCCTGCCTCGCTTGTGTATGTGTTTTTTATACCAAAAAAGCCGTACTGTCATGCGGTAACAGGTACGGCTTTTTCGTAGGAGTCATGATCCCTCACGGGTCAAATGAAGGATGCAATCAGAGGGTTAGTCTGATGTTAGAATATTCACACGTAGTTAGGATTAACTAACTGTCATAATAATATCATAAGGTTTTTGAAAAAACAAGCCCTCTTTTTAGGAAAGAATTCTCAACTAAACCGGAAGCATCCATTGCAGGACATTCTTGATATACTGATCCCAGAAATCCCAGTTATGATTGCCCGGTCCTTCCTCATAAATTACATGGGCACCCTTTTCTTCCATTATTTTCTTTACTTCTTTGTTCATTTCATAAAGGAAATCCTCCGTACCGCAGGCCTGATAAAGCTCCGGTACGATTCCCTCATTTACACAGCGGTCATACAGAACCATCAGATCTGCACTGCTTCCAGCAATCTCATCCGGATTTTCAAAAATATTTTCCCAGGGGAACGGACCATCAATGGATCCTTTTTTAATTCCCTCAAAGGTTTTTACAATATTAAGCGCCCCAGACATACTGGCAGCCTTGGCATACTGCTCCGGTTTTGATAATCCTAAAAACCATGCCCCATAGCCTCCCATGGACAGTCCTGCTACAAAGGTATCCTCCCGTCTTTTGGAAACCGGAAAAATACTTTTAATGAATCCAGGAAGTTCTTCTGAAAAGAAGGTAAAGTAGCGGTTTCCATGGTACATATCCTGATAAAAGCTATTTTCCGCTGACGCCATAACTACCACGCAGCAATGCTTCTGAGCATAACGTTCGATGTTGGAAAAACGCATCCAGGAGCTGTAATCACCAAACGCTCCATGAAGCAGATACAGGACTGGAAGACCTTTTTCATAAGGAAATGCTTTCTTTGCTGATTCACTGGTGATCTGCTCATTTCCCTCTGGTGTTGGTACAAATACATTGACGTCCACTGTATGTCCCAAAGAATAACTATAATAATGACAATTCATACTGGCCATGGCTGAAACCTCCTTTTTTCTTCATTATATTCGTCTTCGTCTTTCAGTACTAGACAAAAATTGCACTTTTTTGATATATCCTATACCTATTTTGCTCTTATATCCCCAGGTTTGCGTCTTTATCCGGCATATTTCCCTCTGAAAGAGTGCAAGATATGTATAGTTTTGACTGACAGTCTGCAATTTTAGTCTAGTATTTGATTGCCGTTTTCTTTATGATTATATCACAAACCTGTTTTTGAATTACAGCAAAGGAGTATATGCCTTATGAAGCTATGTACAAACGTGAATGAAGTAAAGGAGATGGAGGGTTATTTTAAAATTATTACCAATTCCATCGAGATCAGGGTACAGTTTTTAACAGAAACCATTTTAAGAATCCGCGCGGGATTTGACGGCGATTTTGCGGAAGAATCCTACAGTCTGGTTATGACCGCATGGGAGGACCGCATGGACGGGCTTTTAAAAGGACAGAGAAAGCGGGTTGTTCCAGCCACTGCAAGTCTCAGCCAGACCGGGGAACAGGCCATTCTGACCGGGTCCCAGTTAAAGGTTGTGATTGAAAAAGATCCATTCCGTATCTGCGTTTATGATAAAGAAGGCACCTGTCTTCATTCTGATATTGTAGACCTTGGCTATTTAGAGGACAGCAATCATCGCCGGATTCACACCAGTGAGATTTCACCCCAGGACTGCTTCTACGGATTTGGAGAAAAGAGCGGGCAGTGGAATAAAGCGCAAAAGTTCCTGTCCATGAGCCCCAAGGACGCCATGGGTTATAACCCAAAGGAAACAGATTCCCTGTATAAGCACATTCCGTTTTACATTAAATTAAACCGGGACTCAAAAAAAGCAGTGGGATATTTCTATCATAATACTTATGAATGCGATTTTGATATGGGAAGAGAAAAGAGCAATTACTGGAAACCTCACAGCCGGTATCGTACCGACGGCGGTGATATCGATTTATTCCTGATCGCCGGTCCTTCTATTCGTGAGGTTGTTTCCGGGTATACCGATCTTACAGGTAAATCCGCCATGCTTCCCCGGTATGCACTTGGATATCTTGGCTCGTCCATGTATTATCCCGAGCTGGAGGCTGACTGTGATGACGCAATCACAGAATTTATTGACACAACCAAGGAAGAGGATATTCCAGTCGATGGTTTCCAGCTTTCCTCCGGTTATACCTCTCAGGACACCGAACAGGGCGTGAAACGCTGCGTATTTACCTGGAATGAAAAACGTTTTAAAAACCCCAGAGACTTTTTTGCACAGATGAAAAAAAGAGGAATTACCGTATCTCCAAACGTAAAACCTGGAATTCTTCTTTCTCACCCCAATCTGGAACAGATGAAAGCAAAAGATATCTTTGTAAAAGACAGCCAGAGCGACGAGCCCGGTATCGGTACCTGGTGGGGCGGAAAGGGAGTTTTTGCTGATTTTACCAAACCCGTAACCCGCAGCGTATGGAAAGAACTATTAAAGGAAAATGTTCTGGAAATGGGAACCTGCTCGGTGTGGAACGACAACTGTGAATATGACAGCATGGTGGACAAAGACTGCCGCTGTGATTTTGAAGGCAAAGGCGGTACCATCGGCCAGTTAAAATCAGTAATGTCCAACATCATGTGCCAGATCACCGATGAGGCCATTCATGAAACCTTTGACAACACAAGACCCTTTATCGTATGCCGGTCCGGACACAGCGGAATTCAGCGCTACGCACAGACCTGGGCTGGAGATAACTTAACCTGCTGGGATTCACTAAAATATAATATAGCAACCATACTGGGCATGAGTTTAAGCGGCGTCGCAAATCAGGGCTGTGACATCGGCGGATTTTACGGTACATCTCCGGAAGCAGAGCTAATGGTCCGCTGGATTCAAAACGGTATTTTCCAGCCGAGATTTTCCGTACACTCCGTAAATACGGATAATACGGTAACAGAGCCATGGATGTACGGTAACCACACCGGATATATCCGGGATGCCATTAAGTTCCGCTACAGACTGATCCCTTACCTGTACTCTCTTATGGAACGTGCCCACGAAACCGGATTACCTATTATGGAACCAATGTGCAGCGCATTTCAAAATGACCCTGCCTGTTATGAAGAGGGCATTGATTTTATGATCGGGGATTCACTGCTGGTAGCTAATGTAGTGGAAAAAGGAGCTCTTACGAGAAGCGTCTACCTGCCCGAGGGCGAGACGTTCTATGATTTCTATACCAGAGAAAGATTCGAGGGTGGACAAACCCTTGAGTTCCCGGTAACAATAGCAAGTATTCCACTCTTTGTACGGGAAGGTGCAATCATTCCTATGGCAGCCAACCAGATGAATAACTTAACCACCGAATCTGCTACCGGTATCCATCTGCTTATTGCTGCTGGCAAAGACAATTCCTTTACACTCTACGAGGATGACGGCACTACATTAAATTATCAGAACGGGGAGTATTTAAAAACCCAGATTGAAATGATTTCTGGTGAACAGACCGTTGTGGAATTTAAGCAGGAGGGCAGCTATCAGACTACGGTTGAAAGTATTTATTTAGATGTAATCCGCAGAGACAAGGCTCCGTTCTGGATTACATTAGACGGTAAGGAACTGCCTCATTTCCTGTATCGTAAAAAATTCGAAGCAGCAGACTGTGGCTGGTACTACAGCCAGACATTAAAATCCGTTCAGATTAAATATCCCAATCCTAAAAAAGACTGCAGACTTGTGATTTCATTCCAGCAGTTTGATATGATCGGAATGTAATAAAACCAAAAAGCCCGTCCCTGTCATGCGGTTACAGGGGCGGGTTTTTTGTAGGAGTCATGATCCCTCACGGGTCAATGAAGGATAATCTCAGAGGGTTAGTCTGATGTATAGAATATTCACATGTAGTTAGTTATTGCTAACTAAGTTCATGATACCACAGGCATTAAGAAAAAGCAAGAACATTTACTGATATCATTTCTCATTAATCCTATATTGATATCCGGTCATTAAAACGTTATAATGAAGCCAGTTATACCCATGGAGGTACGATCTTGATTGATACAGCAAGTTTCATTATGGCAGGAGGCCAGATGATCGCCACTGAGCGGATTCAGGGCGTGAACGATAACATGGCCAAATCCCATTACCACGAATATTTTGAATTATATTATCTGGAATACGGAAAACGATATCATATGGTGAACGATAATATTTATTCCTTAAACTCAGGGGAATTTATTATCTTTCCTCCCTACTCCATGCATCATTCCTATGGAGATAACGACGTGCCCTTCAAACGGGTTCTGGTCTATTTTTTCCCAGAAACGGTCATTGTGCCGGAAGTTCTCCACACCCTCAGCCAGTCAGCCGGAGTGTACCGGTTTGATACAAAAGCCAGCCAGTCCGTTCATCTTCTGTTAAATGATATTTTAAAAGAACAGTGCGATGGGGAAGGGTTTCATTCTGATGCCATGAAGATGCTGCTTAATCTTCTTTTAATTAAAATCGCCAGAAGAGCGGATGAAAAAGCAGCCCCGGAAAACCGGAGCCGCATTACGGAAATTCTTCACTACCTTCACAGCCATTCTTCAGAAAACATCACTCTGGAGGATCTGGCCTCCCGCTTTTATTTAAGCCCTTATTACTTATGCCGGGAGTTTAAGCGCTACACCAACAGCACCATTATCCAGTATATCAATAACATTCGCATTATCCATGCTCAAAGGCTTTTTATGGAGACAAACCGGACAATCACAGATATCAGCAAAGAGGTGGGCTTTTCCAATGTAACCCATTTTAACCGTGTATTTAAGTCCATAATTGGCATGTCACCTTCTAAAAACCGCAAGCAGTATACCGACCAGAAAAAACAGAGCAATGAGAAAAGTACTTAACGTACCTCTTCCCAGAAGCTGACGGCGTCCGCCAGCCAGCCATCAAGTTCCGTCCCGTTTCCAAGACCGAAGCTGTGTCCGCCATGCTCCATAAACCGAACTCTGTAAGGGACATCTAAGCGCTTTAGCTGTTCTTCCATTAAGTAGCTGGCTTCAATATTAACGACTGGATCATCCTTGCTGTGAATCAGATAGCAGGGAGGATAATCCTGATCCATAAGGTATTCCACACTGTACTCCGCCAGACCTTCTTCTGTAAAATTCTCCCCTCCGATCCGTTCTAAATACTTCACGGCTGCTGCCCGCTCGGAATCAGAAGCCCGCTCCATATCTTTTAAAAACTGAACCGTGGAAATGCTTGGATAACCAAGAAACAGAGCCCCCGGTTTATGAATGTCATAGGCCGCATATCCCTTCTCTTTCGTTCCCCATACAGCTGCCAGATGGCCCCCTGCGGAAAATCCCGCCACTGCATAGCCTTCCATTCTGATTTGAAACTTCTCCCGATGGGCATCAAGAAATTTAATAGCCGCTGCTGTATCCTCCATAGGTTTGGGAAGAAGGTTCTTCTGACCTGTCCGGTAAATCAAGATAAATGCAGAATATCCCATTCTGTTTAACTGCTCGGCAATGGGATAGCCTTCAACCAGTACCCATTCTCTTGCATACCCCCCGCCCGGACAAACAAGTACAAAGGGCTTATCCGGGTCTCCGGGCATATGAATCAGTTTCACCTGTTCTTTATCCGGGTCCTTTTCCCATTCCTTTTTTGGATAAACATCGTAGATAACCTGGCTGTTTTCATCCATTACCTCATAAATTCGCTTAATTGCAGGCAGTATCCCACACCGCTCATTTCCATAATCACCAATTTGACGCTTCCATACATCCTCTGTCATATGAGTGAAAAAATAATCAGAAAACTGGGAGAGCTCTTTTTTTGTGCAAAGCTCTTCAATGGTTGTATCAACGGAAACAGACTCAAACATCATACCTTCTCCTCTCTTATGCCTCATGGTCCAGAACGATATTCTGAATCCATACCCCTTTCTTTACCAGAACAAAACCGATGATACATTTAATAATATCTACCATCTGGCACATAAAATAAAGCGGAACAATGGGGATCTGGGTGTATCGGCTCAGCAGATACGCTGCCGGAATACTTGCCACCCACATAAACACACTGTCAAAGAAAAAGGTTACAACCGTCTTTCCTCCGGAACGAAGTGTAAAATAAGATACATTCATAAATGCATTCATCGGCATAATAAAGGCCAGAATCCGGATAAATTGAACTGCTAAGTGCTTTACCTCATCGGTTGTATTGTAAATCATCGGGAACAGAGGTGCTACAATTGCCAGGATTGTACCCATTACAGCGCAGGATGCAACGGAAAATACGATCAATTTTGTGTCTGTATCTCTGGCTTCCTCCATCTTTCCAGCACCCAGGAGCTGTCCTACAATAATGGAAACAGACACTCCAAGAGCGAGATAAACCACATTAAACACATTGCCAATGGTGTTGGAAATATTTAATCCTGCCACAGCAGTCAGACCCCTGATGGAATAGCATTGCATTAACATTGCCACTCCGCTTGCCCACAAAGCTTCGTTTACAATCAAAGGTGTACCCTTTACAAAGATTCTGCCGACCAGGCTCGCTGGTATATGCATGCTCTTATATGCATCCTCGATAAATGGAAAGCGTTTCTTATGCTTATGGGTCCAGACTATTACAATTATGGTCTCAATATACCTTGCCACAACAGTTGCAATCCCCGCGCCCACCACGCCAAGAACCGGTGCTCCGAATTTACCAAAGATAAGAATATAGTTAAGAACCAGATTAACCAGCACTGCAACGATTCCTGCCTTCATGGGAATTACGGTTTCCCCGCACTCACGAAGAGTACTGGTATATGCCTGTTCAATGGCAAAGGGCAAGAGCCCCACCATCATAACAAGCATGTATTTGCGGCCATTGGTAAGAGCAACTGTAAGATCTCCGCCGCTTTCTTCTCCATGAAGGTACATGTAAATCAAGTTCTCTCCGTAAAAATAGAATATGACCGCCGCTACGGCTGCCAGGAACAGGCAGCACAAAAATTTAAACCGGAAGGTGTGCCTTACTCCTTCATGCTTTCCACAGCCATAAAACTGGGCTCCAAAGATTCCCGCACCAGAGACGATACCGAACACACTGACATTAAAAACAAATATCAGCTGGTTTACAATCGCAACTCCGGACATCTCCCCGGTACCCACCATTCCCACCATGATGTTATCGAGAAGACTGACAAAATTAGTAATTCCGTTCTGGATCATAATAGGAATCGCAATGGCCAGTACCATTTTATAAAACGCTTTGTTTCCAATAAATTTTTTCATACTTATGACAGTAAAAGCGTACTTTTTCTGTGCTACCTCCGTTTTTGCCAAATTTCATTCCCGCACTTTAAAAAAGCAGGTTTCCTCGATTATAATAAATATAACCCCCAAAGGCAATCAAAACTTCTACATAATTTCTACAAATCAGGATATTACCATTAACTCAGAATCCAATGCAGGAGGTTGTGTCAATGAAACTTGGACAGCAAATAAAAAAAGCATTTCAGAACTACCTGGCTGATTTAGCCAAAACGAACAAAGAAACTTTTGGCAATCAGCCGATGGACTGCTGCAATCTTAACCGCAGACCAGAAAACCAGAAAAAAAGCGGCCAGTGATAAGAAAAAAACAGAAGCCGGAGGGAAAGCATATTCCCCCGGCTTCTGTTTCATTCACGATTTATTTCTTTTCCTTGGCTTTTGCAAATAAACTCTGAAGAATGATAAAAAATGCAAGCAGCGCTGCAATCGTAATCTTGGTCCACCAGGAAGACAGTGTTCCCTGGAACGTAATAAAGGTTTCGATAGTTCCCTTAATCAGAACTCCAAACAGACTGCCGAACACATTGCCCACACCTCCAGTAAGCAAGGTTCCTCCAATAACCGCTGATGCAATGGCTTCCATTTCAAAGCCCTTTGCCTGTTCAACAAAGCCTGCGCAGGTATTCAATGCAAATAAGAAACCTCCCAGCGAACATAAGAAACCATTGATCACATAAACCAGCAGCTTGGTTCGCCTGACATTTAATCCCATCATCAGCGCTGACTGTTCGTTTCCGCCTACCGCATATATGGTTCTTCCAAACTTGGTGAACTTTAAAAGAACAAATATGCCGATCAGAACAAGCAGTGCAATGATCACACTGGGATAAATAAATGAATAATTCACCACACCTTTTTTGTTTACGGTACCGCCTAAAAAGGTTAAGTTAATTTTGCTCTTTGCCCATTTTAAAAACAGCTCATTTTTAATACTGATCATTTCCTGACTGATAATCGCCGTCAGACCTCTTGCAAAGAACATTCCGGCCAGGGTAACAATAAAGGGCTGGATCTTTAGATATGCAATTAAAAATCCCTGTACCAGACCAAATACAATTCCCATAATCAGAACGATCACAAGAGCAGAAACAGCTCCCATTCCCTTAATTTCCATCATCCAAGCAAGCATCATACAGGTCAGTGCCACAATGGAACCAACCGAAATATCAATTCCACCGGTTATCATAACCATTGTCATACCCGCTGCAATTACAATCAGACCGGCGTTGGAAATAAACAGGTTTAAAAATACCTGAGGCTTTGCAAACCCTTTGCTTTTAAAGATGATCAGACCGGCTGCATACATCACCAAAAAGAGAAGGATGGTGATAATCAGTAAAAATACCTTTCCATCAATTTTTTCTCTCTTCTTCATTTATGCCACCTTCTTTCCTGACTTAACGTTCATCTGCAGTTTACTCACCATACGCTTTAACTCGGTTGACTGTAATGCTACAATTACAACAACTACGATCGCTTTATATACCGGAATCTGGTCTGGAGAAACACCCATGGCATAAAGGGTGGTGCTCAGCGCCTGAATGGTGTAAGCTCCGATGACACTTCCTAACAGTGAAAACTTTCCACCTGCAAGGCTGTTTCCTCCAAGTGCCACTGCAAGAATGGCATCTAACTCCAGATTCAGTCCAATGTTGTTGGCATCGGCAGAATAAATTCTGGAAGAGGCCACAAGTCCGGATATACCGGCGCAGAGACCGCAGAAAACATAAGAAAGAAAAATAATCATTGCAGACTTAATTCCCATCAGCTTGGAAGCCTTTGCATTAATTCCCACAGTCTGAATATAAAGTCCCAGTGTCGTCTTCTTTAACAGAACGTAGGTGAGCAGCACCACGATCAGAGCCACAAACACGGGAGTGGGAATTGGGATGCCTGGAATGCTGGATCCCAGCATTTTATAGGATTCCACACGGATATAGGTAATCTGGCCTTTTGTAATCAGCTGTGCAATTCCACGTCCAGCGGTAAATAAAATCAAAGTTGCCACCATGGGCTGGATCTTAAGCTTTGCAACAAGGAAACCATTAAAGCAGCCACATAAAATTCCTGCAAGAATTGCAGCCAGTACCCCCAGAATATAAGGATTCACAAACTCATTAACAGACTGCTGTCCCCCTGAAAGAATGAAGCAGCATACTGCTCCAGCCACAGACATAACAGCCCCCACTGAGATATCTGTACCACCTGAGGCAGCAACTACCAATGTCATTCCAACAGCCAGAATAACCAGATCACTGGCACGGTTAATTACATCAATAATATAACCATAGAGTACGCCGTTTTTAATCGTTACCTCAAAGAAGCCGGGAGTCTTAATCAAATTGGAAAACAGAACAAGCACCAGACAGAAGAGGGGCAGAAACAAGCGGTATCCTGTCAGTCTTTTTATAAATGCCTTTCCCTTATTCATCTGTTCCACCTCCTGCAATCGCCTTCATGATATGGTTCTGATCAAGTTCATCCTCCATAAGCTCAGAAACCTTCTCCCGGTCTCTTAAAACTGCCATCCGGCTGCAGGTACGGATCATCTCCTCAATTTCAGAGGAGATAAACATAACAGTAACACCCTCTTTTGCCAGCTGGACCACCAGTTTCTGAATCTCAGTCTTAGTACCAACATCAATTCCTCTGGTGGGTTCATCAAGAATCAGAAAATCAGGATCAGTAAGAAGCCATCTTCCCAAAATTACCTTCTGCTGGTTTCCTCCGCTTAAACTTCTTACGGGAGTATCCAGGCTTGCGGTCTTAATCTGAAGCAGCTTCACATACTTGTTAGCCAGCTCCTCCTGTTCTTTGCTTCCGATTGGATGGAACATGCCTCTCTTAGCCTGAAGAGCCAGAATTAAATTCTCCCTTACCGATAAATCAGCAACAATTCCTTCCTCTTTCCGATTCTCCGGCAGATATGCCATTCCAGCCATCATGGCATCTAGTGGAGTATGGAGAACTACAGTCTTTCCATTGACCTTCAGCTCCCCGCTATCCGGTTTATCAGCCCCATAAAGACTTCTTGCAAGCTCTGAACGGCCAGAACCCAGGAGTCCGGTCAGCCCGATCACTTCTCCCTTATGAATCTGTAAATCAAATGGTTTTATGGTTCCCTGCCTGCCGATTCCTTTGGCATCAATGACTGCCTCACTGGATTTTCCGGCGGTTTTTCCTTCTTTTTTAATGGCTTCCAGATCGTCGAAATCCTTACCCATCATCTTGGCTACCAGCTGTACTCTGGGAAGCTTTTCTACCTCATATTCACCTACCAGACCGCCGTTTCTAAGTACGGTTATCTTATCGCAGACTTCATAAACCTGCTCCAGAAAATGAGTAACAAAGATGATTCCCACTCCGTCTGCTTTCAGACGCTTCATTAACCGGAACAGCTTTTCTACCTCATTGTCATCTAAGGAGGAGGTAGGTTCATCAAGAATCAGAACTTTTGCTGACATATCCACAGCTCTTGCTATGGCTATCATCTGCTGCAGCGCAATGGAGTAATTCTCCAGCGCCTTTGTTACATCAATATTCATATCAAGTTTGGAAAGAAGTTCAGCTGCTTTCCGGTTCATGGTCTTCCAGTCGATGAGACCTGCCCGCTTTGGTTCCCTTCCGATAAACAGGTTCTCAGCCACCGATAAATTGGGGCAGAGATTCACTTCCTGATATACGGTACTGATCCCATGCTCCTGGGCTTCCTGGGGAGAATGATTGATAATTGTATGGCTTTCGCCTTCAATTTTTATCTCACCTGATTCAAATTCTTCTACCCCGGTCAAAACCTTTATGAGCGTTGATTTACCTGCTCCGTTTTCTCCCATAAGAGCATGGATCTCCCCGCTTCTTAAGGTAAAATCCACATGGTCTAAGGCACGTACCCCGGGAAATGTCTTCGATATGTTTTTCATGCTAAGTACTATCTCGTTGGGCATAATATCCCTCCTTTTTCTCCACTTTTTCTGCTTTTCACTGCATGTCAGGAGATTAAAACAGGTGCCTGGAGGAGGACTGACCCCGTCCTCCATTCCCTGCACCTGTTTCTCTGGCTATCATTCTGCTTTCAGCGCCTTAGTCCCAACCAATTAATACTGTCTCTTTGGTTTTTCAGCTGCTGCTGTATCTGCCGGGAATACGCCTTCCTTTACATATGCAATCTTATCAACTTTTTCGCCCTTCTCCAGCTTCTGAATGATCTCAGCTACACGAGGACCGTGAAGAGGATTACACTCTACGGAAACGTTCATATCTCCTGCGATCATGGAGTCAAATGCTGCAGAAACTGCATCAAAGGAAATGATGATGATATCGCCCTTCGGTCCGCAAGTCTTTCCTGCTGCCTTGATTGCATCAATGGCACCAAATGCCATGTTGTCGTTCTCAGCAATTACAACATTAATATCTTTATAGGTCTTTAAGAAGGATTCCATAACTTCCTGACCCTTTGCCTGTGTAAATTCACCAGTCTGACGCTCTAACATCTTCCACTTCGGGTGATCTTTCATCTTCTCTTCCACGCCGTTGGTACGTCCGATCTGTGCGGAAGAACCGATGGTACCCTGAAGAGTAACGATATTGATGTCACTGTCTGCTTTGTTATTCTTCTTTAAGTAATCATCAAGCCATGCTACTGCATCATAACCTTCCTGAAGGAAGTTGGAACCAACCCATGCAGTATATAAGGAATCATCAGATACATTAATCATACGGTCAACGATGATAACCGGAATGCCTGCATCCTTAGCTTCCTGTAATACGGTATCCCAGCCAGTTTCTGTAACTGGTGCGATAACGATATAATCAACATCCTGCTGAATAAAGTTACGAACTGCCTTTAACTGATTTTCCTGTTTCTGCTGTGCATCATCAAAAATCAGCTTGTAACCGTTTGCTTCTGTAAACGTTGACTTCATGGATTCGGTATTTGCCGTTCTCCAGTCAGACTCTGCACCAACCTGAGAAAATCCCACTACAATTTCCTTTTTCTCTGCAGGTGCTGCTGTGGTGGTTGCTGCTTCCGTTTTTGCTGCTTCCGTTGTCTCTGCTTTTTTTTCAGTAGCAGCAGGTGCTGCTGTCGTTGCTGCTGTCTGAGATCCGCTGCAACCGGATAAAATCATGGCGGTTGTCATAACCGCAGCTGTCAAAAAGCTTAAAACTCTTTTCTTCATATCCGTTCCCTCCAATAAGAATAACTCACTATTAAGTAACTACCTGTATCATAGACCCATCCCCCTGATTTCTCAATACAATATCTTTTGCAAAGGGTTAAGTTTCTTACGCTATTTCTATGTATTCCGGAAATTAAGTTGATTTTTTTCGGATAAAAGTTGATTTTTTTATACATTTCCCCATCTTACTGCCGGAATCCTCACCGTAACAGCCGTTCCGACTCCGTACTCGCTTTCAATGGTAAGTCCATACGCCTCACCAAAATTCAGCCGGATCCGCTCTGCCACATTGGCAATCCCAAAGCCTTCCCCTACATGAAAATCCGCTTTGCTGCCGCCAGCGATCTGATGTTCCATCTTTTTTACCTCGTCCGGTTTCATTCCAATCCCGTTATCCTCCACCTTTAAAAGAATATCTTCATTCTCCTGCCAGCCGCTGATCCGTAAGAATCCTTTTTTTCTGCAATTCTTTATTCCATGGTAAAGTGCATTTTCCACTATGGGCTGCAGGGTAAGTTTTAATATGGAATAATCCCGGATCCGTTCTTCAAAATCAATCTCATAATCCATAATGTCCTCGTAACGGAAATGCTGGATTAAAAGATAACTTTTTATATGCTCTGCCTCCTCTTTAATCGTAATGAAATCCCGCCCGTTGTTTAAACCAATTCTTAAAAAAGAAGACAGCGCAGTAATCATCTCCACCACCTCCTGATGCTGCTTTCCCTCAGCCAGCCAGACAATGGTGTCTAACGTATTATATAGAAAATGAGGATTGATCTGAGCCTGAAGCAGCTTCAGTTCTGTTTTTCTCTTTAGTTCCTGCTCCTCCTTGATGTGTCGGATTAATTCTCCAAGCCGGATTACCATCTGGTCATACTGCTCCCCTAAAACCTTTATCTCCCTGATATTGCTTTTTGGCGCACTGACGTCTAAGTTTCCGTCTGCCAGCTTCATGGTATATTCGCACAGTTCCTCAATGGGTTTTGTAATTCTTTTTCCAAAGGATGAAAAGGAAGCGAGTAAAAATACAATAAGATAAGAAGCAATGACAATGCAAAGAGCAATGACCTGCCTGGTCTGGGTGTCAAGCTTCTGGCGTACAGATTCCAGGGTCTTTGTCTCATTATAGATATAATCAGACATGGACTCCTGTATTAAATCAGTAATGGCATAGATGTCCTGGTCAAGACGTGCCATATTCCGATCATAATCTCCGATAATGTTGCTGGTCTGAATATCCTCAACTCGTTTTTCCAGCATTCCGATCAAAACTACGATTCCATCCAGCCCCTTTTTGCTGGTTTCCTGGGGAGTGGTGTCTTTCAGCTCCAAAAAGATCTTTTTGGAATTTTCCAGATCCTCATAGGGGTTTAAGGATTCAAAGGTGTCTGCTCCGATCACTATCCGGTACATCTTATAATCAATATTGGATTTAAAATCAAAATTAAACTCCGTAGCCATTGTAAGGTTACGTATGCTCTGACGATACTGTTGATTTTGCCATTCCATGGTATATAGCAATATCCCAATCATAATAATGACCGGGATAAATACAATTGCCTGCATATTTTTTATTTTCGCTTTAATCGAATCACTTTTGTACTTCATTTTCTCCCCCTGACCGAAACGCCTTCGGTGTGATTCCGTGAATCTTCTTAAACAGGTAACTGAAATAATGGGGATCCTTATATCCCACCTGATATCCGATTTCTGAAGTCCTCAAATCCGTTTTCAACAGTAATTCCCTGGCGGCATCCATGCGCACCTTTGTTAAGTACTCCACAAATGTAATTTCCATCTCCTGGCTGAAAATGGTACTGAAATGATTGGGGCTGATATTTACCGCCGATGCCACAGCATTTAAAGAAATATCTTCATCCTGATAGTGGGCTGCTATATAATCCACTGCCTTTTCAAGAACCAGCCGGTATTTTTTCTGGGAACAGGTGGTTCGGAATCCAATGGCCTTTGCAAGGATCTCCCTGGTATATTTAACCGCAGATTCCATGGAGTTCACACAGGGCTGCATGGTCTTTGCATCTCCAAACTCCTTTAACACCTGTTCCGGCTCAAAACCAAGCTGAGACACAAACCCAATAACTGCCAGATACACATCCATCAGGATGTACTGTCTGAAAATCAGTGAATTAATATTATTACCGCAGGCTTCCATATATTCCTCAACGAAATACTTCACCTCTGGAACTGATCCGTTCTTTAAGAAGTTGGGAATAATGTCACGGCTTAACTTGGTAATATCAATTCCCTCCAGGCTGATACTTCCCGTATCATTATGAATCCGCACTGCTGCCTCCGCCGTTAAAATCTGGTTGCGGTCCAGCATATAACGGCAGGCATAAGCCCTGCTTGCTGCTTTAAAGGAAGTTCGGATCTCACTGAGTCTGCACACCGGAGTCCCGATCCCTCCAAAATACTCCATATCAGGAAATGATTCCGCCAGACGTATGAGAATTTCCGAATAATATGTTACCTTCCGTTCCATATCGGATTCTTCTCCCATAATCAGAAAGCTATATCCTTCTGAAAGCCGGTTAAATCCGATAATGTCGGCTCTTCCCTCCAGTTCTTCCTTCAACCTCTTATCAAACAGAACATTCTCATCCGAGTACTGATCCTGGCTCTCCGCTCCTTTTGCCTGAAACAAAATGAGATTGTACATAGGGGCAGATAAAGAAAGATTGTGCTCCTGACCTTTTCGAAGCAGCTCAGAAAGCCCCAGCTTCCCCGATACGATAATATCAAATAACCGGTCCCGGTCCATCTGCTTACGTTCTTCCTGCTGTTTTAGAAATTCCTGCTTGTATCCCTTCTCACTTTTTTCCTGCATGATTGTCTCACTCATACGTTCCAACGCTTCCAAAAGCTGGCTGCTGCTCACCGGCTTTAAGAGATAATCCGCAGCTCCGATCTTAATCGCCCGTTTGGCGTACTCAAAATCATCGTATCCGCTGAAAAACATAATATGTATATCCGGTAAAGCCCGTTTCGCCATCTCCGCCAGTTCCAGTCCATCCATAAAAGGCATCCGGATATCCGTAAGCAGTATATCCGGCTTTGATTTTAATATCATGGGATAAGCCAACTCTCCATCCGGCGCTTCTCCGGCAAATTCAAACCCATACTTTTCCCAGGCAATTCCGTTCTTAATTCCTTCACGGACAATTTTTTCATCCTCTGCAAGAAATATCTTAACCATGTCTGATTCCCCCTGTCAGCCGCATTTCTATGATTCGATTATATAAAATCCTCTATTGAAATATAAGAGAATAATTTCCGCCGCTTCATTTTCATTCGTAAAAAAATATACCTCTCCCCTTATAGTACCACAAAAAAAGAGATTCGTAACTCCCGGTTTTCAGGAATTACAAATCTCTTTCTAGACACTTATTCTACGTCACTCCAAAGGCTCTTATTTCCGTAATTTTCATCTAACACACGGCTGAACCAACGGCCGTTTAAAACATTTTTAATCATTTTATCCTTAATCTCATCAGAAACGCTGGTATCCTGATCCATGGCTTTTATGATATCCTGGTAGGTGGTTGTTACATCTTTTTCTTCTACAACTGCATTGGTTTCTGTCCCGTCAAATACCATGGATACTTTTTTATCCGGTTTCCAGCTATTCCACGCTGCCAGCCCATCACCATTTGGATCTCCCGATTTTAGGAAGTTTGCCAGATAACTGTTGTACTGCCTGGCCATTGCCTGATAACCTGCCTTATTAAATGCATCCGGGAAAAACTCAAGATAATTATGTTTGGCAGAAAGCATGGGGACGAAGATGCCATGGAATGCACCATAATCACCCAAATCTTTGACTGAAGACTGATCACTACCATAATTAACCTGACAGATATAAATATCGGACTGATAGTGATCAGACATCTTCACCGCACTTTCCTGGGCATTAAAGATCCGGTACATATCACTTCCGTATTTGCTGGCAAATGCTTTGGCTGCCTTAATCTCATCCTCAGAATATCCTGCCATATCATCACTCTTAAAATATCCGTCTCCCAGACAGAACATGGAGAATTCAGAGTTTCCCGTAAGCATCATGAGCGGAACGCTGTTATAATCTTTGGAATCAAACCCGTTTTTCGGAATGACCACTCCATCTTCATATAGATGAGGAAATACACTCATGCGGATTGCCGCATTCCCCATAAGAGGCACCAGTCGTTCTGCTGGTATGGAATAAAGGTATTCCTTAACATCAGCTGAATCTGTCATCAGCCACTGGTAAGCAGCGTTTTCATCTGCTGCCTTCTTATCCTCAACCGCAAGGGGTGCTATGGCTTTTGCAATCTTCTTCGCACTTAGATCTTCTGAAGCTGTGGTCATACCTCCGCTGAAGGCAATTGCTTTCTGAAATTTACCCTTAAACTGAGGACTGATCAGCATAGCCATAACATCACGGCCTCCTGCTGAAAATCCAGAAATAGTAATATTACCCGGATCTCCGCCGAATGCTTCAATGTTTTCCTTAACCCAGTCAAGAGCATAGGCGATGTCCAGCATGGCAAAGTTTCCGGTTCCATTCTCTCCGGCGGTTAATGCCGGCAGGCAGTTAAAGCCTAAAAGCCCGAGACGGTAATCTACAGAAACATAAACGCAGTTATCATTCTTTACCAGATCAGCTCCGGGAATTTCTCCTGCCTTTCCAGTCTGATTATTGCCTCCGTGAATAAATACAAGCACAGGAAGCTTTTTACTTCCCTCTTTTGCATATACATCAAGTTTTAAACAGTCCTCACTTCCCTTTACCTCAGTGCCGGAAAGCTGAAGCGCAGGCTGTGATGCTTCGGTACAATTTAATTCCTCCGTCCAGGCATCCGGTGCAGCTGGTGCCTGCCACCTTAATTCACCCACCGGTGCCTTTCCGTATGGAATTCCGTACCAGGTCAGGAGCTCCCCTTCCTGTACCCCTTTTACGGGGCCGTATGTGGTAGAAACCACTGCGGCTCCGTCTTTTGTAATGTCTGACGAAACGGGTGCTGCTTGCGTAGCTGCAGCCGTTGTTTCAGTTGTAGTCTGCAAAGCAGATGTATCTGACTTTGCGGCACTGCCACAACCAGCTGTCATAACCATGGTCATTAAAACAAGACCTGCTGCCAAACCTCTTTTTTTCATATTAATAACTCCCCAGTTATATTAATCTAATACTTCTCCATTGGTTTCAATTACATTCTTATACCAGTCAAAAGATTTTTTCTTTTTTCTGGATAAATCCCCGGTTCCGTCATCGTATTTCTCAACATAGATGAAACCATAACGTTTTGCCATTTCTCCTGTAGAAGCGCTGACCAGATCAATGCATCCCCATGGCGTATATCCCATTAAATCCACACCGTCGGCAACTGCTTCACGCATCTGCTCAATATGTTTCTTTAAATAGCTGATTCTGTAATCATCCTGAATGCTTCCGTCTTCTTCCTTTTTATCGTAGGCACCCAGACCGTTTTCCACAACCATAAGCGGTATCTCATAGCGTCCATAAAGTTCGTTTAATGTATAACGCAGACCCTTGGGATCAATCTGCCAGCCCCAGTCACTTGCTTCCAGATAGGGGTTCTTGGCTCCGCCCATTAAATTACCGGAGGTTTTTTCAAGATACGGATCAGCGGAAGCACAGTTGGACATATAGTAGCTGAATGTATAATAATCCACACAGCCTTCTTTAATAATCTCTAAATCCCCAGGTTCCATCTTAATTTCAAGACCGTTTTCTTTGAAATAACGGTCCATGAACTTAGGATACTCACCACGCACCTGAACATCTCCGCAAAACTGATTTAAGATCTGGTTTCTTTTTTGAGCTTCCAGAATATCATCGGGATTGCAGGTCATTGGATAGGTGGTAATGTGGCAGATCATACAGCCGATTTTACAGTCAGGATCAATCTCATGACCCGCCTTCACAGCAAGGGCACTGGCAACAAACTGATGATGCAGACCCTGGAAGCGAAGCTGAGGATTATCAACCTGATTGGTGAAATCCGTAGTACCTTTATTTAAAATACCAAGAGAGAGAAACCCTCCCATAGGCATTGTTCCGGCATTAATTTCATTGAATGTCAGCCAGTACTTCACCTTTCCTTTATAACGCTTAAACAGCGTATTCGCATATCTCACGAATAAATCAATACACTCCCTGGAGGACCAGCCGTTGTATTTTTCTGTCAGTGCAAATGGCATCTCATAATGAGAGATGGTAATGAGAGGCTCAATGTTATGACTTCTGCACTCATCAATCACACGGTCATAGAAAGCAAGTCCTTCTTCATTTGGAGTTTCCTCCATGCCTGTAGTAAAAATCCTGGTCCAGGCAATGGAGAAACGAAATACTTTAAATCCCATCTCTGCAAACAGAGCAATATCTTCTTTATAGTGATGATAAAAATCAATAGCTTCATGGCTTGGGTAGAAGGTGTCAGGCTCTAAGGTCCTTGTAATCCGCTTGGATCTTGTATGGGAACCTCCTGTACATACATCGGAAGCAGATATTCCCTTCCCGTCTACATCCCAGGCACCCTCACACTGGTTGGCTGCTACTGCGCCTCCCCACAAAAAGTTATCAGAAAATACAGACATCTTACACCTCTTTCATTTATTAGACAATTGTTAATAAAGTTTCACCTGTTTTCACCTGTTTTTTATCGGTAGTCTTCAGGCTGACAAAGTTAACCATATTGGATACCAGAACCGGAGTGGTAACCGGGAAACCTGCTTCTTTAATTTTATTCATATCAAATTCCAGAAGGAGACTGCCTTTTTTCACCTTGTCTCCAGCCTTGCAGTGGAGTGTAAAGCCTTCTCCACCCAGCTGAACGGTATCAAGACCTACATGAATCAGAATTTCCACTCCTGTATCTGTGGTAATTCCTACTGCATGTTTGGAATCAACAACAGCACTGATGATCCCATCTGCAGGAGCATATACTTTTCCCTCAGAAGGTATAATTGCCAGACCTTCCCCTAAAACACCGCCGGCAAATACTGCATCTTCTACCTGACTTAAAGGAATTATATCTCCGCTTAATGGGCTTGCCAGCTCAATTGTATCCACCAATGTCCTCTTCTCAAAAACAGGAGCTTCGACAATTTCTTCTGGTGCTTCTTCTTTTACTTCCGGCTTATAAAGAATTAAGGTCATAACAAAGGAAACCACCAGTGAGATAGCTAAAGCTACCACACCGTTTAATAAGTTGCCAAATCCTTCTCCTCCAATCATCTGAATTAAAGATAATCCGGATGGTGATCCTCCCATGGAGTAAGCCACCAGATGGGTGATTCCTGCATAAAGACCAGCAGCACCGGCGCCGATTACAGCTGCGATCATAGGTGTTTTATATCTTAATGTAACTCCGTACATGGCAGGCTCTGTCACACCAGCTATGATAGCAGAAATACCAGATGCAGAGGCAGTAGATCTTGCATCTTTGTCCTTAGTACGAACTGCTACTGCTAAAGACGCACCGCCCTGTGCTAAGTTGGAACAGAACATGGTTATAATTAAAACTGCATCAAATCCAAGGCTTGTAAGTCCTATGGTTGCGATCGGAAGTAATGCGTAATGCATACCGGTCATTACAATAAATGGCATAGCGGCAGAGAGCAACATAATTGTCAGCCAGCCAGCCTTGCTGTATAAGAAGTTAATACCAGTAGCCAGATAACCTCCAAGAATGCTTCCAATAGGACCTACTACAATGAGAGCCACCGGAATGGTTATGAAAATAACAATTAAGGGTTTCATAAATACCTTGATCAGGCTTGGACAGATTTTATCCGCAAACCGCTCAATGTAACCCATAAGCGGTACAATTAACAATACCGGAAGTACAGATGAGGAATAAATGGCTGCTGTTACCGGCAAGCCAAAATATGTGGTATTTCCCTTTAACAAAAGTGCAGTAATGTCTGGATGAATCATTAATGCAGCTACTACCATTGCTAGGTAAATATTGGAGCCCAGGCGTTTTGCCGTTGTCATGGCAAGCAGTATTGGCATAAAGTAAAAGAATGCATCGCCAGCCGCATTTAAAATTACAAATGTGCTGCCAGTTTTTTCAATCAGACTAAATGTAGTAAGCAGTGTCAATACCACCTTAATCATACCACAGCCAAGCATGGCAGGAAGCAGAGGCATCATACAGCCTGCAATAAAGCCGGAAAGCCGTGAGAATAAATTCTCTTTGGAGTCTCCTGCTGCTGAGCCTGTACTTTCTTCAAAATGGCCCAGTTTTAACATCTCCTTGTAAACATTGCTGACTTCATTTCCAATTACCACCTGATATTGTCCGCCCTGGCGAATTACCCGAATGACTCCTGG
>SVDS01000038.1 GCA_015057715.1 Paenibacillaceae bacterium
TTGTAACTTCCGTTCCTGTTCCATTCTTTCCCGTCCACCATCCGGTGAATTTCCAACCGTAAATTTCTGGCATAGGAGGGGTGGTTCCAAGTATTGTATCAAAGGTGTGTTCTTCTATTATTGCTTCCCCGTCCCACCTTACATGATCAGGGTCGAAAGTAACCTTGTATGTATTTGGCGACCAGTGTGCAAACAATGTAACATTGGCTGCTGGCATCTGATTGCCACTATAGGAATAACCACTTCCTCCTGATGCGCTGGTGTACCAACCATCAAAACTATATCCTAGTCGGCTTACCAAATCTCTTCCATCTTTGAGGACTTGATCATAAGACTGATTAAAGGAAATCACCTGTTCTTTTCTGGTCTTCCCCTCCAGAGTTCCGCCATTGCCGTCTAAGATCAATGAATATCCATTGACGGCATACTGGGCAGTTATTACAGTATTCTTAGTAATAGAGTCATATGTCTTATCCCAACCATTAAAATTGTAACCAACCCGCATTGGATTAGCTGGCGCTGTAGCAGATTTTCCATATGCAATATTTTGAGAAGATATAAGTCTTCCGTCCCAGTCTTGGAACGTTACTGTATAACTAGAATTAGGATCTATCATGTAGGCATATAAAGTAGTATCTTCGGTCAAAGTAAATTTGTCGTACTTGGTACCTGTGCCATTTGGTTCACTATACCAACCTCCAAATATCCACATTGAATAACTAATTGGATACTTACTTAAGTCTATTTCTTCTCCTTCATTTTTTATAATGATATAGTAAATACCATTACGATTCTCATCATCATTATTAAAACCCCAGTATTTGTTTGGAGCTAGCAGTTTTATACTATAAGTACCATCTGGCCGATATACACCTAAAATGTATTTAGATCCTTGACTTAAGGTACTACATTTGATTCCTTTATCAGCTGCAACATTTGCATCCCAAAAATCAATCAATGAACCAGGAGCATTATTACGCGAAAAATAATAGTCATAATTTTGTGGGTTACTTATAACATCAATATTATTGATAACCATGTCCGCATAAGAACCTTCTCCAGGGGAATATATAGTACTACGCCCCCCGTATGGGGCACCTAGATCTGAAGCCCAACCTAAAAACTTATGTCCTGCCCAAGCGGGAGGATTAGGTATTTTATAATAATCATTGTCGGAATATTCACTTCTTGAAACTGTCTGAGTTACTGCTGAACCTAAACTGCTACTTGTAAGATAATACATTCCAAATTTAAAGGAATTACTTACACTCAATAAGGAACTCATCAACTGATAATTCATTTTACTGATATTTCCATTTTCATCTGAATAATACCAGTCTGGTTGTCTTTCACTCTCTTCCTCATTCACTATGGTTCCATAAAAGTGATACCCCAAATCCTTATCTTCTTCCTCTTCATCACCCTTATTCACCAGATACCAGATATAATAGTCAGAGGAATCCCAGTTTTCAAACTTGCTTATTTTTTCTTTTGTATATGCCTCAATCCCATCACTGTTATACAAAAGCTTCCATGATAAGTCAGACCAGGCCGTTTTACCCGGCGTTACACTTTTAAATATGTATGGAGCTAAGCTGTAATATTCCTTATCCAAATTGACGGAAGAGGACATATCCTCAACGCTTCCAGCCTGATCCGCTTCATACCAGAGAGGGAATTCCGCCTCACCCTCCACATATCCATAGTCCCGGTACTGTATCATTCCGTTACGATCCTCAAATTTCCAGAATCGTTTCCCCGCTTTTCTAACCTGGGAATAATATTCCGGGATTTCCTCTGGCTCCACCTGGATAAACTTTCTCGTGGCCTCCGAAGGGGTTGCCTTATCCCCTGGCTTTTCTGCCTCCGAGGGCGTTGCCTTATCTCCTGGGCTTTCTGCCTCTGATGGGGTAGCCACTTCTTCCACAATTTCCTCTGCTTCAGATGGTGAAGCAAGCGCTTTTAATGCTTCTTCCATTCTTGAATTAGACATCGCAGTAAGCGCAAAAGATGGTGGTGCATATCCCACCGTGGTTACTACAATGATGGCAGCAAGGAAGAGGCAAATAACTCTTTTTACATTTCCTTTCATATTCCTTTCTCCCTTAATTTCTTATCTTTGTATTTTTTTATCCATCGGATTTGTTCCTCATCCTCCTGATCTTTGTTACTGGAGCTCGCAACTACCAGAAAAGATACTGAGATGAAAATAAAAACCACAATGGATGCACAGATAAAACCAAGCATTAAATAAGGCAGCATGTTCATGACTATTTTCCTCCTTCGCTTTTAATAATTGCTGCCGTGGAACAATATGCCTGGTAAATTTCCCTATCCATAAAGATGCCAAAGTGCCTGGTAGGGATTTTAAACATCCTTGTGATAATCTTTAGCCCCCATTTAATCAGCATGAAATAAAAAATGAAGTTAATTAATTTATCAGAAGTAATAACAGGATCTAAATAAATTTGGATATATACCAGAACAGAACCGGTTATAACTTCACAAATAGAATTTGCCTTTGCTCTTATGGAGACATCATCTGAGAGCAAAATTGATACTTTAAAAATTACTGTAATTAAAAAGAGAAAATTAACAGCTTGAGAAAATGCTCCGGTTTGATACTCTGATCTCAAAAATTCTTTCGGGATATCACCCCATATTTTTCTCAGAATCTCGCTTGGGAAGATAGCGGCTAAATAAAAAATGCCAGTTACCCCTACAAAAATCTTATAATAATCAAGCCATATTTCCGTAATGCCATAAAACCAATCAATAATATTAGGAAATGTATCACGTAATAATTTTTTAAGTTTTTTCATATGTCTCCTATCCCTGGGGAATCGTCATGACCGGTCTGATCCCGATACTTGTTTCCGAAGTATTCACCGGCTGTATATTCCCATCTATCAGGCTAACCGCATAAATGCCTTCTCCATACCAGAAATCTTCCAGACCGCCATTTTGAGGAGTCCTTAGATAATAGCCTTTTGAATAAGCAGATATCTGAGAATCCGGATTATTTGTTTCACTACCATTAAATTTCCATAGATATTCCCGATATTTTAATGCCTCTTCCACGGACAAAACAAATACTTTATCCTCCATAGTCTGATATAGACGGTCATAACCCATTAAGCTGCTCTCTTTTAGCTGCTCATATGTTCCTCTCCCTGTTGAGCCTATGTATGATCGGGTAATTCCGATATAAGCATTATGTAGAAATCGGGAATCAGAAGAATTGTTCTGCAGCCACTCCCGTACCTTAGAATATTTATAGTTATTGTTATCTCCAAAATTAAGCTTTTTTGATGTTCCCGTAATGTCGGAGCGGATCACGCTGTCACATAGAAACAAAGCTGCTTTCTGGCTATTGTTTAAGGCATCTTCATAATCCTCATCGATGCATCGGAATGAATAGGTCTTATTTCCAATGGTACGGTACTGGACATCCCCAATACTGTAATGGACGGCTTCTGGTGTTTCCTGTACTGGCTGATAACAAGCATCACAGATTCCATCATGATCTGTATCTATATGTCCCATAGCAGGTAATATCACTGTTTCCTCCTTTTTGCATTTTAAGCATTGGACGGTTTCATAACCGTTATCCATACAGGTTGGTTCCACCCGGTCGATCACTTTATAGCTGTGATTGCAGGTATTCTCTTCATATGTTTTTTCAAACCCAACCCGTAAAATGGTATATGTCTCATCAGCAATTGTTAATTTTTCCAAAGTAAGCTCAGATACGTTTTTGACGGTGGGGAACTTCTGACTGATAATTGCAGCATTGGGGGTATATCCCTTTGCTATTACGTAAACCTCTATCCGGTCTGCCCCATCTGCCATGGAAACCAGGTTAAGAAGTCTCTCATTTGCTTCCACTTGGCTTTGACTGATAAGCTGTCCCGCCGATGGCCTTTCTCCTGTAATGCTTTGATCTGCCTCACTGGAAACATCCAGCCAGTAATTTAATCTTTCTTTCATATCTCCATCTGAATCTGGTATTTCCGGTAAACGATCCCCTTTCCGGTATTCGATATAATATTTCTGGGTACCATTTCCATTCACCATAACACTCCATGGGCTAGGAACCAGGGAATGGTAGTAATATTGATCACTTCCCATAATTGTTTCTGGAAAATCAATAAACAGTTCCTTACCTTCCTCCGTCTTACCCTTTTGCCCTTTAAAAATCTCCCTGTCTGGCTTTCCTTCTTCAATAAACTTTAAGTCCCAGTCAATTTTTCTGGCCTCAGATGGGGAAGCTGTGATATCTTTCTCATAATAAATATTTAAGGTGATCTGATCACTGGTTAATAAAAGGGTTTCTTTCTGGCCTTTTGATATTGTATATCCTTCAATGTCCGGCTGAATCAGCTCTATTGTTTCTCCTTCATTCCCTGTTCCAGTAATAATGTGTAGAATTGATTTATCAGCAATATCCATATACCTTATGGTATATTTGTATTGTTTAATCGGTACCCCCGGGACTTCCTTCCCACCACTGTCATCCGGATCAGTTGGCTTTACAGGTTCTGGCTTACTATCAGGCTTTTCACCATTGCTGTCATTCTTGGAACTGTTTGAGCTGCTGTGACCTCGGCTTCCGCCACCTCCTCCAGATCCTCCGCCACCGGAACCTCCAGAAAATTTGTTTTTACCTGTTGATAATATTTCTTCAACAACCGTCTGTATCCCTTTCCCCGGAATTTCAACCACACCTCCTTCGTTAACCCATGCACCAGATTCATTGACAATGTATCCGTCGGGAGTCATACCATTCTCGTACATAGAACCTTGCGGCCAGTTTCCCTCATTTGCAGAAGAAAGGAAGTAGCACTTACCATCAATCCATTGCCACCCGATGAGCATTGATCCTTTTGATCCATCAGATACTGGATTAAAGAAATACCATCTCCCATTAATTTGCTGCCATCCAGTTGCCATGTACCCAAAATCATCTAAGTAGAACCAAGCGTTATCTATCAGCTTCCAAGTACTTTTTTCATAAGTCTGATCCGTTTTATAGCGCCATTGGTCTTTATCTTGGACCCAAGCACCATAACTTTGAATAGGGATATTTATTATCATTAAAAGAACACTTAATAAAACAATTTTTCTCTTATTATTCATTACAAATATTCATCACTCCTTTCTATTTGCCTCTTTTTCTACCAAACCAGCCCTTTTTTTGGGGGAAAACTCTCAGATATTCACCTAATAACTGCTCAACAGCCGGGAATTCTTCCGTATTAAAAGGATCAGATCTATATTCAAGAAAATGAACATTCAAGCTCTCACCTTTTGAATTTTTCATCTGCTTCTTGATTGGCTTTTCATAATTTTTATCTGTAAAATTAAAATAAAAATGCAAATGCTTAAGAATCTCATCATCATAACGCTGTAAAATACTTGCAGCATATTCCAACTCCCAGGCTTTACTGCCGGCACATATTAGTCGTACATGGCACTTATGGAATTCTTCTAAATTGCAGTCCTGGAAATTTCCAAAATCCATAATTATGAAATTATAGCTTTTCTCCAACACTTTCTGAAAAGACTCTCTATTGATATCTGGATAATAATCAATCCCATTCAATGTGAAGTAAAAATGATCATGAAATTTTTCACCAAAATCTTCTCTTATTTTTTGGAATGTGCAGGATTGATTAAATTCTACAACTGCAACCATATATCCTTTTTTTCTCAAACAGCCAGCCAACATTACTGCACTATGGGTAGTCCCTATACGAATCTGAGTCCCAGTGAATCCGATCATAACCCGGCTAACAGCCTTTACCTCGTTTAAATCTATCTCTTCTGTTTTTTTTACATCTTTAAACGCCAAGGCATCTTTAAAACTCATGCCCTTTTGTGATATACAAAGTTCCAAGCCCTTTTTCATTTCTAGATAATCATTGGTTGCAATAATATTCCAGATACCAAGTGCAAATAACTGGGATAACAGCAAATCTCCCGCTTTACGATACGGTGCAACTACAATACAACGGGTTTCATCATACATGGTTCGATACATCTTAAATGCCTGTAAAATATCATCATCCAGATCATCAAGTGCGCTTAAATCAACAATTAGAAATTCAATGTCACTTAATGAGATGATGTTATTTTTTATGTACTTTAAAAATTCGATGTGATTATCAGTCTGCTGACCAATTATGAGTTGCCCACTTTCTTCCACAGTACTTAGGATTGTCTGATGATAAATGGTGCTTGCAATATAATAGACCATAAGCTATACCTCCCGTGAACTTTCATACTTTTGGCATATCAGGATCTCAGCCAACTTCTTTTTAGATACCGGAATGTATTTGCATAGATTTAAAAGTTTTTCATTCATCTGCTTTGTTATTTCAAAAGCCACAATGGTTGTAGGAAGATTCACCTTATGGCTAAAAACAAATTGGAACTTTGGAAGCTCATTTTCATCAATATTTGACAACGCCTCAATTAACACTAATCTACATGTAGGCCCTCTCTTCAAGACTTTTTTCTCAGCATTCAAATCTATCCAGTCTACAACATAATCAGGCAAACTCACCTGTAAAAATATCTTTTTCTGATCATTCACGCGCCTCCCCTCCTAAAAGAAAATTCAAATTCCTCTGTGTCTTCATGAAACCCAATGTGTAAAACAGATTTTCCAACTTTACAGGAAAAAAATGTTTTTTTTCCATCTTTACGTAAACTTCCATCAATAACCTGAA
The DNA here is from genome assembly GCA_015057715.1 of Paenibacillaceae bacterium. GTDB lineage: Bacteria > Bacillota > Clostridia > Lachnospirales > Lachnospiraceae > Lacrimispora. The sequence continues at coordinate 6,735 of SVDS01000038.1, forward strand.
TTTCCGTTTCCTCAATGCCATGTGAAATTAGAAACGCCTGGGTTTTCTCAGTTAATTGCTCTAATTCTTTATATGGCAACGCTCCCTTCTCATCGATCTGCTCTGTATTAGTAAAATAAATTGTTATTAGCTCACCCTCTTGGTACAATTCCGGTTCGACTACCGGTTCTTTTGACATCTGCACCTGTCCTTTCTGGCTTGTCTTCTCTTCTTTCATGACTTTTTTTTGTACAAAGGAAGTGACCAGAAATACAACTGACAAAAAAATACAAATACATACTGTCATTAACTTTTTTCCTCGTTTATCACCATTCATTTTTTTCCTCAATGAAAACTCCAAAAATTTTTTGATTCCCTTAAAATAAGCTCCAAAGGAAATTTCTTGTTTATATGGTTTTTTGTATTGTTATCTGAGGGATCATTTACAAGAATTTTTCCATCCTCAGTAATTCCTCGGAGTACAATCAAATGTCCGCCTTTTGTAAAAGTTCCCGGCCCTACACTTGCAATCACCGGTTTTCCACTGGATAGTGCTGCTGTTAGACCGGCAGTACTTTTACCAAGATTTTGACAACTGATCCCCCAATGTGATGCACATGCCGGAAATATATTCCAACTGCTTCCTTGTCCTGATACATAGTATCTGTTGCCTGTCCAAGAAACCACATCTGCAGGTGTCACCCTGTTTCCAATTAAATAGGATATAACCATGGCCAATGAAGTTGGCGCGCAGCCGCTGGAAGCTATAGTACCATTTCCGTATACCATACTGCTCCAAGGCTGCCCTCCCCCCTGCTTATACAGTGGAATGTTCATCCCATTTGCACCATACGCCACTTCCCCGTCATAAACAGGGCTTCCTCCCTCATTATTTTTAGTACTTTGCTTATCATCTTTATACAGTGTGATGAAATTGCCATAAGATGTAATATAAAAATTCTGATATGTTTGTTCAGGAAAATATAATTTGGCAATATCATCTTCAGATAAAATGACATTCTGAATTAAATAATCATCTCCATCATTGGAGATCTCAACCCGATTCACTGATTCATAAAAATCAAATATCTTTCCTCGGTCTGGCTTATATTTTTCTGCTTTATTTTCCTGATAATTTACGGTTGATAGATACGCTAACAAGACACAAATCCCTGGCTCATTCACTGTAACCTTGACATTGACATCACATTCACTTGTCTCCTCACCTGTTTCCGGGTCAACATCTGTGGTTGTGTTTTCCTCAATAATCCTGTTGGCCTCCGCATTCATTTCATTTTCGATCCCTGTCATATAATCTTCGTAAATTGGATTAATCTGGCCAAATAATTCTGTTTTGGTCAAATCAAAATCACCATTGATGGAACCATTACCGAAAAGAACAGAGATTGTCATCAGCATGATCGAAGGAAGGAAAAGTAGAAAAAGTATCCCAAAAGAAACCCATTTCAATATTTTTTTTAAATTATCGGGTTCTAATGCTAGTTTTTCCGCCAGTTTTATCAGCATTGGATTCACGGATTATCGTCCACCCGCCTTTCCAAACATCTTTAGAAATTCATCACTTACCTCAACCGTTAGGTTTATACGGGTACTGCCCGCCATGAATATACCCTGTCCTCTGTTCTTCGCAGCTAAAATTGCCACTTCTTTCTCTGACAAATTGAACAATTCCGTTGTATCCTTTAGGTTTTTTCCATCACACCCCATCAAAAATTTATAACAGGCATTATCCATAAGAGCTTGTCCATACCGTTTTACACTTTCATCCATAATGTCAACACAGGAATGTGTAATGAACATGAGACCACCTTCGTATTTTCTATCTCTCTTAGAAATATTGCGGAAGAATTTCATCAGATCGGGGTTTTCCGGATCAACAAATAGGTATCCCTCATCGACCACAAAGATAACCTTTTGTGTTCGATCCTCCGACATTTGCTGCCATGCCCAGGTAGTTATGTTATAAAATTGAGCGTTTCTCACGTTATCATCTGCTTCTAACAGACCAGAGACTACAAGATCAACAAAGTCTGTCTTCGGGTCTAATGTAGTATGTCCATTCCATAAATGGCTGTCAGCTCCTTCTCCCGCACTAAATAAAAGATCTTCCAGATTTCTGTAAATATTTTTTAAGTAGCTTTCGGTTTCGTCATCAGCCTTTTCCTTAACCAGATGGTACAGATCCTCCATAATTGGAAAATCTTCATTTTTTAGATTTCTGATATCGGTATCCCATGTGATGCCAAACTTTCCGTACAATTCAATCAGACATTTTTCAAGATGAGTCTTGATGGTTGCGGTAAACTCTTTTTTACCAAAGTAAAGTGAGAAAAAGAATCTTAATTGCTGTATGTAAAGGGCCATGTCTGATACTCCATTACTTAAATCATAAACAAAGTAATCAGAGAGTTCTTCCCCCTCTTCCAAGTCTTCCTGGCGGATGTACGGAGCTGGTCTGATCTGTAAGGGATTTATGCGACTGTTTAAGCCCGATGCGCAATTGAGTACTTCACCATTTATAAATTCATGCCTGGCTAAATCCACATACTCAGTCTCTGGATCAAAAATGATGATTTTAGCTCCAAGAGCAAATTCCATCGTAAGGATATCCTTGATTGCTGTTGATTTTCCTGTACCAGGAAGGCCGGTTATAATCCAATTTGAATTGGTTCTGTCTTTGTTCCTAAGCCAGGTATTCACTCGTATGATTTTTTTATTTCTTGTTTTACCTAAGAAATAGCCATCTTTATCATTCAAACCTGAACTGGCCATGGGAAACCCACCAATAAAAGTGCTGATTGGCATACTTCTTTCTCCCATGTTGCTCACATTTTCCCTGTCAGGAAGACCAAATGGACTCATGGCCTGATATGCCTGTAATTGCCGGTATTTTAAATTTCTCATATTACACTCAGCAACGGAAACCGAACCGCTTACACGTTTAATCCGCTGATTTAATGTCTCAGAAGACGGAGACTGTATCAGCAGCATGATGTTTAAGTATCCAACCGGCTCATTTTGAATTCCGATTCTTTTAATCATCTCTTTTAAGTCTTTTACTCCTCTGGCATAACTCTGCCGTTCAGACTCTTCTTTTGCAGTTTCTGCATTGGATTTCAATTCTGATATCCGTTTATTCATGACCTTGATCATACGCGCAGGACTGGTATGCCGATATTCGATAACAGTTGCTGTCCCCTCCAGGGAACATAAATCAACCAGCCAGCCATAATCCACATGACTGGGATACTTAGATATGGTGAAAATCGCTCCAGCATTTTCGCCAATATTGATATGGCTATTGTCATAATCAATGCCTGAGGGAGTAATAATATTTAATACATTTTCATTTACATCATTAACTACCACAATTTCTTTCATCTCAATAATCCTTTATCATTGGTATAGGCGTTATAACCGGATTGTCCGCCGAACTCATAAAACTTACTTGCTGGCTGTTTGTAAAAAGATTACACAGCTTAAAAATTTCCGTTTCATTGAGTATTTCTGCATCTATACCTACGCCTGAATATCGCTGTTTAAATTCTTCCAGTCTGGTTAGCAATTCTTTTTTCGTATCATTGATATTTTTTTCAGACTTTGCCCAGATCTTAAAATAGTGGTGATGCTCATAATTTTCACCAGATGAAGACAGCTCTGCTGCCTGTCGAATCATGACTGCTAAAATTTGTCTTTTCCCGTAATTCGATAATTCTTCCTGATATTGTTTTTTTAAATAATTCTTATAATCATCCAAATCCAGCTCTCTGGGGAAAGCACAGTAATCAAAATCCTTTCGATCTCCATCAAAGGATAAGGACAGGTTTTGCGTCCGGATACGACGCTCATCTATCGCTAACAGATCAAGATTGTATGGGTATACTCTTAAATAACCAAAGAGATATCCATCTTTTGAATAAAGAAAATTTCCTTTGATATCTTTTACGTTAGTAAATTGGTTTGCTGTCAATTCTCTTTCGTTTACATTTTGCTTGTTTTTACTCATCTTCATCATCCTCAAACTCTGCGCAGAACTCATTTTTAAATACATACTGATATTTTCTCTGTGCCTTCTGATAATCCAGAAAAACAATAATTTTCTTTATTAAATTTTCATTGCATATGTCCCTCCTTATCAGAGTTATAACCATAAAGATAATGAAAGCACCAATGCTTACTCCTACTATGGTATTCTGAGCTATAGAAAGGAAAATACCGATTACTACGGATATAATAAAAGCAATGGTTATGATACCTACCTCATTTTGTCCGATCCCGGATATATAATCATCAGAATCCGGAATCGGAACAGGTATGTAAAGTTCTTTTTCCAGAACCTGATTTTCTTTATCTTCCATATTCCCTCCCTAAAAATAATAATGTCTGATTACCCCTAAGACTGTGCTTAAACAAATTGCAATAATTGCCGCAGTTAACTTTTTAGTCATTTTATTTATCAGTTCAGGCACTGCTTCACCGGTAATAATACCTGCCAATATTAGACAAGCTATTCTGGCAGTAATACCGACCGCCATCAAACCAGATAATATAAAAGTCAAACTAGTTATAAATTTTAATGATTCCATTGTTTGTCCTTTTTATTTTGCCAGTCTTATCAAGTTAGGAAGCATAAATCCTGCAGTGCGCCCAGCCCCTGCAAACCCTCGACCGACCCCAGAGGAATAGATAAACTTCTCCAACCATTTGGGGCCTCTCAGCATAAGAAAAAACCAGCCAAAGGTTATTAATAACTCATTCGACATGACACTTACTGAAATAGTCATAAGTGACGCTAAAAACATCCGGTAACAAAGCAGTTGGAGACCGTAATATAAAAATGTCATTACATAAGAAACAAAAAAATTTCCCCAACGTTCCCGGTTGGCTGTTACAAGATCAACGGACATTATTGGCAACATTATTTTCATCAAGCTCAGCTCAGCTCCTCTGATACCCGCAATAATGCTAAAAACCAAAATGCCTATTACCAGTAAAAATATTATAAAAACAAAAATGAATGATGATGGTGTCCTGGCGATAGTGGCAATAAGATCTAAAATTGTGGGTTTTAAATCAATGGTTCCCCCAGACTCCCCCAAATCGGTAGCAAACGCTTTACTGAACTTAAAAAAATAAGTAGCAATAAAATCGTTAGATGAGCAGATAGCAACAGCTTCTGAACATCGCACCAAAATATCAAGTGGATCAGAGTCAGGATCTCCGCTTGTTTCCATCACATAAGTTGTAAAATATTGTTTTACTCCTATTAGTGTTATCAGGGTGATTCCAAGCAAAGTCGTATACGTGGCTGCATTGATGACCAATCTGTTACTCAAATTGACCTCTGCAACGTAGAAAAAAATGTTATTTACAAAATCATTAAAAAAATCCAGCATTCCATTAATCAAATCATAGATTACATCGGTAAAATTACTTAGCATCCAGCTAATTACATTATCCACAACCCCTATCCTCCGTAATAGGAAAGCACTGCAGTTATTACTCCACCGATACAGGTGCCAAGAATTCCTAACCCTAAAGTTTGAGTAAATGCTTTTTTATGCTTTGGTTTTTCTTCATCAGCTGCAGTCTGCCAGGTAACAACATTTTTAATTGATATTGCAGCCGTTGCCAGAGCCACTAATCCCGTTAAAACTGCAGCCACATCTCTCAATAAGTTCTTAGTTCCTACTACCAGCTGCGTACTTTCCAAACTTCCTGCAAATGCTGGAAAAGCAAATATTAATGTTGCAATAAATGCAATTTGCAAAATATAAAGTGTACTCTTTTTCATAAAGATTGATTTTCCTTTCTTTATGAGCGGAACTGAGTTCCGCTCATAGTTTTTCCTAAGGTTCCAATTCGATAATGGGCTGTCTGATATTAGATATTTCCACTCTGGCTGACTGATTCTTCTGTATCTCCGGCAGTGCATCCGCAGATACTTCCTTAACCCAGCCCTTTTCAGCCCATGATTTCGGTACATTGTTTTTGTATTCAGGAAAACTCTGACCAGGTTTGATGTCATTTAATCCTTTAGCTGCTCTGTGGCGGTAGCCTTGTTCTGATAATACGAACACATTATTTCCCTGGGCTGATTTCATGTTGTCGACTGTATAGTCTTCAAGTTTTTCAAGTTTTTCAATGGCTTTGTTTACAGTCTCACTCATTTGTGATGTGTATTTATTTATTTCAGAAAAAGGAAGCTGCAATATTCCGGATAATTTTCCGTTCTCCCTTACCGTTTCAACGGCTTCCTTTCCAATAAGTAATCTACCGATATTTGCTGCACGATTTCCCATTTCATGATATTCATGGCTTACTGCATTGATTTTCTGTACCTTTCTATCCGCACCATGGGCCATCTTAATTAAAGAATCATTTAAAGATTGGAGACCTTCTTTTACTTTAAAAAAACCAATAACTTTATTAAGTGCCACAAACCCTTTTTCCTTAACTGAAGCAAGAGCATTTTTGGTAAATGTAATGATGAGGTCTTTCACGGAATTTAATTTCGAACCAATTTCAAAAACATTCTCTTTTTTTCTTTCAAGTTCCTCTGTCAAAGTATTATTTTTATTATGGATCTCACCCAATTGGGCTTTAAGATCATTTAATTCAATTAAAATTGAATCATACTTTTTTTCAACGATACTGACGTACTCAACCAATTCCATGTAATCCTGTTTTTGGACCATAAAATTCGGATCACCAAAATTGCCAATAAAATCTTTTATGCTTTGATCTTCTTTTATCGGGTGAGATACTGAATTCACTTCCATAACATTATTTTTGCCCAAGTCCGTTTCATCAATATAATCTCCAATTGCCTTTACAGTGGAATCATTAGGATGATTTTCAGCATATACGACAAATGAATCCATAACACACTGATTAATAAAGCGAATATCTAATCCTGTATCCAAAGCTTTATAAACAGCCTCTTCTATAGTCCTTCTTGTTGGATCAACCTCATCTTTCATGTGATTCTCATGTATTTTATCCGCTTTGATATCCCTTTCGTCAGGTGTATCAATCTCACTATTTAATTGTTTTTCCATTCCTTCCCTTTCTGCATGAACGGAACTGAGTTCCGTTCATAGATATTAAATATTCTTGTTAGTCATGTAATCTGGCTGATTCTTAGTTTAAAAAACTTATTTGCTGATTAGCCTCTTCCTCCAACATTTCTTTATAAGTATTCCATATACCCCAAAGCGGAATATCCTCCACAATACGCTCTTCTCTCTCCTGCTCTCTTTGCATTAAAACACGGGTATTGTGATCTTCATCACCAAGCCCCCATATCTTATTGATACGATACTGAGAAAGATCAGGAAGCTCAGTGATTGCTGGAAACTCTCCAATGTTTTTACTCAATGCATAAGGTTTATCAATGCGTCCGATTTCTTCAGGCTTTAATAACTTACGTCCTGTCATGCTACTGGAATTAGAAAGATTTACATCATTGCTTTTTGTTGATGTTGACGCACTTGTCGATGAACTTGGAACTTCCACCGTATAATCCCCTATGCTATCCGAAAAATCTTTTAATGTTTGATTGTCATCCGCTTTTAAAACAATCTTTATCTCGCAACAGGTTTTAATCGTTCTAAACTCATCTTTATACTTGGTCTCCAATTGCTGATAATCCTGAATAACAAGGTTCGCACGGCAACCACGACTACGTCCTGCCGATGCTAATCCTCCTAAAATTGGTATATAAGGGAAATTACCAACCTCATCCAAATCATAGTCAGTATTAATCGGAAGCCTAAGCCCGTTTTTACTTGCAGTTTCAACCTGCGCAATATAGATTTGGTTTATCAGTATTGAGGCTAAAGGATATAAAGTTTTCTTTTCATCTGGGATCAACATATACAGGGCTATTTTTTCCTTTCCTATATCACTTAAGCGAAAGTCGGATTTTGAGGTCATTTCTGCGACATTCGGATTAGTAAATAATTTCAATGTACCCATTGCAGATGTAAAGAAACTTGATTTTGTTCTATCATGCGCTACCTGAGCCATAGCAAAAACAGATTTGGCTGGATGTCCATCTGGTAATGTTGCTAAATATAAAGATAACGGAGTTTTGAGTGTAACGGGATGTGGCTGACACATATACGCCAGGAAGTAATAGACATTGGTTAGATTTCGATATTGTTCTTCAGCCTCTATGGATACGGCTAAAATAGCTGCCGCAATTGTTGCGGTCTCGCCGTTATACCATAGTGGCTCTCCCTTTTGTTCTCCAACAAGTACTGATACCAAATCCCATGTATAATCAATTGCCTGTGCTTTATCCTTTGCAGCTAATGCATCTAAAATAGGTTGAAGGAAATTATAATGAGCGGATTTTTTAGGATTTCGAAAGTCTACAGCTATCGTCCGATGTCCCAAACTTTCAGCAAACTTATGAGTATAGGCATAAATTTCTCCCTTAACATCACTTATTACGGCACACAGTCCTGAGATCAGCTGAAGCCAAACTGTTTGCAGCAAGATTCTCCGCGTCTTTCCTGCTCCAGTCGAACCAAGTATCAGCGCATGGCCCTCACCTTGTATGTATCTAATTAATTCCCTACCTTTTGAATCTTTCTTCATTTCAATAACAAGACCACCGTTGCCATTAGGAACTTCTTTTCCCGTAAAAATAAACATAGAAAATAGCAAATCTTTTTCTTTCGCTGTCAGGAAACGAGCAGTTCCATACTGTCCATTTCCTACAGCAACTGGAATTTTAATCTTATTTGTGACCTGAATTTCCTTTATATCCATAATTTCAGCTTTTGGCCTGATAACCAACCATATTATGTATGACGCATATAATGCCTGGAGGATTATATACCAGAGCTTAACACCCGTGTTCTTTACGAGAAACATCCATGCATTCAAATAGCTATAATCCAGCTTCAGGCCATCATATTTTGTAATGTGAAATAACCAGTCTGTATACTGATGAATGACATATGCAATAAACGGACTGATTAAAAGTTCCATTACCGTAACTGCAATTATTGCATGCAGCCTCCTAAGCTTCTTTTCTTGCATTGTAGTTTTATCTAAGGTTGCCACCTAAAAAACAATCCCCTCCCTTCTGTACATAAGTAACAAATTTCCTCCTTTCTTTTAACCTTTATGAACGGAACTGAGTTCCGCTCATAAAACTGCGTATAAACGTAAAAAATCAACTGGAAAATATTGGACAATATAGTTATTTTGTCCAGGTTAGTATCCACTAAAATAGATAGTGCAATAATTTTAGGAGGATACGTATGAGAAAGAGAAATTCTGGAGATTTGAAGTTTTTAACTCCGCAAGAAAAAACAGAATTATTTAAAGCTATATCCACAGATACCAGTCGTCTGGCCAACCGCAATAAAGCAATATTTTACTTATCAGAATATTGTGCACTTCGTGCGTCTGAGATAGGATTGCTCACCTTATCAGATTTTGATATTGCAAAAAAAAGCATTTTCTGCCGCAGGCTAAAAGGCAGTAAAAATAACACTCTTAAAATTGTTAATTCAAGAGTCTATGAAGCATTGGAACGCCATTACTGGGAAAGGATTCAAATAAACTCAAGTGACAATCACCTGTTTCTTTCCCAGCTTGGCAAGCCGATCAGCCGAAAGACATTGGATGTACTTATGAAAAGTTACTGCTCCTGCACGCAAATTCCAAACGAAAAACATCATTTTCATGTTTTAAAGCACACACGAGCTATGGAACTAATTGAATATAACGATGTTAAGCTCACAGATGTACAGTGGTGGCTGGGACACCGTAACATCCAAAACACTATGATTTATCTGGACTACACCAGCAATGCAATGATTTCACTTTTTAATAAAATAGAAATCATGGAAGGGGGTGAATTATATGGCTGATTTAGAAAAATTGATATTTGAATTGGGAATTACAGAAGAAAATACAGTAGCAGAAACCGAGTGCGATGGCTTAAGTCAAGAGGTTAGATGGGAGGATGTGGAATGGCAAAAGGAAAATCAGGAAAATACAATAAGTCTGAAGAAATAAAATTAACTTCGTTAGAGAAGGTGATGGCCTCCAGAAAACAACTTGTTGAATCGATATTAGGTAATCTAAAGAAAGATAACCGGCTATTGCCTCCAAATTGGAATAAAAGTGCAATGAGACCCCAGAACCCTGTTTCCAATGTATATTATCGAGGAGGCAACCGTTTTAGGCTGATGAACGCAGCTATAGAAAATGGATATAAAGATCCCCGTTGGTGTACTTATATTCAAGCGAAAGAAAATGGATGGCAGGTACAAAAAGGGGCTAAGGGTGTTTTGTGTGAAAAATGGATATTAAGTAAAGAGGTTGAAGAAGTTGATTCTGAAGGAAAAGCCGTACTAGATAAAAATGGAGTTCCAAAAAAGAAAATGATACAGCTTGATAGACCTATGGTAAATTATTTCATTGTCTTCAATGGAGAAAATATTAATAACATTCCCAAACTGGATCTCCCTTCCATTACTCGTGATGAGAGCTTCAGGCTTGCTGAAGACTTCATTCAATCCAGTAGATGTCCCATTAATGAAGTGGCTCAAGACAGTGCTTTTTATGATCCCATTAATGACAAAATAGTTCTTCCTCTAAAAGAAAGCTTTCATACCACTGAAGATTTTTTAGGAGTCACTTTACATGAAATGTCACATTCAACTGGTCATGCAGACCGCCTTAACCGTCCCATGATGAACATGTTTGGCACTCCGGATTATGCGCGAGAAGAACTTAACGCTGAAATCGGAACAATCTTCACTAAATGTGATTTGGGAATTGAGTTTGAGGAAATGGGATACATAGAAGAACGGCATAAGCAATATATCAAAAGCTGGATCTCTCTGTTTGAAGGTGATCCCAATGAATTTTACAAAGCCTGTGCCAATGCAGATAAAATCAGTCATTATCTAATTGAAAATTATGAACAGCACCATAAGCTGCAACATACGGTAGAACTAATTCAGGATACAGCCTCACCTGACTATATGAAAAATTTAATGGTAGAACTGAAAAGTAACAACTTTTTATGTAGCGATATAATATTAAGCAATATTCTAAAACTAAATGAAGTTACTGGCCATAACCACCAACTGAGAGAGATTCACAGCAAATTTCACAATATAGATTCTCTTCCTCTCCCAGAGAAAGTAATCGTACAGGAACTTGGTAGAGAGCTCAAACAACAGGCAATAATCAGACAAAGACTTACCTCACTAAATCCTATTATACCAGAACTTTCATAATTATTAAATACCAGGAGAAAAATTGATGAGAATAACTCAGAAAAAATCAGCTGAAAGTCCAAGAATCAATGTTGCCTTTGAGGCTGAGGCGTATGAGCAAATACGACTGCTTGCTGCAAAGCAACATACTTCTATGTCAGAAGTCGTGAGGAACTGGGCCCTGCAGGGTCTTTCAGGAGATCTTAATGCTGATAATATCGGATTGATTACTAATATACTCCGTACTCAGATCCAGGATGTCATGCGTCCTTCCTTTGAACGCCTGGCCTCATTAAGTGCAAAAACCTGCATTCAGTCTGGTACTGCCGCTTACCTTTCCGCCGAAGCTATATTAAAATTTGTCCCAGCTCCCCGGCAACAGGAAGTGGAAGAATCTTATGAACTGGCCAGAAAAAAAGCGATTGCATATTTAAAAGGGCGAACTAACGAAGACGAATAGATATTTTTATTTCAATCTGCCACACTATGACAATAGCTTTGTGGCAGATTTTTATTCAAGGAAACAAACAGGAGGAGTTAACATTGCCCCATAATGTATTAATATCAAAAATAAGATGTGGTAATCCCAACAAGAAAAGTACAGCAATCCATAATAAAAACAATTTTCTTTACATAGGAACCAGGGAAGGAACAGATCTTACCCCTTTAGAAGAAGAAAATACTGTAAAGTTTGAAAAAGAAATGGCAAAACCAGAAGACTATGTACGATACATAGCAAAAAGGTCACATAGCCATGGGCTCTTTGGCAATATACCTTTAGATAATATTGATGATGTAAGTAAAAATCTTTATAAATTATCACGAGAAAAACGACTTATTTATCGTGGGATTGTTTCTCTTGATCCGAGAGACGCTGAGGATTTAGGTTATTACGATAAATCAAAGTGGGATGCATATATCCGCTCTGTGATTCCTGACATTGCTGACAAATTTGGTATAAGTGTTGAGAATCTACAATGGACTGCTGCCTACCATGCAGAGGCTAAACATCCACATGTGCATTATATGTTCTGGTCCTCAAAGCCAATGGTACATGATTATTTTATTACAGAATATACACAAAATAAATGCCGGGAGCTCTTATCCGGAAAAATGTTCGAAGATGAGCGTCAGAATGAAATTATTAGTAAAGAGGCTGCCAAAAGTTTTATTTTAGATTTTGGTAAGCAATTAATGCCTGACGAAATAAAGCGTATTAGTACTATAACTTCTGGAATTATACATGACAAAAAAATTATTCCCAAAATTACCAGAGAGCAACTTAATAAGACTACGGAAGAATTAATTAAATTAATTCCTATACTTCCTAAAAATGGTCGACTTAATTATGCTTTCATGCCTCCGGATGTTAAAGAGCAAATCGACAAAGTTATAGATTCTATTCTAAAAAACAAGACTGTTTATCAAGAATATCAGAAATATATGAGCAGCGTAGAGAAAATGGCAATGACCTATTCTCCTTCCAAAAAAGAGCTAAAACACGCAGTTTGGGAGGATAATTCAGAGAAGGATCTTCGTGTGGACTTAGGAAATATTGTACTTAAAAATATTAGTAAAGAGCTTAAGACTCACTCTAATTTTTCTCAATATGTCGAATCCATACTGGAGCAGTTAGATGAAATCCAGCATCCCCCCATAGATGGCCACCTTGAAAAATTATCAACTGTTGACATTTCTGTGACATTAGATATTTCTAATGATAATTTTATCGCCGTTCATAATGACTTTATTTCTTCCAACTTTGATGCCTGGGAACATGATCCTTTAGAAGAAATGAGTTCTCCAGATCTTTCTTCGTCTCTTATATTTGATGAAACAGATAACAAAATAGCTACTGACGTTTCTGCCCAAATAACTGGAGACTCTAAAACGTCATTTGTCGAAAATGATAATTATTATATTGAGTGGGATGGCACATACAAAACAGCTTTAAATGAATTATATAAAACTCATAATTATGAGAAAGCCATAGAATTACTGAATATCAGTTCTAGTAAAGGGAACCTGCTTGCAATACATGACCTGGGAAAGGTTCTTCAGCGTGGTCTTGGCTGTTCAGTAGATGAACAATTAGCTAACAGATATTATCATAAAGCACTACAGGGTTTTATGAAAGTATATAAGACAGAAAAAGACTCTTACTTAAGAGAATACGCTGCTTATAGAACTGGCAAATTATTAAATGCTGGTAATGGCATTGAAAAGGATATAAATTTAGCCGAGCAATGGTTTATAAAAGCATATAATAATAAATATGCTCAATACTCTCTTGCCAAGATATATATTGACAAAGATATTAAAAATGGAGAGCCATGTCATTCAAGTGAAATTTTCAGTTTATTGGAAAGTGCTTCTGAAAAAAGCCCGTATGCATCATACGAACTTGGAAATATATATATAAAAGGTTTCTTTGCTGATCCTGATCCTAAAAAATCATATATTTATTATAATGCTGCCATTACACAATTTAATGAAATGCTTCGAACTACATCTGATGACTCTTTAATGTACCGTGTTGGAAAAATGTATGAGCTTGGGTTGGGAACAGAAATCAATTTGCCTAAAGCCATAGAACTATTTCAAGAAGCTGGAAAACTAAAAAACACCTTTGCACTATTCTCGCTTGCTAAAATATATTTAAAAAGCAATGATGTAGAACTTCATGGAAAAGCAGTTCAAATATTGACCGATCTACACATAGATAGACCTGATGACGATATGATCTCATATAGTTTGGGGAAAGTATATTTAAATGAGCAAACTTCTTTTTATGATGTCAATAAAGCTTTAGAATATTTTAAAAGATCTGCTGATTGTGAAAATCAATTTGCCCAATATCAATTAGGTAAGATATATAGTTCAGAAAACTTTGGAAACCTCAATTACTCTCTTGCCATACCATACTTAGAAGCATCTGCTTTACAAGGGAATGATTTCGCAATGTATCAATTAGGTATAATTTATAAAAATTACGATTTGGAATTCTATAATATTGACAAAGCGGTTGAATATTTTAAGAATTCTGCCGGATTAGGAAACCAGTCTGCTCAATGCCAATTGGGCATGATCTACAGTTCTCCTAAATTTGGAGTACTGGATTATTCCCTTGCCATTTCCTGCTTAGAAGCCTCTGCTGCACTGGGGAATGATTCTGCTATCTATCAATTGGGAAAACTATACTCCAATAAAGAAATTCCCATTTATAATATGAATTTAGCAATATCATACTTAATGGAAGCCTCAAGCAAAGGCAATTCTTTTGCACAACTACAGCTTGGTATTATTTATTTATGGGGTAAAGGAGTTAAACGTGACGTTAGTTTGGGCACTGATCTTCTTAACCAGGCAATCAATAATGGAAACCCATTTGCACAACAGATATTAGATTCCTACAATTCATATCGTTTGCCATATGTAAATATTTCATATAAATTATTTTCAAACATATTTGATTTTATAACAAATGAAAATGACCGTAATTCAACTATTGCTGCAGATAAAAAATTCCGAAATTTAAGTAAAAAGGCTATGATTGAAGAACAGCTAAAAAATCCTCATAAACACAACCATGAACCTGATAAATAATTTTAAATCGCTGGAAAATAACCAGCGATTTTTTATTGTTAAAAAATGCAAACTCTCCTCTTCTCAACCGAACTCAGATCCTATCGTTAATCTTTACTTGTCCTCCAAAACCTTCTATGAACGAAACTCTTTTTAAAATGTTACAGCGATAAAAGCTGATAAAATCTAGCATTAACAACTCTAAGTATTTAAGGTGTTACATAATTTTGTTCTAAAACTTCCATTTGTAACACATGTATTTCATACATTAAGCCTTGATAGTTACAGGCTTTGCCTGTAATCTGTCCCTCCGGGCGTGTAACGCCCTATTCCTGCCATAAATTCTGTATGCTTTACCGCATAGTTTATGGGCAGGAGATGGCATTTTCATCGGGCGGGTCGGCCTTGCTTTTCGTCGTCGGCATTGTGGGTATGTGGGGAAGGCAGCTGTTTTTAGAAGGGTGGACAAATCTGTTCATAACTATTGGATAGTTATGAACGGGTTTATCCAGGCTTCGTTAGCTGTCTTGTCCATATATCCACGATGTTTTTACTGGGGCAGGAAATTACCCAGGGCGGAAAGGATGTCTCCATGCTTCTTGGAGTCATTCTTTTTGACCGTACTTTTAGCCATACCCCCGCCTAGTTTTATGCCGGAGTTCTTTTCTCCGGTCTCTCGCCGTTCAGCCCATGAAGCTGAGCGGCAACCGTCGTCGACATTGTGGGTATGTGGGCAAGGCTGCTGTTTTTCGAAGTGTGGGGAAAATTGTTTATAACAATCTGATGTTTATTTCATCGGATTGTTATGAACGGTTTTCTCCATACTTTGTTAGCTGCCTTGTCCATATATCCACGATGCTATTCAACCTTCCTAAATACGTTCTCAAGAGCAGAACTTAGTTCCGTTCATCAGCTCCAGCGTTCTCTCCCGGAATCTTTCAAAATGCTTTCCCATGAGCGGAACTCAGTTCCGTTCATCAGCTCCTACATCTTCTCCTAGCATCTTTCAAAATGTTTTCCCATGAGCGGAACTCAGTTCCGTTCATCAGCTCCAGCTTCTTCTCTTGGAATATTCCTAAATACTTTACCATGGGCGGAACTCAGTTCCGTTCATCAACTCCAACTTCTTCTCCTGGAATCTTCCTAAATACTTTACCATGGACGGAACTCAGTTCCGTTCATCAGCCCAAGCTTCTCCTCTTGGAATCTTTATAAATACTTTACCATGAGCGGAACTCAGTTCCGTTCATCAGCTCCAGCTTCTTCTCCCGAAATCTTACTAAATGCTTTACCATGAGCGGAACTCAATTCTACTCATAAGCTCCAGCCTCTTCTCTTGAAATATTCCTAAATGCTTTTCCATAAACGGAACCCAGTTCCATTCATCAGCTCCGGCTTCTTCTCTTGGAATATTCCTATATACTTATCCACGAACGGAACTCAGTTCCATTCATCAGCACCAACTTCTTCTCTTGGAATATTCCTATATGCTTTTCTATGAGCGGAACTCAGTTCCGTTCATCAGCTCCGACTTCTCCTCTTGGAATCTTCCTATATTTTTGTTCATGAGCGGAACTCAGTTCCGTTCATCAGTAACGGTTTTTTCTCTCGGAATCTTACTAAATACTCTCCCATAAGCAGAATGGGGTAAAAGGATTTAAGTGAAACTGCTCATGTACGACATAATAACTGCAGTCAATGAAATGTCTTTTGCAATGGAAATATCTCCTAATATAGGCAATTTAGTACAAAGAACACAGTCTCAATGGTCTGCTGCGTGGTACTGTTGTGTATTTTAAGTAATGCAGCCGGAAGATGTATGATTACAGCAGCTTGTGTATTAATAGGTGTCTGTACCTCCAACTTTTTAAACAGAACTAAGCGCTAATTAAATGAAATTAATTATGACATGGATCTTGATCATTAATAAAGCGTTTACGTCCAATCAACTAGGGGGTTAGTCCCATTTATTTTATTCTGTATCCCTATCAATACTACATCCAATATCTACAACTGCTATTGTATAAAAGATAAGAAATATTGAATGACATATTACTCAACCCCACGGTAGTTTTATCATATAAGAGCTTAAGTTATAGATATCACCTAAAACTCTCTCATTTAAAATTAAATAAAGCCTTTGTTGAAGCTCATCGTCACTCTTGCTAATACTAATATTTATTATATATGATATTGTAGGAGATACATAATAATCACTTCGATGTTGTATTGTCGAGTGATATCTAGGAATATAAAATTCAGATATTAATTCATAATTAAAATATATGCCTGTATCTACGCCGCATTCATATATTTCGTAATAGACAAAAAAACCTTCTCCAATATCCAAATAATCCTTGCCCAAAAAAACTCCTTTACCCTCTTTACAAATATCAATAATATTATACTTTATAAACAAATCATTTTTATTATCCTGAGTATCTATTGTCGGATCATAGCACTGGATATTTTTTATATCACTTAATTTTATATTTATATCCCTTTTTATTTTATTACCAGATGGTGATCTATCAACTATATATCCTGATAAAACATTATCATTCTTTTCTCTAACATTAAGCCAAAAATTTAATTGAACATCATAATTACCTACATCTTTGAGGGTTATAAAAATCCACATTCCATGACGACCACATCTATCTAAAATATTTTTTAAAGACACTCTATCTAAATTATAATCTTTGGGCACCAATAAAAATTGTGGATCACTTTGTGTATATTCTTCTTGATGTTCAATATTAGGTATATCTTGTGAAGTATATATACAATTACCCGCTCTATACATATTTTCCCTCTACTTTTGATCATTAAAATTTATTAAACAATTCCAGATACCAGATCAATCAAAGATCCTTTATTTTCCCACTCAACAGTTCTCTTATCTAATACCAAATCTATAGATACATATTTTTCAATTGCGCTAATAAACCCCTCTAAACTATCTATATTTAAAAGATTATCGATTTCACTTTTAAATTGATAATATATATTAATTAAACATTTTTTCAATGTAGACCAATAAACTAAAAATACATCAGATAAAGCAATTGGTATTGATGCCCCGTATGAATTTAATATAGAAGGAATATGCTTTGCCAATGTAATTAGCGCTGCATTTTGTGCCATTTGAAAGCAACCACTTAGATACGATTTAACTAATTCTTCTATATCAGATATATATTCAATGTTTATTTGTAATGCACTTGGACTATTCTTCATAAAAAAACACATATTATATTTATTAAGTTCTTCTATTGTTTTATTGATTAGATCTGTAAGGACTTCCTTAGCTGAATAAAATAGATCATCAAACTGTATCTGTCCTTTAATATCATCAAAATCTATCATAATATCATTAAGGGGGGGGATATTTAACATGTTTTCAATATTACTCGGTAATGGTATATTTAATATATCTGCAGGATCTATCTGTATATCAATTATAGTCTTAGGAAATTCCATAAAATCGTTAATTATAACAGGCATTGATTGGATTTCTTCTATCGTTGGCCAACTTTTAGGCCATTCTACGTCATTTAAAAGTTTATCATTATTTATTATTGAAATATTATTTTTAAATTGTTTCCATGAAGTATCTATAGAATTCCAAATATTACTCTTTCTTTTTAATTTTAATTCTCTTAATTTGATCTTCAAATCTTCAATTTCTTTCAACAAATTCGCACAAATATATTGTGATGATCTTTGCATATATTCTTGTCTAATGTATTTACAATCTAAATGATTATATAAATTTTCTTTTTCCTCAATTTCCTTTATCAACTTTTCAATTTCTTTATTATTATTGTTTAAAAGTTCATTTATAGTTTCATAAAAATTATTTGCAGCATCTTTTATAGCATTGCCGGCTTTTCTTACAGTATTATTCACATCTTTCATACTTATTTTAATCTTAAACATATATTGTAATAACTCATTAATACTATACTTTTCACATTGCGCTATCATAAATTCTGGAATATAAAATTCTTCACCTATTTGCATAACAATTAGATTTTTCGCAGATTGAGGAACTGAATCAATATAGTTGTTCTGTTGACTTATTAAATTACTATCGGTCGTATTGAGTAAAATTGGTAACCTATACTGGAACAACGAAATATACCTCGTATACTTTTTTTGTGTATAGTATGAGATATGCAACTAAATTGTTACATTGAAACTAAAAAAATATATATAAAGTAAAATTTTTATTGCATTCTTTCAAAAATAGTAGTAAATTATATATGGATACTAATCTGGACAAAATAACTATTTTGTCCAGCTTTTTATAAATAACGGAACTTTTCTATGACCTAAATTCCCTTGTTTATACCAGCAAGTATCAAAGCATCATAATCATATTCTCTCTGAGGAAAGTTCTGAAAATCATTCTTCTTTTCATGTTGTTTAATTGGCAATCCTTTTTTCTGCTTAACTCCATCACCTTGAAGCATGACATTATAAATACAAGCTTGCATATATCGTATGATATTTTTTATATGCCTGGTCGATTGAGCGGAATAGTAATCGCTTAAAACTCTCCTGCAAAAATCCTCAAAATAATCTTTACTGATGATATTCTTTAATTTCTCAATGATCTCTAAGCTGCTTATGCTTAACCCACTATATTGCATATTATTAATATAGCACAGTTCGCACAGTGTAGTCATGAAGATTTTATTGATTTCCAGGAATTTACTAATTTCTTCCTCCTCTGTAAAAAGCTGGTCTAAGGCACCGGCTTTTTTGATGTAATCTACCAATTCATTTGCACTCATATTAAATACATTAGAGGATGAAGAGGATGTTAATAAAGTGTTTATGGTTAAAGTACTGTTTATGTTAATGTCCGAAATCTCGGTATCCGAAAAATTGGTATGCGGTGATACCTCTACCGTGTCCGAAATTTTGGTACCCGGTGACGTTTTTACTATATCTTGTGCTATATCATTCATTTTTTCAATATTTAGCGTGTCCGAAATTTTGGTACTCGGTAGATCTCCCGTGTCCGAAATTTTGGTATCCGGTGATTTCCCCGTGTCCGAAATTTTGGTATCCGGTGACTTCCCCGTGTCCGAAATTTTGGTACCCGGTAAGCAATCTACATCTGGGTTATCATTTAAATAATAATCATTAACAGCCATTCGTCCGCTATCTCGCCTTTGGACCACAGTAATATAATTAAGATCAATGAGCTGCTTGTAATAGCGCTGATATGTATTATGGCTAATACCTAAGTGCCTTAGAATGTCGTCTTTACTTGGAAAAGCACTATTTCCACTACCTGTCCATACACAGAAATAAGCATAAATACCTTTGGCTTTTATATTTAGACGATAATCAGTCATAACCATATATGGCATCCAACCATATCCTGCTGATTTTAACCCTCCAAACCGTATTCTGCTATAGGTGGATTTGTCAATTGTAGAGGATAGGGATTCAAATTTTTTAGGGTTTGAAACAAGTGTATAAATATTTTTCTTAAAACCATTGGAGGAATTTTCCTGCTTTGTAGTAACATAATTTTGTACAATTAACATTTTAAAATGTTTATAGAACGTATCCTTATTGATACCAAGATATTCTACTATTGTATCACGTCCAGGAAAAACTGTTGTCCCCATACCAGCCAGGCTTGCAAAATAGGTATAAATACATTTTGCTTCCAGCGTGAGATCTGGATCTAACATTACATATTTAGGCAGTATTCCTCCGCCTTTAGCACCTACGCCCTCTATCTTTAAAATATCCTGTATCTCTGCCATTTTCTCACCTACTTCCGTTTTGCATTGTACTGCCTTATTTTACTACTATCCCATTGATTTCAATATGTTCACTCGTTTCAATAACGATGCAGGAACGACCATTAACAA
Source organism: Paenibacillaceae bacterium (assembly GCA_015057715.1). Taxonomy (GTDB): domain Bacteria; phylum Bacillota; class Clostridia; order Lachnospirales; family Lachnospiraceae; genus Lacrimispora. The sequence goes on from SVDS01000038.1 coordinate 27,472, forward strand.
GCTGACGTTTTACCAGGTAAGACTTGTCCGGAGCAATTTTTATAATTACATCCGTTGTCTTAATCTCAAAACCCATCTGTTGATTTTGATGGAATATCATAAGCACAGTGTATCAAGATTATGTAATAATTCTCACCATACTCATAATTTGCAATTACTCTGTTGTAAAACTCCTCGATAAGAGAATCATCCTTTAATTGACTATCACGAAGTCTCATTAAAAAATCCTGTGTACCCCCCTCTGCTTCAGTAAGAATAGGAAACCTCATATTAATCAGATTTTTACCTATGCTGCCACTTAATGAATTTTTAAAGATGGTAAAGTATTTAAATGTTTCTTCCTCCGGAAGAGATAGGAAGGCTTCCTTAAGCTCTGTCCGTTTGTTCTTTTCCGAATCTACGTAACAGCTGCAAATTCGACTAATGCAGCAATTTGCTGGGGTTAAAAGCTTTTTAATTTCACTTACTTCTTTTCTATTCATTCGTTCCTCCACAAATATTCGTTTACCTGATTTAATTCTCCGTTTTGGGTACAAAAAAACCAACTACCGAATATGTGATAGTTGGTTTTTATATTTATTTCTTGCAAATATTTCTAAATTTTTCTTCAAGTGCTTCAATCGTTGCTTCTCCGTTGTCATAACTCAAAGTGTACGTACCGTCATTAATCTCTTTCTCATTCGTTTCAAATGAGAGAAGTGTGTCAAAGTCAAACTGGAAATGAAAACGGGCATCATCTAAAAATTTTTTTATTTCTTCTTTTTTCTCTTCATCAGCATTAGCATATATGTACATACAAGTTGCGACCACTGCTGTGTAAGGATTATTTCTAATAAAACTTGCATCTGCCATTCCGCAAGCTCCACCTCTGTCACATTCAAATACATCACACATGATGTACTCAAACGGATGTGCGTATGACTGGCCATTAATAATTTTTTGTTCCATTTCTTATCCCCCTTGTGTTTTGATAAGACAATTATACTTCACCAACTATCAATATTCAATTATCAAAGAACAATATTTCTTTTAAATTTCAGTTTACCTGATTTACAACAATAAAAAACTACCAGCTTAATACTGATAGTTAGTAGTTTTATATACGTATTCACTTTTACTGGCTTCATTATGCTAATTCTCTATAAATACGGTAGTAGTAATAACTGTCACTTTTCATATTGGGTTGAATGTGTCCAACAGGGGTTCTTTTTTCAAATAATTCGAAACCACATTTTTCAGCTAATCTACAAGATGGGATGTTTGCACAGTCAATTGTAAGAATTAAATATGGTATATCCGATACCTGAAAACACCAATCAACAAAAGCATTCACCGCTCGTTTGGTGTATCCCTTTCTCTGGTATTGTTCGGTCATAAAGTATGCGACTTCCACTTCATTCAAAGTATCTTCCAGTCCCATACCGACCATACCAATCAATTGGTCAGTTTCTTTCAATACGATGGCATATCGTTTATTCTCATAAATATCAGTAGATTCCTTTTGGGTTTGAAGCCAATCAATAAAACCATAAAAATTTTCTGGTTTTGGTGCATTTTCAAACCAGTCCTTCATAAAACGAAGTATTTCTTTTTCACGAACAATTCTATGGAGAATTCCCGCATCTTTTCGTTCAAAATCTCTGATTATAATATCATTCAATTCTATTCTCATATATTTCTCTCTTTCACAAAATATAAATAACATTCATGAATAGACTATCATTAAATTTACTAACTATCAATATTAAGTTTCCAATGTGCAATAATTCGTTAAATTCTAATTTTGTTACCCAACATACTCTTCAAATGTAGGTGTTTTCCAGAAAATAAAATTATTACACCATCGTTGGATTTTTCTGTAAATTGGTTTGCAATGCTCTTTGTCATAAATCATAGGATAAGGCGAAAATCTCAACGATCTACAAAACTGTATTCGTTCAATGTCCTGCTCAATCGTAGTATTGAAATTGGTCAAGATATAAACCATCACCCGTCCTTTGTCCTTATCATATCCGGTTGATTCCTTAAATGTCTTTAGCTTCTGCTCTATGAGGTGTTTATCTTCGTAACGATCGTAAGCAAAATGTATTCCATCAAGCCGAATTTGCTTAATCAATTCAAGGTTTTGATCATTTATTCGCCTTATATCTAACCCCTGATTAAAATTCACTTTTGCTTTACTGTCTACCAGCTGCTGTAATAATTCAGTGTGTCCAGGATATGCCAGCGTATTGGGATCACAGAGGATAATATTTTTCTGATCTTTCCAAAATTCTGATAAATCAGCCACTTTATAACTCTTTTCCCCCTCTTTGCAAGCCACATGACAAAACTCACACCCCATAGGGCAACCTCTGGTTAAGAAACCGTATGCGGTATCTCTGGTCATTTCTGGATAAAGAGAATAGTCCGGGTAAATATGTTCAATTTCAGCAGGAAGCAAATTATCTCTTTCTCGATGATATATTTCCTTGCCATCTATTAATTCAATGCAATATCCAGACCCGCCTTTTTTAATCATCTTTGAATAGACAGGCTGTATGTAGTCAGGTGTAAAGCTGAATACTTTTGACATATAAACTATGTCGTATTCTTCGATCAGACCGTCAAACGGTTCATACCACTGCACACGATCACCTTTTGACTTATGCCATGTGCTTATTTTCATAAGCGGTAAATTGGGGTAATTATGCCCGTCTACATCAATAAGACCTATTTTCAATTCACACCGCCTTTCTCCGTTAAATTCGGGATTACTTTACTTTTGTTTCAAGTGGTGCTATAGTATAAAAAGTCATCGCCTTTTCCTAAGTTAAGAATTGTTTTTAGTATTGCCGTCCCAGAGGGGTTCGGTAATTGCTTAAGAAAAGGAGGATTTACGATGAGTGAAAGTTATTTGTTATTCATCGCTTTGATGATCATTTACAATCTTACATGTAAGAGGTAAGATTGGCGGTAGCGTCAAGTCTAAAAAGAAATACTTACGGCACATTTCACTATTAATGTAGAAATTGCCACCTCGCGCATGAAGCGCACGTGATAATGACAGTTACCCAAAGGATAGGGCAGAGGAATCTGCCTTATTTCTTTTTATTAAATCCTAATTTGCCTGTCTTAATAGCAGTAGTGCTTCTTGTAGACACCTTTGTATTTGATCTACCTTATCCTGTCCTACATAAGAATTTTCTTCTTTAACAGATCTTTGCAAATTTTCAATATCTGTGATCAAGCTTAATTCCACGCTGTACTTTTTTAACAAAATCCCTTCATTTGTAGTCAAAATTTCCAATGAAGATCCATCAACTAATCCCATGGAACTTCTAATATCTTTCGGTAAGACTAACCTGCCGAGATGATCAATTTTTCTTATAATCATTTTTTCTTTCTCCTTTGCAGTAATGATTCATATACTTCCTGGTTAATTCTATATTTTAAGTATGGTGTGCAGGTTATATACTATTGCCTCTATTTCCTGCTTAAATCTGGGGCTATCAGAACTATTTAACTTTCCATAAGCGATAAACGCCTTTTTTATGTCAGTTACTGAGCTCATTGCTGCCTCAATAGCCGTAGACAATTTCACTTCCATACGAATCCTTTCAAGATCTTGGCTAGGCTGATTCTTCATCTGCTTTAACTCAGCTTCTAACTTTTCAATCTCATTATTTTTATTGTTTAAATTTTGGTTGATTTCATTAAGGCTCTTATTAATATCTTTTTGCGCAGCTTCTTTTTCTTGCAGCTGCGTTTCAAGCTCTTTAACCTTAATTCTATCAGGGCTACTATTTAGAATCTCTTCCGATATTTCATGCTTAATACTCTCACGCTCCTGTTCAACACTCTCCTGAAGCCTCACAAGCTCTTTTTCGTGCCTTTCCCGCAATTGATCGCTCTCTTCCCTTAATCTGCTTAATTCCCCCTCTTTAAGGATCAATTCCGTTTGCACAGCCTCCTTCTCCTGTTTAAGCTTTTTAATATCATCAGCAGATACTTTCTTCCCTTCCTGGATCAACTTTAAGATATTCCGTTGCTCCTCCTCAGTAAGAACCGAATAATTTGCTCCATCGGCCAGAGTGATATTATTCTGAAAAAACTCTTCTCTCAACTCCGGTATCAAAGCATCAATACTTTTATACTTTTGAACCTGCCTCTCAGTCAGCCCCATTTTATTTCCCACTTCTTTATTTACATTAATACGTTTCTTATAAGGCAGTAAGGCATTTCGCCTTTCCATCAATTCAGCACGCCTTGTGACTCGTTTATACTTGTCTTGGGGGTTCGTGGGTCTTACCTCTTCATTGGCATCCATCAATCTGATTTCACTGTCAATTTCATCTAAAGGGGACATATCACCGGCATCCATATATTTTTTCTTTTTCACGTTAATAGGATAACCGGCTTCAAACCCCTTTACGTTCTCCAGGTAGTCCTGATACTCCTGAGAATCAGTACCTTCATAATCTCTAAACTTTTCCAGAAGAAGATCAATAGCCCTGGTTCTTCTCTCTCCAGATTCTATTACATATAAATCCTGCTCCTCATCATAAAATCCCTCAAGAGAATGAATCAGCCCAAAGTGTAAAATTCCTTCCGCGAGCTTTTCTAGATCCACCTGGCTGTAATCGTTCTTATCATTGAATATGATTTTCTTTCTGGGTATTATTTTCAGATTAAATGGAACGCTGCTTCTCTTTTCACTCAACTTTCCTACTATTTCTTGCAAACCAATGCCAGGATCTGTCACCTCGCGTTCCTCCGGTATAGTACTTACCTCCTGAACCTTGGCTATCTCATTATTTCTAATGCTGAGCCCTTTAAATTTCTGTACTGGCATACAACAACCTCCTTACATTGCTTCCTTTATGGTATCTCTTAAATATTTCTCAGTCTGGGTATCTAAAATGCCCATCTCCAATAACAAGTTACAGTAATCACTTAATGCTCTGGAATTTGGATATGTAAGCAATGGCTTAAATTCCCTTTCTATGTCATTGATTTTTGTATCTAAACGTATCGCTGTATCAAAAAACATATTGCTCATGTTCGCTGTAAATATCTTGCTGGTTTCCTTAAATGCATTGGTAATAATATTTGCCTGGGTGATAAATGCTCCCAGAAACTGAGGGCTTTCTAAATCATGTTCCTCTTTTATATAGATAATGCTTTTCAATGTTTCCTGCAGCCCCTCATAAGAATACTGCTCACACTTAATCGGAATAATAATAAAATCAGAGGCGAAAATGCTATTTACCGTCAAAATATTATTTGCCGGTGCATTGTCAATCAGTATATAGTCATACTCATGGGATATAGCTTTTAATGCCCGTTTTAAAATTGTATTATTATTGCCTGTATTGCTAACCACCAGATCCTGAGTCAATTTGTGCCTGTGGCTGCTGGGTAGAATAGAGAGATTTTCAATGTACGTTTTTCTTATCAAGCTCTTTACCTCTTCACCATTCCGATAGCGGAACCGATACAGCTCTGCAATATGGTAATCCACGCTTTCAGGTAGCAGTATTCCATTTTCAATCTCCGGACTGTCCTTCTGAAATAAATGAAACTGCATTGATGTATTCCCCTGCGGGTCCTGATCAACGATAAGAGTTTTTTTACCTAAGTAAGCCAGAAGCTCACCTAATACTACTGTAGTGGTGGTTTTGCCAACTCCACCTTTGTTACTGTTAATGCTCCCAATAACTGCCATGTTTTTATCCTCCTGGTATTTATGTTTTCAAAGACTCTTTATTCAGAATTTTTTCTATTACACACCATTTTTCAAACGAACCATATCGCCATACCATTTAATTACTTTTTCAAGTTCATCTTCTAACGTACCTACTTGTCCATTAGCAGACTGCAAAAAATCATTCCAGTAATCATCTATTTGCTCCCGACAATCAGCCACAAACTCTTTTTCCTGTTTAATATTTTCTAATTGTACTTTTTCCCATTCTTCTTTTTGGGAATAGCAAGGCGTATCACCGTCAGCTATACAGATCATTAAATCCTGCCAAGTATATGTACTCCCATCATATCTTTTCATGATCCCGGTCTTAATTCCTTCTTCCATAATAGGAATCTGATCCACACTGCTTTTCATATCATTGTACAATTCCAGAAATTCCTCGATAGTATCCTGATCAATCAGATATTTCAAAAAACTCTCTTCCGGAAACATACCAAAGTAACATCTCTCAAACCAGTTATTTAACGCATCCCTTTCATTCGATCCATTGGTATAAGTTCCATCTACCAGATCACCAACAAAATTTTCAATAAGTTCTGACACAGACAAACTGGCACTTCCAGCCTTTTTATATAATCTTTCAACATCTGCATCTGACAGTTTGATTTCAATCTTTCGTTCCCTAATTGTCTTAATTTCTAACTGCGGATCTTTTTCAGCTCTCATAAGAAAACCTCTCTTTCTAAAATCAATCATCATTGTTTTTATGAATCCACCTGATTTCCTTCACCACATCGTCTAAATAATCAGTACTTTTCTGGGCTGCCGCACGGAGCTTCCTCAATAATTGCTCCTGGCTCTTTATTTCCTCCTCATATGCTTTAAAGCGTCTTTGATACTCCTCTTCTACCTTAACCAGCATTTCTTCCCGCTTCATGCAAAAATGAATTAAGTACTCGAATTTATCAGTCAGATTTTTTCCCGGACATCTCATAAGATATTTTTCAGTCTCTGGTAAGAGTCTTATTGATGTAGGTCTTCCTTTCTTTTCCTTTTTCATTTTGCTTTCCTCCAATACATTTTTTCTCAACAATATCAACCACGGGAAGTTTTCTGTTTTACTGTATTTTATAAATATCAACTGCATTGATATTTTAAATATCTATAGCACTTACTGATTTATCCCTATTGTTTTTTCTCATGTGTATATTTATAATTTCTATATACACATCATCAGTGGATGTAATGAAGGCTTATAGGTGACACGTATCAGGTATTTGGTAACTGGTAATAAAACTTTAAGCTTGCTGATTCGTTCCCAAGTGTAGCCAGCACTTGTTTGATTGACTGTGTTTTTATCTATCCGAAATGTTAGGTCTAAAAAAGAGACCTAACATTTTTTTTAGGTCTCTTTCACTCTTTTCTATATTTTCCATCTATATGCAATGTATTTACTCCTGTCTGCACTACCGAATTTGTAGCTTTTGCTCAGGCCAATGACCAATTTGAAGCCTTAAATGCCAAATTGATCGGTTTAAGCATAGACAGCAATCCGTCCCATCTTGCTTGGGTAAATCAGATCTATTTATTGACAGGCGTCCAGATTCCATTTCCTATTATTGCAGATCGTATGGCGGAAGTGGCGGGTATGTATGGCATGATAGCTCCCGATGCCTCCAAACAGGAAACTGTCCGTAATGTCTTTTTCATTGATCCTGATCAGATTATCCGGGCAATACTTGTTTATCCACTTACAAATGGCAGAAATATTTGTGAGATCATACGGCTCTTAACTGCACTTGAGACAACAGACCGCTGTAATGTTGTTACTCCGGCAAACTGGGAACCAGGCAGTCCTGCTATGGTGCCTCCACCCCGTACTTATGACCAGATGATAGAGCGGATTAATAATCCACAGGCTCAAAACTTAAATTGCATGGACTGGTTCTGGTGTTATAAAGATAAACCCTGCTGATCCGCTTTAACACAAAAAACCTTCAGGATTAATCCTGAAGGTTTTTATTATGACCTATCCGAGAATCGAACTCGGGTTTCCGCCGTGAGAGGGCGGCGTCTTGACCGCTTGACCAATAGGCCAGTACGAATATGATTCATACAAAATCGAGGCGACAAGATTCGAACTTGCGACCTCTGCGTCCCGAACGCAGCGCTCTACCAAACTGAGCCACGCCTCGATTACGTTACGTAGTATAATATAAATTTGAGACAATGTCAACCGTATTTTCAAAATTTTTTTATTTTTTAAAAATACTGGAAAAATAACAGCAGATTTCAGTTACTCTTTTTATCTTCCGCTGCAGAACAAAGAATGCTATTTTGCAGCGGAAACTGCTTTATGCCAGATCAAACAGGGAAAGCTGATTGGATTCGGGTAGATCCCCCAGAAGTCCCAGATCCCCCATAAGATCACAAACAGTCTTACTGACCTTTGTCCGGTTTCTGAAATCCTCTCTGGATAAGAATTTTCCATCCTTACTGGCATCCACAACCGCATCTGCCGCTTTCTCTCCAAGTCCATCGATACTGCTTAAAGACGGCATTAATTTTCCATCAATGATCTGAAAATGTCTGGCTTTTGCCTGGTAAATATCGATAGGAGTAAAATCATAACCCCTGGCGTACATTTCCTGTACAATTCGCATATCACGCAGAGTATCCTGCTCTTTTTTTGAAAGAGTGTCAATCCGTTTCCTGTAATCAGCCAGATAATGCTCCAGCTTTTCTCTTCCCTGGCACATCAGTTCATAGCTGAAGCCATTGGCACGAATACTGAAAAATGATGCGTAATAAGCCAGTGGATAAAACACTTTACAGTACGCTATTCTCCACGCCATCATAACATAAGCTGCTGCATGGGCTTTTGGGAACATGTATTTAATCTTTTTACAGGACCAGATATACCAGTCCGGGACCCCATGGGATATCATCTCCTCTTCCCATTCGGGTTTTAACCCTTTTCCTTTACGCACGCTCTCCATGATAGAAAAGGATAAGCCTTCTTCCATACCCATGGAAATTAAATAAATCATAATATCATCTCTGGTACATATGGCGGTCTGAATGGTTGCCTTACCTTCCTGAATAAGGGCCTGGGCATTACCAAGCCACACATCCGTACCATGAGCAAGCCCTGCAATGCGGACAAGATCAGAGAAATATTTGGGCTGAGTGTCTATTAACATCTGCATGGCAAAATCGGTACCAAACTCCGGTACTCCCAGCGCTCCCAGCTTGCAGCCGCCGATATCTTCCGGCAAAATTCCAAGGGCTGATGTGTCCTGGAAAAGTGACATGACTTCTCTGCTGTCCAGAGGAATATCCTTTACCGGATCAAAGCCGATTAAGTCCTGAAGCATACGGATCATGGTCGGATCGTCGTGTCCCAGAATATCAAGCTTTAATAGGTTGTGGTCGATGGAGTGATAGTCGAAATGGGTGGTTACCGTCATTGTAGTCATATCATTAGCCGGCCTTTGTACCGGTGTAAAGGAGTAAATCTCCTCTCCATGGGGAAGAACGATAATTCCCCCCGGATGCTGGCCAGTGGTTCGTCTCACACCTACACAGCCCTGAACAATCCGGTTAATTTCACAGTTCCGTTTTCTTACTCCATGTTCTTCGTAATAATTTTTCACATAACCGAATGCCGTCTTATCTGCAAGAGTACCAATCGTTCCTGCACGGAATGTCTGTCCTTTTCCGAAAATAACTTCTGTATAATCATGGGCCTTACTCTGGTATTCTCCGGAAAAATTCAGATCGATATCAGGCTCCTTGTCTCCCTTAAATCCAAGGAATGTTTCAAATGGAATATCAAAACCATCTTTTG